>NZ_JAMLIX010000001.1:0-323750 GCF_023953965.1 Bosea sp. (in: a-proteobacteria)
CCGCCGCCCCCCCCCCCCCCCCCCCCGCGGCCGAGCGGGCCGCCCGGCGCATCGGCGACAGATACCAGCAGGCGAGCATGACGAGGATCATTGCCGGCACCACGAGGATCAGGCAGGTCCAGCGCCGAACGAGGCCCCGATCGGGCTCCGGCGCGTCATCGGCAGGCTCCTCCACGATGCGGCCGGCCTCGGCGCCGAACCAGGTGAAGACCGGGACATAGCCGCCGACCGGCATCGAGATCCGCACGGCGTCGCCATCTCCGTCGCCGGCATAATACTGCGCCAGCGCCCGCCGCAGCCGCCCGGCCTCGACGCGCACGATCGGATCGAGCTGCGGATTGAAGTCGGCCGGCCGGCCGAGCCCTTCGACGGCGATGGTATAGCCCTTCAGCTCCGCCGCCCGGCCCGCAAGCGTGCGCCCGACGACGAAGCTCAGGAATGCCGAAAGCTGGGGAGCGGCCCGAAAGGCGTCGGAGGCGAGCACGTGGTCGAGCTCCGCGCGAATGATCGCCGCGGCCCGTTCGTCCAGCCGTCCAGGATCATCGTCGCCTTCCGCCATCGGGGTCCGTTCAGTTCCATGCTCGCCCCAAAAAGATTTTACGCCATCGGCGAGCCGGGGTCTGCCCACATGCCGTGGTTTTGATCTGGCCGCCATCCGCCGAACGCCGCCATGACGGCCATGATGGCGATTTACAGGCCGGCAGCTCCTGCTAGGGTTGAACTAAGGTTAATCCACAGGATGCGATTATGTCTGCGACCACCGCCGCCGCCGCGCCGAACGACCTCGAAGCCTATTGGATGCCGTTCACGTCGAACCGGGCGTTCAAGAAGAACCCGCGGATGATCGCCCGCGCCGAGGGCATGTTCTACTACACGCCTGACAACAGGCCAATCATGGATGGCACCGCGGGCCTGTGGTGCTGCAACGCCGGCCATGCGCGCGAACCGATCGTCCAGGCGATCCAGGCCCAGGCCCGCGACCTCGACTACGCCCCCTCCTTCCAGTACGGCCATCCCAAGGTGTTCGCCGCCGCCGCCCGCATCGCGGCGCTGGCGCCGGGCGATCTCGACCATGTCTTCTTCGCCGGCTCCGGCTCGGAAGCGGCGGATTCAGCGCTTAAGATCGCGCTCGCCTACTGGAACGTCACCGGCAAGGCGACCAAGACCCGGCTGATCGGCCGCGAGCGCGGCTATCACGGCGTCGGCTTCGGCGGCATCTCCGTCGGCGGCATGTCGAACAACCGCAAGTTCTTCGGCTCGCTGCTCGCCGGCGTCGACCACCTGCCCCATACCTATGACCGGGAGAAACAGGCGTTCAGCAAGGGCGAGCCGGACTACGGCGCGCATTTCGCCGACGATCTCGAGCGCATCGTCGCGCTGCACGACGCCTCGACCATCGCCGCGGTGATCGTCGAGCCGATGGCGGGCTCGACCGGTGCGCTGCCGCCGCCGAAGGGCTATCTCAAGCGCCTGCGCGAGCTCTGCGACAAGCACGGCATCCTCCTGATCTTCGACGAGGTCATCACCGGCTTCGGGCGGCTGGGCTTCGCCTTCGCGGCCGAGCGCTACGGCGTCGTCCCCGACATGATCACCTTCGCCAAGGGCGTCACCTCCGGCGCCGTGCCGATGGGGGGCGTGATCGTGCGCAAGCCCATCTACGACGCCTTCATGGGCGGGCCGGACAACGTCATCGAGCTGTTCCACGGCTATACCTATTCCGGCCACCCGCTGGCGGCGGCCGCCGCGCTCGCCTCGCTCGACATCTACCGCGACGAGGGGCTGTTCGAGCGGGCGCTGAGCATGGAGGGCGCCTTCGCCGATGCGGTGATGAGCCTGAAGGGGGAGCCGAACGTCGTCGATATCCGCACGCTCGGCATGGTCGGCGCCTTCGACCTCGCCCCGCGCGCGGAGGGGGCCGGCAAGCGCGGCTACGAATTCATCGAGCGCGCCTTCCACGAGGAGGGGCTGATGATCCGCACTGCCGCCGACACCGTCGCCTTCTCGCCGCCGCTGATCATCAGCGAAGCGCAGGTGGAGGAACTGGTCGGCAAGCTGCGCCGGACGATCCGGGCCGTGGCGAACTGAGGACCGCTCAGGCCGCCGCCTTTCCCGCCGCGCCGTAGAAGCTCTCGCCGGTCCTGGCCATGCGCTTCAGGAGCCGGTTCGGCCTGAAGCGCTCGCCATGGGCCTTGGCCAGCTTCTCGCAGAGCTTCACGAAAGCGGCGGCGCCCATATTGTCGATGTAGGAGAGCGTGCCGCCCGTGAACGGCGCGAAGCCGAAGCCGATGATCGAG
Organism: Bosea sp. (in: a-proteobacteria); assembly: GCF_023953965.1. Lineage (NCBI taxonomy): Bacteria > Pseudomonadati > Pseudomonadota > Alphaproteobacteria > Hyphomicrobiales > Alloboseaceae > Allobosea > Allobosea sp. Next base: position 2,295 of record NZ_JAMLIX010000001.1, read on the forward strand.
CCGACATCGGCCTCGCGCGGATCGGTGACGACGCCTTCCTCATAGGTTCTTGCCGCTTCGAGGGCCTGCGTCACCAGGAGACGCTGCTTCAGCTCCTCCATGTCGACGCTCTCGGGGTCGCGCCGCCTGCCGACGAGACCGGCGAGGCCCGGCCAGAGCCGCTTCGGCCCGGCCTCCGGATAATCGTAGAAGCCCTTGCGGTTCTTGCGGCCGAGCCGGCCATTGGTCTCGACCATGGCGATCAGGAGCTTCTCCTGCAGCGGATCGACGGCGGCCTCGCCGAGTTCAGCCTTCGTCGCCTTGACGATCTTCAGCGCGAGGTCGAGCGCGACCTCGTCGTTGAGCGAGAGCGGGCCGACCGGCATGCCGGCCTGCTTCCCCGCCGCCTCGATCATCGCCGGCGGCACGCCCTCCATCAGCATCAGATGGCCTTCGCGCAGATAGTTTCCGACGCAGCGATTGGCGTAGAAGCCGCGCCTGTCGTTGACGACGATCGGCGTCTTCCTGATCGCGCGGACATAGTCCAGCGCCATGGCGAGCGCCTTGTCGCCGGTCTTCTTCGCCATGATGACCTCGACCAGCAGCATCTTCTCGACCGGCGAGAAGAAATGGATGCCGATGAAGTTCTTCGGCCGCCCGGAATGCGCGGCGAGCCCCGTGATCGGCAAGGTCGAGGTGTTGGAGCCGAAGATCGTGCGCGGGCCGACCACGGCCTCGACCTTGCCGATCACCTCGGCCTTGACCTTGGGGTCCTCGAAGACGGCCTCGACGATCAGGTCGCAGCCCTTGAGATCGGCATAGTCGGCGCTGGTGTTGATGCGGGAAAGCAGCGCGTCGCGATCGGCGGTCCTGGCGCGGCCCTTCATGATCTGGTCGGAGACCAGCTTGCGCGAATAGGCCTTGCCCTTCTCGGCCGCCTCGATGTCGCGGTCGACCAGCACGACGTCGAGCCCGGCCAGCGCCGTGACATAGGCGATGCCGGCGCCCATGAAGCCGGCGCCGACGACGCCGACCTTCTTCAGCTTCGAGGGCGGCAGATCGGCCGGGCGGCGGGCGCCCTTGTTCAATTCCTGCATCGAGACGAAGAGCGAGCGGATCATCGAGGCCGCCTCCTTCGTCCGCAGGATCTTGGCGAAGTAGCGGCTCTCGACCTGCAAGGCGAGGTCGATCGGCAGTTGCAAGCCCTCATAGACCGCCGAGAGGATGGCGCGGGCGGCCGGGTAGTTGTCGTTGGTCTCGCGGCGGTAGATCGCGTTGGCCGGCGGCCAGATCTGCATGCCGGCCGGCGAATGCACCTTGCCGGAGGGCAGCTTGTAGCCCTTCTGGTCCCAGGGCGCCGTCGCCTGCGGGTTGGCCTTGAGCCAGTCCCTGGCGTTCTGGACGAGATCGGCGCGCGGCACGACCGCATGGACGAGGCCGATGTTGCGGGCCGGCAGCGGCTTCAGCTGCTCACCCTTGAACATCATCTGGAGCGCGTCGCCGGTCTGCATCAGGCGCGACACGCGCTGGGTGCCGCCGGCACCCGGAAAGAGCCCGACCTTGATCTCGGGCAGGCCGAGGCGGGTTACGGCATCGTCGGAGACGACGCGGTACTGGCAGGCGAGCGAGAGCTCGAAGGCGCCGCCGAGGCAGACCCCGTGGATCGCGGCGGCGAAGGGTTTCCCGCAGGTCTCGAGCTTGCGGTAGAGCCGGCTGAGCTTGCGGCTCTCCTCGAAGAAGCTTTGCATCGCGGCGGCCTCGCCCTTCTCCTTCGCGAGCCGCACATAGAGATCGCGCAGGCCCTGGAGCATGGTGAGGTCGGCGCCGCCGGAAAAGCTCTCCTTGCCGGAGGTGACGACGCAGCCCTTGATCGCCTCGTCGGAAGCGACTTTGTCGACGATTCCGTTCAGCTCTTCCATCACCTCAGGGGTGATGACGTTCATCGAGCGGCCGGGCATGTCCCATATCGCCAGCGCGATGCCGTCGGCGTCGGTCTCGAAGCGGAAATTGGTGAGGTTCATGGTCTCTCTCCCTGCGCCTTCGCGACAACGCGTCAGTAGGACGTTCCGTCTTTGCGGATGTAGCGGGAACCCTCGGCGTTCCTTGTCATGACGAGGTCGATATCCGGGTAATGCGCCGTCTCGCCGGGCGACCGCGAGCCGACGACGAGAAAGGAAGCCGGGGCGGAAGAGCGATTGACGAAATGATGGCCATTGCCGTCACCGGCCTTGAAGCCGGCACAATCGCCCGGCCGCATCGGCTGTTCGCCGGCATCGTCGATCAGCACCAACGCGCCGGTCAGGACCATGACGAATTCGTCCTCCCGCTCGTGCCAATGACGCTGCGAGGACCAGGCGCCGGGGTCGAGGTAACAGATGCGAACGCCATATTGGCTCAAGCCCGCGGCATCGCCGAGGCTGCGCGAACTGCGGCCCTCGACCTGCCCGGCATATTGCGCCGGGTAGGAGCTGCCACCACGGACGGGAATGCTCTCGATGTCGAGTTTCGGCATGATCACACCCGCTCGATGATGGTGGCGACGCCCATGCCGACCGCGACGCACAGCGTCACCAGGGCGGTCTGCTTGTCCTGCCGCTCCAGCTCGTCGAGCACGGTGCCGAGCACCATCGCCCCGGTCGCGCCGAGCGGATGGCCCATGGCGATGGCGCCGCCGTTGACGTTGAGGATCGCGTCGTCGATGTCGAGCGCCTGCTGGTAGCGCAGCACCACCGAGGAGAAGGCTTCGTTCAGCTCGAAGAGGTCGATGTCCCTGGTGGTCATGCCGGCCTTCTTCAGCACGCGCCCGGTCACGTCGACCGGGCCGGTCAGCATCAGCGCGAGATCGGAGCCGACCGTGGCGAAAGCCCTGATCCGGGCGCGCGGCTTCAGGCCCGCGGCGCGGCCCGCCTTCTTCGAGCCGACGAGGACGGCCGCCGCCCCGTCGACGATGCCCGAGGAATTGCCGGCATGGTGGACGTGATCGATGAACTCGACATCCGGATGGGCTGCGGTCGCGACCGCATCGAAGCCGCCCATTTCGCCCATCTGGACGAAGGAGGGCTTCAGCGCGGCCAGCGCCTGCATGTTGGCGTCGGGGCGGATGGTCTCGTCATGGTCGAGCAGGGTCAAGCCGTTGACGTCGGTGACCGGGATCACCGAGCGCCTGAAGCGGCCCTCCTTCCAGGCCTGCGCCGCGCGCTGGTGCGAGCGCACCGCGAAGGCGTCGACATCGTCGCGCGAGAAGCCGTATTTCGTCGCGATCAGGTCGGCCGAGACGCCCTGCGGCATGAACCAGGTGTCGATGGCGACGCTCGGATCGACCGCGATGCCGAAGCCGGAGGCGCCCATGCCGATGCGCGACATCGATTCGACGCCGCCCCCGATCGCCATCTCCTTCTGACCGGACATGACCTGGGCCGCGGCGAGGTTCACCGCATCGAGGCCCGACGCGCAGAAGCGGTTGATCTGCACGCCCGGCACTGCCTCACCGTAGCCGGCCTTGAGCGCGACGGTGCGGGCGATGTCGGCGGCGGCCTCGCCGACCGGATCGACGCAGCCCATCACCACATCCTCGACGAGGAGCGGGTCGAGGCCGTTGCGGTCCTTGATCGCGCGCAGCGCCTGGGTGCCGAGCTCGATCGCGGTGACCTCGTGCAGCGCGCCGTCGGCCTTGCCCTTGCCGCGCGGCGTGCGGACGTGGTCGTAGATGAATGCGTCTGCCATCGGGGCCTCCGGTCTCGTTGTTTTGTGTCGAGCCTAGCCGTCAGAACTGCTCGGGCGCCAGCGCCATGGTCGTATCCGCCCCGGCCGTGATCCGCGCCAGATGGGCTGCGGTCTCCGGCAGGGCGCGCTCCATGAAGAAGCGGGCGGTCACCAGTTTGGCGCTCATCCGAGGGTCGGCGCCGGCCTTCAGCTTCTCCTGCGCCGCCTTGGCCATCCGCGCCCACATGTAGCCGAGCGAGACGAGCCCCAGCAGGTGCATGAAGTCGCTCGCGCTGGCGCCGGCATTGTCGGGCTTGGCGAGCGCGTTGTTCATGAACCACATCGCCGCCTGCTGGAGATGGCCGAGCGAGAGCTGGAGCGGCCCGAGCAGGGGTTTCAGCCCCTCGTCCCCGGCATTCTCCTTCAGGAAGCCGCCGACCTCGTTGAAGAAGGCCATGATGGCGCGCCCGCCGTCGCGGCCGAGCTTGCGGCCGACGAGGTCCATCGCCTGCACGCCGTTGGCGCCCTCGTAGATCATAGCGATGCGGGCATCGCGCACGAACTGCTCCATGCCGGTCTCGGCGATGTAGCCGTGGCCGCCGAAGATCTGCTGCGCCTTCACGGCATTGTCGAAGCCGATATCGGTGAGCACGCCCTTGAGCACCGGTGTCATCAGGCCGAGCTGGTCGTCCGCCGCCTGGCGCTCGGCGGAATCGCCGGAGCGATGGGAGATGTCGGATTTGAGCGCGTTCCAGAGCACGAAGGCGCGCGCCGCCTCGTTGAACGCCTTGATCGACATCAGCGTCCGGCGCACGTCGGGGTGGACGATGATCGGATCGGCCGGCTTGTCCGGCTCCTTGGGCCCCGTCAGCGCGCGGCCCTGCAGGCGCTCCTTCGCATAGGCCACGGCGTTCTGATAGGCGACCTCGGACTGGCTGAGCCCCTGGATCGCGACGCCGAGGCGCGCCTCGTTCATCATCACGAACATGGCGTTGAGGCCGCGATTTTCCTCACCGACCAGCCAACCCTCAGCGCCGTCATAGTTCATCACGCAGGTCGCGTTGCCGTGGATGCCCATCTTGTGCTCGATCGAGCCGCAGGACACGTGGTTGTTCTCGGCGACGGAGCCATCTTCGCGCAGCTTGTTCCGCGGCACGACGAAGAGCGAGATGCCCTTGGTGCCGGCCGGCGCGCCCTCGATGCGGGCGAGCACGAGGTGGATGATGTTCTCGGTGATGTCCTGCTCGCCGGCCGAGATGAAGATCTTGGTGCCGGTGACGGCGTAGGAGCCGTCGCCGTTCGGCACGGCCTTCGTCTTGAGGAGGCCGAGATCGGTGCCGCAATGCGGCTCGGTCAGGTTCATCGTGCCCGACCAGGTGCCGTCGATCATCTTCGGCAGCCAGGTCCGCTTCTGCGCGTCGGAGCCATGGACGTAGAGCGCCGCGATCGCGCCCATCGTCAGGCCCGGATACATGGCGAAGGCCATGTTCGCCGAGGAGGCGTATTCGTTCATCACGGCGCCGAGCGTATAGGGCAGGCCCTGGCCGCCATGGTCCGGGTCCATGGCGAGGCCGATCCAGCCGCCCCCGGCATAAGCCTGGTAGGCTTCCTTGAAGCCCTTCGGGGTCGTCACGCGGCCGTCGGGATGGCGGCTGCAGCCCTCCCGGTCGCCGGAGGCGTTGAGCGGCTGGAGAACCTCCTCGCAGAGCCTCGCGCCCTCGCCGAGGATCGCCTCGATCACATCGGCGCTCGCGTCAGCGAAGCCCGGCAGGTTGGCATGGCGCCCGATCGCGAAGACGTCGTTCAGCAGGAAAAGCGTGTCGCCGACGGGTGCCTTGTAGACCGGCATCTCAACCTCCCTCGCTTCGCGCGGCCGCGCTTCATGCCACTGCATGCGACGCAGCAAGATAGTTCACATATAAACTACCTTGGCGATGATGCAATATGGCACGGGCGATCTTGTCGCGCGATGCGTTGCGGGAGCGCAAGCCGATCCGTCCGCGATCCCGCAAAAGCGGGAGCCGGATGGCGAGCGGGGGTATTCAGGCTTCCGGCAGGCGGGAGAGCGAGGCCTCGAGCTCGGCGATCGCGTCCTCGATTTCGGTGCGCTGGCGGCGCAACAGCTCGAGCTGCTCGACGATCTGCTCGCGGCTGAGCTGGAGGCCGCCGACGGCGGCGGCCTCGCCGCCAGCGGCGCCCTTGCTGTCCTCGCTGGCGAGCATGGCGCGGATCTCGACGAGCGTGAAGCCGAGCTGCTTGCCCTTCAGGATCAGGGCGAGGCGCGCCCGGTCGCGCGGCGAATAGATGCGCGTCATGCCGGAGCGGGTCGGCGTGATCAGGCCCCGCGATTCGTAGAACCGCAGCGTGCGCAACGTCACGCCGAAATCGCGAGCGAGATCGCCAATGGTGAATTCGCCGGCCTCATCGGCGGCGGGGGAGACGTCGGCAGAGCGGGTTTCATGAATCGAGGAACCCGCCATAGCCATGCTGCGGCGTGACATGAAAGCTGCAATCCTTGCGCGTGACTTGCGAGTGATAGCGAATCGCCGGCCCATATGGCGGCAGCGACCGTGAGTTCGGAAGATAGAGACGCCATTCCCGTTAGGTCAGGTAATACGGCGTCGAAGCGGGGTAAATTACCGTTATCTCGGCGCATCGGACGAGCCGTCCGGCGCCCATTCGCGAAAAATTAACGATCGCGGCGCGATTCTTAACCACCTGTTTACCATGCCGGAGAAATGTCGGGAACGCGCATCGGCATCGTGGCTTCGTCAACCTCATCTTCACGATTGTCCGGGATCGCGCGGCGGGCGACGGCATCAGGGGGCCGCGCGCACCGCAGACCGGGGTTCCCCTCTGGCGAGCAAGATCATGGCCAACAGCTTGCCCTGGAGCGTGAAGGGCGTCGATCCTCGGACACGCGATGCGGCAAAGGCGGCGGCCCGCCGGGCGGGCATGACGCTGGGCGAATGGCTCGACCAGAGGATCCGCGAGGAAAGCGGCGAGGCCCCCGCCGAGCCCGCACCCGAGCAGCACGACATCGCAGCCCTCTCCGAGCGGCTGTCGCGGCTGTCGCTGAGCCGGACGGACACGGCCCCGCGCCGCGGAAGCCCGGCGCCCTCGCGCCAGACGATGGACAGCCTCGTCGACCAGGCGGCCGCGCTCGAGAGCATGACCCGCGAGGCCAATGCCCGCACCGCCGGCGCGCTCGAATCGATCACCCGCTGGATCGAGAAGACCGAGAGCCGGCTGTCGTCGAGCGAGCGCGGCTCAGCCGAGCGGCAGGAACGCGCCACCAGCGTCATCGCCGAGGCGATCAAGACGATGGGCGAGCGCATCGCCGAGATCGAGCGCCGCAGCCTCGAAGCGCGGCACAGCCGCCCGGAGCCCGCGCCCCGCGCCAGCTTCAGCCGCGAGGGGCTCGCCGCCGCCGTCACCGACATCCGCACGCGCCAGCGCGCCCTCGACCATGACGAGCCGGCGGCCCCGCATCCGGCCGCGGTCGCGCCGGAGCGCATTTCGGCCCTGCGCGAGGACCTGCGCGACATCGGTTCCCGGCTCTCCTCCGAGGGGCGCCGGCCGGCGGCACCACAGCGGCCGGCCGCCCCGGTCCGAATCGACACCAGCGCCATCGAGGCCAAGATCGGAATGCTGGCCGAGCGCCTCGAGACGCTCGACCGGCGCGACCAGTTCGAGCCCCTGCTGAGGCCGCTCACCCGGATCGAGGCGGAAGTGTCGCGGCTGGCGCAGGAGCGGCCGGGCGAGAGCTACCAGCGCTTCCAGCTCGAGATCGCGCATCTGGCCGCCAAGGTCGATGCGCTGGCCGTCCGCGGCGCCCCCGCCACCAATTTCGACCCCGTGCTGCGCGACATCGCCGATCTGCGCGATCTCGTCGCTTCCGGCGGGCAGGAGCACAAGCTGGACGACCTCGCCCGGCAGGTCTCGACGCTCGGCTTCGAGGTCGGGCGGCTGCGCGACGTCCAGCCCGACATGAGCGAATTGCGCAGCCTGTCGAACGCGATCGACGACGTGCGCAGCGCCGTGCTGGCGCAGCGCGGGCAGGTTCCCGGCGCCGGCCTCCTGACCTCGCTTTCGGGCCAGGTCGAGGCGCTGTCGCGCAAATTCGACGAGATCTCCTCCCACAAGCTCGACGAGGCGAGCTTCCAGCGGCAGAGCGACTATCTCACCAGCCGCATCGATTCGCTGCAGCAGCGGCTCGAGACCCTCTCCGAGCAGGGGCCGTCGGCCGTGATGCGCCAGATCGAGGGGCTTTCGGGCCGGATCGAGAGCCTGGCGGCGGCAAGCCAGCTCGCGCGTGTGGTCGGCGAGGGCGCAACCGCGGTCGACCTCAATCCGATCGAGCAGATGCTGAGCCGCCTCGCCGAGAAGATCGACACCGTCGCCGCGCCCGGCGTGAGCGCCGGCTCCTTCGACGCGCTCGAACAGCAGATCTCCGGCATCGCCAGCCGCCTCGACGCCGTGGCCGCGACCCGCCCGGCCGAGACCGGCATCGAGCAGATGCTGGCCCGTCTCGCCGACAAGATCGACGAGGCCGGCGCGCCCGGCGCGAACGCCGACGTCTTCGATGCGCTCGAACAGCAGATCTCCGGCATCGCCAGCCGCCTCGACGAAGCGGCCGCGACCCGCTCGGCCGAGAACGGCATCGAGCGCACGCTGCAGGACCTCGTCGTGCACCTGCGCTCGATGCGCGAGGAAACCGCCGCCGACCGCGCGGCCCTGGTGCAGGCGGCGACCAAGGCCGCGCCCGGCCAGCACCTCGCCGAATTGTCGAGCCTGGTCAGCGGCCTGCGCGACACCCATGTCTCCTCCGACCGCGAGACCCGCGATGCGCTCGGCGCCGTCCACGGCTCGCTCGAGGCGATCATGTCGCGGCTGGCGAACCTCGAGACGGAGCTGCAGAACGACCGGCGCACGCCCGGCCGCCTGGCCGCGGCGATGCGCGCCGAGGACATGCCCGTCCGGGCCGAGCCGGCCCCGCCCCCGCCGGTCAGCGCGGCGCCGCAGGAGCGCCTCGCCGCGCCGGCCGTCGCCGCCGTCCGCGCCGAGCCCGTGCTGCCGGCGAGCAGCGCCTTCGACATCCCGCTGGAGCCCGGCTCCGGACGCCCGCGCCCGGAGCCGGCTGCCAGTGCGGCCCAGGACCCGCAATCCGTCCGCCAGAGCCTGATCGCGGCGGCGCGCCGCTCCGCCAGGGCCGCGAGCGAGGCGGCCGCCGCGGCGCCCGCCGCCGGCGCGGAGCCCGCGGCCAAGGGTCCCGGCCGGTTCAAGGAGATCCTCGAGAAGCGCAAGCGGCCCCTGCTGCTCGGCCTCGCCGCGCTGATCCTCGCCATGGGCACCGCCCATCTCGTCACCAACTCGCTGCGCGGCGACGACGCCAGGACCGCCGGCAGCGAGGCCCGCAGCGTGATCGCCCCGCCGGAGGCCCCGGCCGAGCCCGCGCAGCTTCCGGCCAAGGACCAGGCCTCGGCCCTGCCCGCCCAGCCGCAGGAGAGCATCGCCCAGGCGGCGCAGAACGAGGCCCAGCCGGAACAGCCTGCGACCCAGGCGGCCGCCGCGCCCGCCGCAACGGTCGCGGAGAGCGCCCCCGTGGCGGCGCCCGCGCCGGCCGAACAGGTCCAGCCCGTCACCGGGATCGGCGAGCTGCCGGCCGGCTTCGGCAGCGCCGGGCTGCGCAAGGCGGCGCTGGACGGCGATGCGCGCGCCGTCTACGAGCTCGCGAGCAAGGCCGCCGACGGCCCGGCCGCCCAGCGCGACGCCAAGCTCGCGCTGCGCCTGTTCGAGCGGGCGGCGGCGGCGGGCCTCGCGCCTGCCCAGTTCCGCGTCGGCAACATGTTCGAGAAGGGCATCGGGACGCAGCGCGACCTCGCGCTCGCCCGGATCTGGTACCAGCGCGCCGCCGAGCGCGGCAACGCCAAGGCGATGCACAACCTCGCCGTGCTCCATGCCGAGGGCGCCTCGGGCAAGCCGGATTATGCGACGGCGACGGAGTGGTTCCGCCGCGCGGCCGAACACGGCGTCCGCGACAGCCAGTACAATCTCGCCGTGCTGCTCGGACGCGGCCTCGGCGCGCCGATCGACCTCTCCCAGTCCTTCGTCTGGTTCTCGGTCGCCGCCGGCCAGGGCGACGAGGATGCCGCGCGCAAGCGCGACGAGGTCGCCCAGCGCCTGAAGCCGGAGGAGCTCGCCGCCGCCAAGACGATGGCCGCGAGCTGGAAGCCGAAGACGCTCGACGCCGCCGCCAACGAGGTGACGCCCCCCGCCAAGGGCTGGGACGCCGCGCCGACCGCCGCCGCGGCCAAGCCGGCCAAGGCGTCCCGGATCTGAAGCCTCGCCATGCTTTCGACGTGTTGAGGCGGCAGGCGGACGGAGCGGCTCCTTTTCGGGAACCATCTTAACCCGGACGGTCCAGGATCCGATCCGGACACATCGGCGCAGGCAAACGTCCCGCGCCCGCCTTGCGAGGGGTAAGCGTGCAGATCTACCTGCCGATCGCCGAGCTTCCCATCAGCGTCCTGATGGTGCTCGGCCTGAGTGGGGCGGTGGGCTTCATCTCCGGCCTGTTCGGCGTCGGCGGCGGCTTCCTGCTGACGCCGCTCCTGATCTTCCTCGACATTCCGCCGGCGGTCGCCGTCGCGACGGTGGCCGCGCAGGTCGCCGGCTCCTCGATGACCGGCGTCCTCACCTATCTCCGGCGCCGGGCGCTCGACCTCAAGCTCGGCGGCGTCCTGGTCAGCGGCGGCATCCTCGGCACCATCCTCGGCGTCAGCTTCTTCAACGCGATGAAGCGGCTCGGCCAGCTCGAACTCGTGATCACGCTGGCTTACGTCACGCTGTTCTCGATCATCGGCGGGCTGATGCTCTACGACGCGCTGAGGGCGATGCTGCGCGTGCGGGCCGGCAAGCCCGCGCGGCTGAAGCGGCGCGGCGGCATGCATCCCTGGTGGATGGGCCTTCCGCTGCGCCAGCGCTTCTATCGCTCCGGCCTCTATTGCAGCGTGCTGCCGATCGCGCTGCTCGCCATCGTCATCGGCTTCATCGGCGCCGTGCTCGGCGTCGGCGGCGGCTTCATCCTGGTGCCGGGGCTGATCTACTTCTTCCGGATCCCGCCGGCGGTCGTCGTCGGCACCTCGCTGTTCCAGATCCTGGTGACGATGACCGGCGCCACCGTGCTGCACGCCGTCACCAACCAGTCTGTCGACATCGTGCTGGCGGTGCTGCTGCTCGTCGGCGGCGTGGTCGGCGCCCAGTTCGGCGGGCGCGCGGCGCGCAACCTCAACGTCGAATCGTTCCGGCTGCTGCTCGCGCTGCTGATCCTGTCGGTGGGCCTGCGCTTCGCGATCGAGCTGTTCATCCCGCCGAGCGAGCCTTTCTCCGTCGTCGTGCCGGAGAGCGCGCGATGAGGTGGGCGGCCGCACTCCTCATCGCGCTTACGATCGGGCTTTCAGCTGCCGCGGCCCGCGCCGAGACCCTGATCGCGGCGATGTCGAGCCACCAGATCCAGATCACCTCGAACTATACCGGCAGCCAGCTCACCGTGTTCGGGCAGGTCGAGCGCGACGGGCGCACGGTCGCGCGCGGCGACCCCTACGACATCATCGTCACCGTGCGCGGCCCAAGGCGGATGCTGCTGGTGCGCAAGAAGGAACGGCTCGGCCCGATCTGGATCAACCGGACGCAGCGGCGCTTCCCCGACAACCCGGTTTTCCTGCACGTCGCCAGCAGCCGGCCGATCACGGAGATGATGGGCCCGGAGGCGGCACAGCGCGACCGGATCGGCCTGACCAATGCCGAGCGGCCGTCCGACGACTGGATCGATCTCGATCCCGACGCGCGGCGCTTCCGCGAGAGCCTCGTGCGGATCATGCAGGGCAAGGGCCTCTACGGCTATGAGGAGCGCGGCGTCACCTTCCTGTCGAGCGCGCTGTTCAGCGCGCCGGTCGACATTCCGGCGACCGCGCCGACCGGCTCCTATACCGTCGACATCGTGCTCTATTCCGGCGGCGTGCCGCTGGCGCGGCAGCAGACCAATTTCGAGGTGATCAAGACCGGCATCGAGCAGCGCCTCGCCTCCGGCGCCTATGACTGGTCGCTGCTCTACGGGCTGATGACGGTGCTGCTGGCGCTGTTCCTCGGCTGGGGCGCGAGCGTGGTCTTCCGGCGCGACTGAAACGCGCTAAAACAGCTCAGCATAGGGCAGGAAGGGCGCCTCGTCGCCCGCCTCCACCGCGACGACGTCCTCGGCCAGCACGATAAGCCCGTCCGATTGCGCAAGCGAGGCGAGCGAGCCCGCCCCCTCGCCCGGATGCCGGCGCGCCACCCAGCCATCCCCGGACGGCTCCAGCGAAACGCGGAGGAATTCGCGCCGGCCGGGCTTCTTGCCATGGGCGAAGCCGAGCCTGACCGGGCGGGCGGGCGGCGGGAGATAAGCCTCCCCCGCCATCCGGGCGAGCAAGGGCCGGGCGAGGAAGGCGAAGCCGACGAAGACCGCCACGGGATTGCCCGGCAGCCCGAGGAAGGGCGTGCCGGCGACGGAGCCGAGCGCGATCGGCTTGCCCGGCTTGATCGCCACCTGCCAGAGATCGAGCCGGCCTGAGGCCAGGACCGCGTCCCGGACATGATCGGCCTCGCCGACCGAGACGCCGCCGGAGGTGAGGACGAGATCGCTCACCGCCGCCGCCTCGCGCAGGCGCCGCTCCAGCCCCGCGGCCCCGTCGCGCAGGATGCCGAGATCGGCGACATCGGCGCCGGCGCGCCTGAGCATCGCGCGCAGCATCACCCGGTTGGCGTCGTAGATCGCCGCCGGCGGAAGCGGGCGCCCCGGCTCGACGAGCTCGTCGCCGGTCGAGAACAGCGCGACGCGCGGACGGGCGCGCACCGTAACCCGCGCCAGCCCGAGCGCGGCGACGAGGCCTAGATCCTGCGGACGCAGGCGCCGCCCGGCCGGCAGCACCTCCTGCCCGCAGGCGACGTCCTCCCCCGCCAGCCGCAGATGCGCCCCGCGCCGGATGCCCGCCGGCAGGACGACCGCGCCGTCGGCCGCGGCGACATCCTCCTGCATCACCACGGTATCGGCCCCGTCCGGAACGGCGGCGCCGGTGAAGATGCGCCAGGCGCCGTGCGCGAGCATCGCGGGCGCCTCGCCGGCAAACGTCCGGCCCAGCACCGGCAGGCAGGTCTCGGCCCCGGCCGCGAGATCGGCGAAGCGGACCGCGTAGCCGTCCACCGCGGCATTGGCGAAAGGCGGCAGGTCGCGCGGCGCGATGACCGCCTGCGCCAGCACATGGCCATCGGCTTCGGCGAGGGGCAGCGCCGCGGTGCCCGGGAGCGGGACGGCGCGCGCGACCGCCCTGGCCGCAGCCTCGTCGAGCGTGACGAGCCCCGACCCGTGCCGGCCGCCGCCCAGCCGCGTCATCGCGGCCCCCGCCTGCCTCGGCCTCCCGACCGCATCGCCGCCTGCTCCCTCCTGATCACCGCCCCTTCATCGTCGCCGCGGCAGGTCCGGTCAAGCGGCCTGCGGCATGGCGTCGGTTGCCCCGGCCGGGACCGCCGTCCTATGAAGCAGCCTGACGACAACGGCTCGGCGCGACCATGGATTCGATACCGCTCGACCTGCGCGGCCTGAAATGCCCGCTTCCCGCGCTGCGCGTGCGCAAGGCGCTTCGCGCCGCGCCGGCCGGGAGCGTGCTCGTCGTGCACTGCACCGATCCGATGGCGGCGATCGACCTGCCGAACCTGGCACGCGAGACGGGAAGCCTGATCGAGCGGCAAGGCGACGCGGACGGCGCCATCGTCTTCCATATCCGCAAGGCGGCCCGGGGCCGCGCCAGCGAACGGAGTCCAGCGACATGACCCTCTCCCGAGCCGATGTCCTGAGGGCGCTCGAACTGGTGAAGCTGCCGGCGAGCGGGCAATCGCTCGCGGCTTCCGGCCGCGTCGGGGATATCCTGGTCGACGGCGGCAAGGTGATCTTCGCCATCGGCATCGACGCGACCGAAGCGGCGGCGATGGAGCCGGTGCGCAAGGCGGCCGAAAGCGCGGTCGGCGGCCTGCCGGGCGTGACGCAGGTGCTGGTCGGGCTGACCGCCGACAAGGCGGCGCCCTCGGCCGGCATGCAGGCGCGCCGGGAGGCGCAGCGCCCCGCGCCTGGCGGCCCGCCCCGGCCGGCCGGCGTGCCCGGCGTCAAGCAGATCATCGCCGTCGCCAGCGGCAAGGGCGGCGTCGGCAAATCGACCACCGCCGCCAATCTCGCCGTGGCGCTCGCCGGGCTCGGACTGAAGGTCGGCGTGCTCGATGCCGACATCTACGGCCCGTCGATGCCGAAGGTCCTCGGCGTCAAGGGCAAGCCGCAGGTCGTCTCGGGCCGTACGCTGGCGCCGATGGAGGCCTATGGCCTCAAGGTGATGTCGATCGGCTTCCTCGTCGACGAGGAGACGCCGATGATCTGGCGCGGGCCGATGGTGATCTCGGCGATCACGCAGATGCTGCGCGAGGTCGCCTGGGGCGAGCTCGACGTGCTCGTCGTCGACATGCCTCCGGGCACCGGCGACGCCCAGCTCACCATGGCCCAGCAGGTGCCGCTCGCCGGGGCCGTCATCGTCTCGACGCCGCAGGACCTCGCCCTGCTCGACGCGCGCCGCGGCGTCGCGATGTTCCGCAAGGTCGCGGTGCCGATCCTCGGCCTCGTCGAGAACATGAGCTATTTCACCTGCCCCGCCTGTGGGCACCGCTCCGACATCTTCGCCCATGGCGGCGCACGGCACGAGGCGGAACGGCTTTCGATCCCCTTCCTCGGCGAGATCCCGCTCGCCATGCCGATCCGCGAAACCTCCGACAGCGGGCGCCCGATCGTCGCCAGCGACCCTGAGAGCGCCCATGCCCAGGCCTATGTCGCGCTGGCGCGGCAGGTGCAGGCCGGGCTCGGCGGCGCCATGCGGGCGGCGCCGCGCATCGTCATCGAATAGCGCCGGCCCCGCACGGCATCGGCGGCTTGACATACACGGAAATTTGTTCTGTTTTTGTTCTTGATATCGACCTGGGATGATCCGCATAGGGGAAGGCCATGCCCATCCATCGCGCCCGCCATATCGGCATCGGCATCGAGCGCCCGGTCGAGGAGGTCTATGCCTTCCTCGCCGATCCGGCGAATTTTCCGCGCTGGGCCGAGGGGCTCGGCCACAGCTTCGTGCCGGTGGAGGGCATGACCTGGCGGGCCGAGACGCCGATGGGGCCGATGCGCATCCTGTTCAGCGAGCCGAACAACCATGGCGTGCTCGACCATGCGGTCATCCCCGAGCACGGCCCGGCCATGCACAACCCGATGCGCGTCGTCGCCAATGGCGAGGGGGCGGAGGTCGTCTTCACGCTGTTCCAGCGCGAGGACATGTCCGACGATGCGATGGCGCGCGATGCAGCCATGGTCGCCCGCGATCTCGCGGCGCTGAAGGCGCTGCTGGAAGGCTGAGGCGGCAGCCGGGCCGATCAGGAACCACGCTGTCATTCCGGGGCGCGCCGCAGGCGTGAACCCGGAATGACAGGGGTGGTTCTGATCGGGAACAATCCGCAAGCGTCCACACTGCCTACACCGCCTCCGCCGCCAGCCGCTCGGCCTCAACGAGGTCCTCCGGCGTGTTGACGTTGAAGAAGGGATCGAGCGGCTTTGCCGGCCAGTCCGCGACGGCGACGCCCTGCCCCTCGATCAGGCGGCCGAGCCTGCGTTCCCCTGCGGCCAGGGCGCGGCGCAGCTCGTCCCGCAGCCCCACCGGCCAGAGGCAGACGGCATAGTGCCGGCGCCCGGCCGATGCGGCGCAGGCGAGCGGCAGGCCCGCGGCGGCACGCGCCTGCCGCAGCCGCCGGGCGAGATCGCCCGGAATGAAGGGCGTGTCGGCCGCGACGCTGAGCAGGCTGCCGGCATCGGGCCGGTGCGCGGCGGCCCAGTCGAGCCCCGAGAGGACGCCCGCGAGCGGACCGGCGAAATCCGGCACGGCATCGGCGACGACCGGCAGGCCGAAGCCCATGAGCCGCGCGGGGTCACCGTTGGCGCTGATGAGGAGGCCGTCGCACTGGCCCCGCAGGCGCTCGACGACATGGGCGAGGATCGGCCGGCCGGCGAGCGGCATCAGGGCCTTGTCGCCGCCGCCCATCCGCAGGGCGCGGCCACCCGCGAGGATCAGGCCGATGATCGGCGCCTCTGCCATTCCGGTCATGCCGGTTTCTGCCATGGACGGCACCGCCGCGCCAGAGGCGGCCGACGGCCAAGATGCCGGCTGAGTGTTGCGCCGCACCTACAGCCGGGCGGGCCGGCAGCCGCTAGGGTTGGCGCCGGCTCACCCCGGACGGCCGGTGCGGGCATCGAGGCCCGTGACCTTGCCGGAACGCATGATCCGAAACAACGCCCAAGCCCCGCTCCACCCGGCCACCGACGCGGCGCTGCTGCTCAGGCGCATCGGCTTCGGCACGCTGGCGCTCGTCCTGCCGCTGGCGGCGCTGGTGTCGCGCCGGGCCGCCGTCGTGCTGGTGCCGATCGGCGTCGCGCTGCTGATCATCGCGATGCTGATCGAGGAGCCGCGCAAATTCGTCGCGACGCTACGCGACCTCGTGCTGAGCCGCCCCGGCGTGATCCTGATCGGCCTGATCGGCTGGGCCTTCCTGTCGCTGGTCTGGAGCCCCTTCCCGGTCACCGCCGCCGAGAAGGCCGGCAACCTGATGCTGGCGGTCGTGCTCGGCTTCGTCGGCCTGTCGGCGCTGCCCGAGCGGATGCGCTCGTCGAACCTCAACCTCGTCGCGCTCGGCACCGGCAGCGCCGGCCTCTTCGCGCTCGGGCTGATCGCGGTTTCGGCGCTGCGCCATGCCGAGACGGTGCCGGGCGCCGTCGAGCGCGGCGTCTCGATCATCCTGATCATGGCCTGGCCGGCGCTGGCCTGGCTGCTCTCGCGCGAGCGGGGCCTGAGCGCGCTCGGCCTCGCCCTCGTCGTCACGCTGCTCGCGCTGACGCGGTTCGAGGACGGGGAAACGCTGGCGATGATCTTCGGGGCGGCCGCCTTCGGCGCCGTCACCGTCAACCCGAGGCGCGCGACGCGGGTGATCGCGACGATCGTCGCCGGGCTGATGCTGTTCGCGCCGGTCCTGCCCTTCCTGCTGGCGCCGCTCGTGCAGGTGCTGCCCGACAGCGCCGACGGCTTCGCGCAGATGCTGTCGATCTGGGCCGACGTGATCCGGCAATCGCCGGTCGAGCTGATCACCGGCCACGGCCTCGATACCGTGGTGCGCGGGCAGATGAGCGGAACCCTGCCGCAGCCCGCCCCGGCGACGCTGCTGTTCGAGACCTGGTACGAGCTCGGGCTGGTGGGCGCAGCGGCCGGCGCTGCCTGCCTCTATTTCGCGATCCGTGCCGCCGGGCGCATGACCGGGGCGCTCGCGGCCGGCGGCGTCGCCGCCTTCACCACCGCCTTCGCGCTCAGCGTCTTCGGCTTCGCGCCGCTCTTGCCGTGGTGGCTGATGACGCTCACCGCCGTGATGCTGCTCTTCGGCGCCGTCGCGCGCGGCCAGTACCGGACCGACCGCCCCGCCGTGCCGCTGCCGGCGCGCCCGGTCGGCCAGACGCGGCCCAAGGCCGCAAGGCCGCCCGTCGGCTAGACCGGCAGCGGTTCCGGCACGCCGGCTCAGCGGCTGTCGCGGGCCAGCCGCGCATAATGGCTGTACCTGGAAGCGGAGGCGCGGCGGCTGCGCCCGTGGCCATGCCAGGAAATCTCGAGCTCTCCGACATCGGCGTGGACGAGGCCGTTGGAATAGGTGCCGACGCCACCGACGCCCGCGAGCGAACGCGCCGCGGCCGCAGCCTTGCGCGGCGAGGTGGCGAGCGGCCGGAAATCGATCGCACGGCCGAGATAATGCTGCGACCGGCGGGCATGACGGCCGCCGCAGGTCGAGGTGATCTCGACGGGGCCGATCTTCGCGACGAGTTCGGAAAGCACCGTCACCGTGTCGGGCTTCAGGCAGCGCAGCCCCTTGACCTGCGGCTGGAAGGAAACCTTGTCGGAGAGGCCATCGGCCGAGGCGGCCGCAGGCAAGAGCAAGGGCACGAACGCAAGCAACATCGATCGACGCATGACTGACCAAACGATAAGATGGAATGGATGTAAGACAATCCTGAAGATACGCAGGATCGTAACGAAGCGGCGGCTTCGCTATTGACCGTAAAAGGCAAAATCAAGGCTAAGTTAATTTTTTAGTATTTTCCATGATTCAACATGCTTATCGGAAAGCATCCGGAAGTCCTTTTTTTCTTTCGCGCGCTCCCGCCATGCCTCCCAGGCCCGGCACCCGCGTGCGTCCGGCTTGGACAGGCGGTGCAAAGCTGCGCTAGCCTGTCGCGACGGCACCCGTTTCCCGCGCGGTCGCCCCATGCCATCCCAGAGGATACGATGCCCAAGACCGAGATCATCGCGGCGCTCACTCCCGAAATCACCGCGATCCGCCGCGACATCCATCGCCATCCCGAGCTGATGTACGAGGAGCACAGGACCGCCGGGCTCGTCGCCGGGAAGCTCGAGGAATGGGGCGTCGACGAGGTGGTGACGGGCCTCGGCCAAACCGGCGTCGTCGGCATCATCAGGGGCAGGCAGCAGAATTCCGGCCGGGTCATCGCGCTCAGGGCCGACATGGACGCGCTGCCGATCCAGGAGGAGACCAATCTCGAGCATCGTTCGACCGCGCCGGGCAAGATGCACGCCTGCGGCCATGACGGGCATACCGCGATGCTACTCGGCGCAGCCCGCTACCTGACCCAGACCCGCGACTTCGACGGCACCGCCGTGCTGATCTTCCAGCCGGCCGAGGAAGGCGGCGCCGGCGCCAAGGCGATGATCGACGACGGGCTGATCAGCCGCTTCGGCATCCAGGAAATCTACGGCATGCACAACAAGCCGGGCGTGGCGATCGGCAAGTTCGAGATCCGCAAGGGGCCGGCCATGGCGGCGGCCGACCGCATCCACATCAAGATCGAGGGGCTGGGCGGGCACGCGGCGGCGCCGCACCGCGTCAACGATCCGATCGTCGCCTCCTGCGCGCTGGTCACGGCGCTGCAGACGGTCGCCTCGCGCAATGCCGATCCGCTGGAGTCGGTCGTCGTCTCGGTGACCGCGCTCAATGCCGGGGAGGCCTTCAACGTCATTCCCCAGAGCGCCGAGATCAAGGGCACGGTGCGCTCGCTGACGCCTGAGACGCGCGCGCTGGCGCAGAAGCGCATCACCGAGATCGTCGAGGGGGTGATGAAGGCGTTCGGGATGAAATACGAGATGGAATACCGTCTCGGCTATCCGGTCACCTTCAACCATGCCGGCCAGACCGATTTCGTCACCAGCGTGACCAAGGAAGCCTTCGGCTCGGATGCGATCGAGACCGAGGTGCCGCCGACCATGGGCTCGGAGGATTTCTCCTATATGCTGGAGGAGCGCCCCGGCGCCTTCATCAATATCGGCAACGGCGATTCGGCGGGCCTGCACAACCCGGCCTACGAGTTCAACGACGCGGCTATCCCCGTCGGCGTGAACTACTGGGCGAGCCTGATCGAGATCGCCATGCCGCAGCGGGGCTGATGGCGGGCCGATGAGCGATATCGACTGTTTGGTGATCGGGGCCGGCGTCGTCGGCCTCGCGGTTGCCCGCGGGCTCGCGCTCGCCGGGCGCGAGGTCGTCGTCGTCGAGGCGGCCGAGGGCATCGGCACCCAGACCTCGGCACGCAACTCCGAGGTCATCCATGCCGGGATCTACTATGCGCCGGGCTCGCTGAAGGCGCGTCTGTGCGTCGCCGGCCGCGCAATGCTCTACCGCTACCTCGCCGAGCGCGGCCTGCCGCACAAGGCCTGCGGCAAGCTGATCGTCGCCACCTCCGAAAGCCAGAAGCCGGCGCTGGAGACGATCATGGCGCGCGCGCAAGCCTCGGGCGTCGAGACGCTGCGCTGGCTTGCGGGCGCCGAGGCCAGGGCGATGGAGCCGGAAGTCCGCTGCGAGCTCGCCCTGCTCTCGCCCGAGACCGGCGTGGTCGACAGCCACGCGCTGATGCTCTCGCTTCTCGGCGAGTGCGAGGCGGCGGGCGGCTCGCTCGCGCTCAACACGCCGATCACCGGCTGGCGGCGCGAGGCGGAAGGCTTCAGCGTCGATTTCGGCGGCGCCGATCCGGCGACCTACAGCGTGCGCAGCGTGGTCAACGCGGCCGGCCATGGCGCGCCGAAGCTGCTCGGCAGTCTCGAAGGCTTCCCGGCGCAGCATGTGCCGGTGCAGCATTACGCCAAGGGCAATTACTTCGCGCTGACAGGCCGGCAGCCTTTCAGCCGCCTGGTCTATCCGGTGCCGGAGGCGGCGGGCCTCGGCATCCACGCCACGATCGACATGGGCGGGCGGGTCAAGTTCGGCCCGGACGTCGAGTGGGTCGGCCACGACCAGGACCTCGTGGTCGATCCGGCGCGGGCGGAGAAGTTCTATGCGGCGGTCCGCACCTATTGGCCGGCGCTGCCGGACGGGGCGCTGGTCGCTGACTACGCCGGCATCCGGCCGAAGCTGCACGGACCGGGCGAGCCGATGCCGGATTTCCGCGTCGACGGGCCCGCGCTCCATGGCGTGCCGGGGCTGGTCAACCTGCTCGGCATCGAAAGCCCGGGGCTAACCAGCGCGCTCGCGATCGCCGAGATGGTGCGCGAGAAGCTAGGCTGACTTTGCGCGGAAACACACCGTCATCCCGGGTCAAGCCCGGGATGACCCGCTCGCGCGCGCCTCAGCCTCGCGCCTTGGCGAAGGCTTCCTTCGCCTCGCGGGCGAGCGTGGTGATCCGCCCCCAGTCACCGGCGGCGATCGCATCGGGCGGGACCAGCCAGGACCCGCCGACGCAGATCACCTGCGGGAGGCTGAGATAATCGTCGAGATTCTTCAGGCCGACGCCGCCGGTCGGACAGAAGCTCATCTGCGGGAACGGGCCGGAGAGCGCCTTCAGCGCCGGCGGGCCGCCGGCCTGCTCGGCCGGGAAGAATTTCGCGACGATGCGCCCGGCGGCAACGGCGCGCATGCAGTCGGACGCGGTCGCGACGCCCGGCAACCAGGGCAGGCCCGCCTTGCGCAAAGCCTCGTCGACGCTCTCGCTGAAGCCCGGGCTGACCACGACCTGCGCACCGGCATCCCTGACCTGCGGAACCTGGGACGGCGTTACCACCGTGCCGGCGACGGCCAGCGCCTTCGGCACGGATTTCGCGATGGCCGCGAGCGCCGCCAGCGCCGCCGGGCGGCGCAGCGTGACCTCGACCACATCGATGCCGCCGGCGACCAGCGCATGGGCGAGATCGGCGGCCCGCGAGGCATCCTCGATCACGACCACGGGGATCACGCCGCAGCTTTTCAGCCAGGCAATCGCGGCAGTCTCGTCCATGGCCTCGTCCTTCGACCGATCCGGGCGGGAAGTCCGGCTCTACTCCTTCGCCCAGTAGACGTCGAGCCCTCGCGCGCTCCCGAGCAGCAGATCGACCGGCAGCGGCTGCGACAGGCGCTCCGGCGCGGCCCGGAGCACCGCCTCCTTGGCGGCCCCGGCGACGAGCAGGCTCGCCCAGCCGGCCCCGAGCAGGCGGGCGGGAGAGAGCGAGAGCCGCGGCGGCAGGCCCGGCGGACGGGCGACGACGATGCCGCTGTCGGGCACCGCCGCGAAGGTCGCCTCGGCGCCCGGAAACAGCGAGGCGATGTGCCCGTCCGCACCCATGCCACCGACCAGCAGGTCGAGCGGCGGCAGCTCGGCGAGCTTCGCGCCGATGAGCGCGGCGGCGGCCTCGATGTCGCTGCCATGGCCGTGGAAGGAGAGGAAGCCGGCCCGCCCCCCGGCGAGCGGCGCAAAAGCGGCCCGGATCATCCGCTCGTTCGAGGCCGGATCATCGGCCGCCACGAAGCGCTCGTCGGTCGGCAGGAGCGTCACCCGCTCCCAGGGCAGCTGATGGCGCCCGAGCGCGGCGAGGAAGCCGGCCGGCGTCGTGCCGCCGGGCACGGCGAGAAGCGCGCTGCCCTGCCCCGCCAGCAGATCCTTCAGCCGCACCGAGACCGCCTCCGCCAGCGCCTCGGAAGCATCGGCGAGCGTGGCGAAGCGATGCCAGGCGAGCGGGCCGGTCATCAGACCAGATCCGGATCGGCCCAGGAGCGGCCGTCGCGCTCGATCAGGCCGATCGCCTGCGACGGCCCCCAGGAGCCGGCGGCATAGCGATGCGGATGCGGATAATAATCCTGCCAGCCGGCGATGATCGGATCGACCCAGGCCCAGGCCTGCTCGACCTCGTCGCGATGCATGAACAGCGTCTGGTCGCCGCGGATCACATCGGTCAGCAGGCGCTCATAGGCATCGGGCGTGCGCTCGTCGAAGGCGGTCGAATAGCGCAGGTCGAGCTGGCGCGGCACGATCTTGAGCCGGCCGGAGCCGGGCACCTTCATCATCAGCTGGAGCTGGACGCCGTCGTTCGGCTGGAGGCGGATGAACAGGCGGTTGGCGTCGAGCCGGTCGCCGCCGCCATTGCCGAAGATCGAATGCGGCACCGGCTTGAAGGTGACGGCGATCTCGGAATAGCGCTGCGCCATGCGCTTGCCCGTACGCAAATAGATCGGCACGCCGGCCCAGCGCCAGTTGTCGACCTCGCAGCGGATGGCGACGAAGGTCTCGGTCGTCGAGCCGTGGCCGAGCTCCTCGGCATAGCCGCGCACGCGCCCGCCGTCGATCTGGCCCGGCCCGTACTGGCCGCGCACGGTGTAGCGCTGGACGTCCGGCCCGACGATGGGACGCAGCGCCTTCAGGACCTTGATCTTCTCCTCGCGCACCGCCCCGGCCTCGAGCATGTTCGGCGGCTCGATGGCGAACAGGGTGAGGAGCTGCATGAGATGGTTCTGCACCATGTCGCGCATATGGCCGGACTTGTCGTAATAGCCGGCGCGGCTCTCCAGCCCGACCGTCTCGGCGACCGTGATCTGGACATGGTCGATGTCGCGGCTCGACCAGGAGCGCTCGAACAGCGTGTTGGCGAAGCGCAGGACCAGCAGGTTCTGCACCGTCTCCTTGCCGAGGTAATGGTCGATCCGGTAGGTGCGGCTTTCCGGCAGGATGCGCGCCACCGCATCGTTGATCGCGCGTGCCGAGGCGAGGTCGCGCCCGAGCGGCTTCTCCAGGATGACGCGCGAGGTCGGTGTCAGGATATCGGCTCCGGCGAGGTTCTCGCAGATGGGGATGAAGAGGTCGGGCGGCGTCGAGAGATAGAAGGAGCGCACGCGCACGCTTTCGCCCAGCGCCTCTTTCAGCGCGCCGTAGGTTTCGGGCTTCAGCGCATCGAGCAGCACCATGGTCAGCCGGCGCAGGAAGGGCTCGACATCGCCTTGCGGGATGCCCTCTTCGCCCAGGCGCGAGGCGATCTGCTTCGGCAGCCCCTCGACATCCTCAGGCTTGCGGACGACGGCGAGGATGCGGCTCTCCTGCGGCAGGACGCCTTCGCGGCTGCGCTGGGCCAGCGCCGGAAAGAGCTTGCGCAAGGCGAGATCGCCGCCGGCGCCGAAGATCACCAGGTCGAAGGGCGGGACCGGCGTCCGCTCGGGGATGGTCTCGGGCCGAAGCGCGGTGTCGATGACGGCGTCCATGGGCTCACAACTCCGTAAGCGGTGCCGGGTTCGCGATACTCGCGGAAGCTTTACGGTTCAAGCGCGAGCCTAGACAGGTTGCAGCCGGATGGCGAAGAGCTCGCCGCCGCTTTCGGCGTGCAAGGCGACGGTGGCGGGCGCCGGCAGGATCGCATTGTCCCCGGCCGCCAGCACCACCCCGTTCACCTGCCAGTTGCCACGGCGCGCCACCAGAACCAGGAGCCCGCGCCCGGCCGCGACCTCGCAGGGGCCGCCGCCGCCCAACCGTTCGACCTCGTGGCGCCAGGCCCGGCGCCGGCTCATCACGTTGAGGTCATCGATTCCGCCGTCGACCAGCACGCCCGTCACCGCCCGGTCGGCGGCGAAGAAGAACGGCGCGGCCGCGCGATCGAGCGCCACCGTCTCGCCGTCGCCGAAGGCGAGGCGGATGCCGTTGCCGGTCAGGACCGAGAGCGTCCGATCGATGCCGGGAAAGGACGAGAACGGGCCGTCCTGCCCGACATGGGCCATCGAGATGCGCCAGTCGAAATCGCTCAAGGGCGCGCCCTCGGGCGAAACCGCGATCTCGGTCGTGGTGCCGCCGCCGTTCTTCCACGGCATGACCTTGCAATCGGCGGCGCGGATGATGCGCATGGCGGCTTCCTTCAGGATGTGCTGCCCCCTTCGTCATTCCGGGTTCGCCCTTCGGGCGCCCGGAATGACGGATGATCAGCCCAGGATCCCCGGCAGATCGAGCCCCTTTTCGCGGGCGCAGTCCAGCGCGATCTCGTAGCCGGCATCGGCATGGCGCATCACGCCGGTCGCCGGGTCGTTCCAGAGCACGCGCTCGAGGCGGGCAGCCGCATCTTCGGTGCCGTCGGCGCAGATCACCACGCCCGCATGCTGCGAGAAGCCCATGCCGACGCCGCCGCCATGATGCAGCGAGACCCAGGTCGCGCCGGACGCCGTGTTGAGCAGCGCGTTCAGCAGCGGCCAGTCGGAGACCGCGTCCGAGCCGTCGCGCATCGCCTCGGTCTCGCGGTTCGGCGAGGCGACGGAGCCTGAATCGAGATGGTCGCGGCCGATCACGACCGGCGCCTTCAGCTCGCCGTTCTTCACCATCTCGTTGAAGGCGAGGCCGAGCCGATGACGGTCGCCGAGGCCGACCCAGCAGATGCGCGCCGGCAGACCCTGGAAGGCGATGCGCTCGCGCGCCATGTCGAGCCAGTTGTGCAGATGCGTGTTGCCGGGCGTAAGCTCCTTCACCTTTGCATCGGTCCTGTAGATGTCCTCCGGATCGCCCGAGAGCGCCGCCCAGCGGAACGGGCCGACGCCGCGGCAGAACAGCGGGCGGATATACGCCGGCACGAAGCCGGGGAAGGCGAAGGCATTCGTGAGCCCCTCCTCCTTGGCCATCTGGCGGATGTTGTTGCCGTAGTCGAAGGTCGGGACGCCCATCTCCTGGAAGGCGATCATCGCCGCGACATGCTCGCGCATCGAGGCGCGCGCCGCCTTCTCCACCGCCTTCGGATCGCCCTCGCGGCGCTGCTTCCACTCGCCCATGGTCCAGCCCTTGGGCAGATAGCCGTTGACCGGGTCATGAGCCGAGGTCTGGTCCGTCACCATGTCGGGGCGGATGCCGCGGCGGACCATCTCGGGCAGGATCTCGGCGCAGTTGCCGAGCAGGCCGACCGACTTCGCCTCACCGTGCTTCGTCCAATGGGCGATCATCTCCATCGCCTCGTCCAGCGTCTCGGCCTTCTCGTCGACATAGCGGGTGCGCAGGCGGAAATCGATCGAGTCGGGGTTGCACTCGACCGTGAGGCAGGAGGCGCCGGCCATCACCGCCGCCAGGGGCTGGGCGCCGCCCATGCCGCCCAGGCCGCCGGTCAGGACCCATTTGCCCTTGAGGTTGCCGCCATAGTGCTGGCGCCCGGCCTCGACGAAGGTCTCGTAGGTGCCCTGCACGATGCCCTGCGAGCCGATATAAATCCAGGAGCCGGCCGTCATCTGGCCGTACATGGCGAGCCCCTTGCGGTCGAGCTCGTTGAAATGGTCCCAGTTCGCCCAGTGCGGCACGAGGTTGGAATTGGCGATCAGCACGCGCGGGGCGTCCTTGTGGGTGCGGAACACGCCGACCGGCTTGCCGGACTGGACGAGCAGCGTCTCGTCGGCCTCGAGCCGGCGCAGCGTCGCGACGATGCGGTCGAAATCCTCCCAGGAGCGCGCGGCGCGGCCGATGCCGCCATAGACCACGAGCTCCTGCGGGTTCTCGGCGACGTCCGGGTGGAGGTTGTTCATCAGCATGCGCAGCGGCGCTTCCGTCAGCCAGCTCCTGGCGGAAAGCTCCGTGCCGGTCGCGGGGCGGATGACGCGGGTGTTGTCGAGGCGGGTCATGGGCGGCTCCGTTCGAGGGTCGTGGGCCGTGCCGGGGGCGGCGGCGGTGATGGCGGTCAGGTCAGGGCTGCGAAATAGTCGAGGCCGGCGGCCTGACCGACCGCGCCGGAAAGCACGCATTCGGTCGCCGCCGCGAGGTCGGGGGCGAGGTAGCGGTCCTCGGTCAGGGGCGCGATCCTCTCCCGCAGCAGCGCCAGCACCCGCTCCAGCCGCGGGCCCGTCTTCAGCGGGCGGTGATGCTCGATCGCCTCCGCCGCCGCCATCAGCTCGACGCCGATGATGCTCGCCGCGTTGCGCGCCATCTCGATCAGGCGGAAGGCGCCATGCGTCGCCATCGAGACATGGTCTTCCTGGTTGGCCGAGGTCGGGATGGTGTCGACCGAGGCGGGGTAGGCCTTCTGCTTGTTCTCGGAGGCGAGCGCGGCGGCCGTGACCTGCGCGATCATGAAGCCGGAGTTCAGCCCGGCGTCGCGGGCGAGGAAGGGCGGCAGCCCGCTCATCACCGGATCGACGAGCAGCGCCATGCGCCGTTCGGAGAGGTTGCCGATCTCGCAGACCGCCAGCGCCAGCGTATCGGCGGCGAAGGCGACCGGCTCGGCATGGAAATTCCCGCCCGAGACGATCTCGCCTACGCCCAGCACCAGCGGGTTGTCGGTGACGGCGTTGGCCTCGATGGCAAGCGTCACGGCGGCGTTGCCGATCAGGTCGCCGACCGCGCCCATCACCTGCGGCTGGCAGCGCAGCGAATAGGGGTCCTGCACCTTCGAATCGCCGTGGCGGTGGCTCTCGCGGATGGCGCTGCCGGCGATGAGGTCGAGCAGGACCTTCGCGACCTTGATCTGGCCGGGCTGGCCGCGAAGCGCCTGGATGCGCGGGTCGAAGGGCGTGTCGGAACCTTTCAGCGCATCGACCGAGAGCGCGCCGGCGACGAGCGCGGCGTCGAAGACGCGGGCGATCGCGGCCAGGCCGGTCAGCGCGAGCGTGGTCGAGACCTGCGTGCCGTTGATCAGCGCGAGCCCTTCCTTGGCGACGAGGGCGAGCGGAGCCTGACCGATGCGCTTCAGCGCCTCGGCCGCCGGCAGGGTCTCGCCCTTCAGGCGGATCTCGCCGAAGCCCATCAGGGCTGCGGTCATATGGGCGAGCGGCGCGAGGTCGCCGGAGGCGCCGACCGAGCCCTTGGCCGGGATGACGGGCAGCGCATCGGCCTGAAGCGCGCCGGTCAGCGCCGCAATCACCACGGGCCGCACACCGGAGGCGCCGCGCGCGAGGCTTGCCGCCTTCATCGCCAGCAGCAGGCGCACCACGGCGTCCGGCAAGGCCGGGCCGGTGCCGACCGCATGCGACAGGATGAGGTTGCGCTGGAGCGTGGCGAGATCGGCATCGGCGATGCGCACGCTGGCGAGCTTGCCGAAGCCGGTGTTGACGCCATAGGTCACGGTGCCGGCGGCGACGATCTCCTCGACGATCGCCCGGCCGGAGGCGATGCGCCCGGCGCTGTCGCCGGCGAGCGCAGCCGCGGCGCCGTCGAGGATCGCGCGCCAGTCGGTGAGGCGGGCGGCGCCCGGATTCAGCGAAACAGGGGTCATTGTCCGTTCCAGATGCGGGTGTGAAGCGGGTTGAAGCCGATGCGGTAGGAAAGCTCGGCCGGGCGCTCGATCTCCCAGATCGCGAGGTCGCAGCTTTTGCCGGCTTCGAGCGTACCGGTCTCGTCCTGGAGGCCGAGCGCGCTCGCGGCATTGCGGGTGAGCCCGGCCAGCGCCTCCTCCGGCGTCATGCGGAAGAGCGTGCAGGCCATGTTGAGCACCAGCAGCGGCGAGGTCAGCGGCGAGGAGCCGGGATTGGCATCGGTCGCGAGCGCGATCGCGACGCCGTGCCGGCGCATCAGATCGATCGGCGGCACTTTCGTCTCGCGCAGGAAGTAGAAGGCGCCGGGCAGCACCACCGCGACCGTGCCGGCCCTCGCCATGGCGACGACGCCGGCCTCGTCGAGATATTCGAGATGGTCGGCGGAGAGCGCGCCCATTTCGGCGGCGAGCGCCGCACCATGCAGGTTGGAGAGCTGCTCGGCATGGAGCTTGATCGCCAGCCCCCTGGCCCTGGCGGCCTCGAAGACCTGGCGGGTCTCCTCGGGCGAGAAGGCGATGCCCTCGCAGAAGGCGTCGACCGCGTCGGCGAGCCCTTCGGCCACGACGGCATCGAGCATCGGGCCGGCGACGAGCGCGGCGTAATCTCCCGAGCGGCCCTGATATTCCGGCGGCACGGCGTGCGCGCCCAGAAAGCTGGTGCGGACGGTGACGGGCCGCTCGCGGCCGAGGCGGCGCGCGACGCGCAACTGCTTCAGTTCCGCCTCCTGCTCCAGCCCGTAGCCGGATTTGATCTCGACGGTGGTGACGCCTTCCGCCGTCAGCGCGGCGAGGCGCCGGCCGGCCGAGGCGAAGAGCGCGTCCTCGCTCGCCGCGCGCGTCGCCTTGACGGTGGAGAGGATGCCGCCGCCGGCCCGCGCGATCTCCTCATAGGTCGCACCCTCGAGGCGCAGCTCGAACTCATGCGCCCGGTCGCCGCCATGGACGAGATGGGTGTGGCAGTCGATCAGGCCGGGCGTTATCCAGCGGCCTTCGCAATCGATGATCTCGGCAGCCGCAAAGGCAGGCGCCCCGGCGCGTGGGCCGACATGGAGGATGCGTCCGGCGCGGGCGGCGATCACGCCGTCGGCGATGGCGCCATAGGGCACGCCGAGCGCGGGCGACATCGTCGCCAGCCGCGCATTCGTCCACAGCCTGTCGCAGACAAGCGGCTCACCGGGCGCTTTCGCCACCACGCATCCTCCCGCTACCCTAATGTATGGAGGTATGATATCCAATTGCATATGCAATTGGCAAGCACGATTTGCATATGCAATTCAACGCCAGCGAACGACGGAGCGAAACGGTGAGCGAGACCCTGCATCTGGCCGAGGCGCTTTTGCCCGGCGGCTTTGCCCGCGACGTGGCGCTGACCGTCAGCGAGGGCGTGATCGTCTCCGTCGAGACGGGGGTGAAGCCGGCCGCTGAGGCCCGACGCTTTTCCGGCCTCGCGCTGCCGGGCATGCCGAACCTGCACAGCCATGCCTTCCAGCGCGGCATGGCGGGGCTTTCGGAGCGGCGCGGCGCGCCGGAGGATTCGTTCTGGACCTGGCGTGAGGTGATGTACCGCTTCCTCGACCGGCTCGACCCCGAGGACGTTCAGGCCATCGCGGCGCAAGCCTTCGTCGAGATGCTGGAGGGCGGCTTCACCGCGCTCGCCGAGTTCCACTACCTGCATCACGACAAGGATGGGCGCGCCTATGCGAACATCGCGACGATGGGGCAGGCGATCGCGGCGGCGGCGCAGGAAACCGGGCTCGGCCTGACCTTGCTGCCGGTGCTCTACCGCTTCGGCAATTTCGGTGAGGCGCCCTCGGTCCATGGCCAGCGCCGCTTCGTCAATGCGCGCGACGCCTATCAGCGCCTGCTGGAAGGCAGCGCCGCGGCGATCCGCGACCTGCCCGATGCCAGGCTCGGCGTCGCGCCGCATTCGCTGCGCGCGGTCGCGCTCGACGATCTCGGCTGGGTCTCGTCGCTGCGGCCGGACGATCCCGTGCATATCCATGTCGCCGAGCAGGTGCCCGAAGTCGAGGCCAGCCTGAAGATCACCGGCAAGCGCCCGGTCGAGCTCTTGATGGACACGGTCGCGCTCGACCGGCGCTGGTGCCTGATCCATGCGACGCATCTGACCGACGCCGAGCGTGACGGCATTGCGCTAAGCGGCGCGGTGGCGGGCCTGTGCCCGATCACCGAATCCAGCCTCGGCGACGGCATCTTCGACGGCATCCGTTATGTCCAGGCCGGCGGCGCCTATGGCGTCGGCAGCGATTCCAACATCCAGATCGATGCCGGCGCCGAACTGCGCCAGCTCGAATATTCGCAACGCCTGCGCGACCGCCGCCGCGCGCTCTTCGCGCAGGAAGATGCCTCGACGGGGCTTGCGCTCTGGCGGGCTGCCGCAGCCGGCGGGGCACGCGCCTGCGGGCGCGCCATCGGCGCGCTCGCGCCGGGCCACCGCGCCGATTTCGTCACGCTCGACGCCGACCACCCGGCCCTCGTCGGCCGGTCCGGGGCCGAGGCGCTCGACAGCGCGATCTTCGCCGCCAATGCCCTGCCTTTGCGCGAGGTCGTCGTCGGTGGCAGGAGGGTGGTGGCCGAAGGGCGCCATGTCGCCCGCGATTCGGTGCGCAGGCGCTTCGCCGGCGTCATGCGACGCCTGCTCGCGGCAGCATAGGACACGCCATGAGCGAAACCCGACCCGGCGCGGTGAAGCTGGACGGTGCCGGGCCGGTCTACGACCAGATCCGGCGCGCGATCCATGACCTCGTCGTCAGCGGGGAATGGCCACCGGGAACGAACGTGCCGCCCGAGCACGCCCTGATGGAAGAGCTCGGCGCCTCGCGCATGACGGTGCACCGCGCTCTCACCCAGCTCGCCCGCGAGGGGCTGATCGTGCGCCGCCGCCGCTCCGGCACCGTCGTCGCCGCCCCGCCGGCGAGCCACGCCATGCTCGACATCCCCTCGATCCCGGAGGAGGTGCGCCGGCTCGGCCAGGCTTATACCCATGAGGTCCTCTCGCGCAGGGACGGCCGGCCCACTTCGGCGCTCGCCGGGCTGTTCGGCCTGAAGCGCACGGACGAGGTGACGCATCTGACCGTCCTGCACCGGGCCGGCGGCGAGCCGCATGTGCTGGAGGAGCGCGTCATCCATGCCGGCGTGCCGGGACTGGCGGAGGAGACGTTCGCCGCGACCCCGCCGGGCGACTGGCTGCTGCGGCACAGCCTGTGGTCGCAGGCCGAGCACGCGATCAGCGCCATCGGGGCGGGCAAGGATGAGGCCGCCCTGCTCGACATCACGGCCGGCGAGCCCTGCCTCCTCGTCGAGCGACGGACCTGGAACCAGTCGCGGCCCGTGACGGCGGTGCGCCTCACCTATCCGGGATCGCGCCACCGCTTCGTCGGACGCTTCGGGCCCTACGGTCGCGCCTGAGGCGCCCAAAAGAGAAGGCCCGCCGACCCGGCGAGCCCTTGCTGCAGCGATGCCGCCTCAGCAGGCGTAGCGCACGCGCCGGCCCCATTCGTCGCGGCCATAGCAGGTCTGCGGCGTCGCCGCCCCGCCGATGATCGCGCCGCTGGCGCCGCCGATGGCGGCACCCGCCAGCGCCCCGCCCGCGCGCCCCGTGGCCGCGCCGCCGATGATCGCGCCGGCACCGGCACCGATCAGCGCACCCGTGCCGGCGTTCTGCTCGCGGGCCGTACAGGCGCCGAGCGCGGCACCGACGGCAGCGACGAGCAGCAGCTTCCTGATGATCATGATCTCTTCTCCTTGGGTTTCCGGGACGGCGTCGTTCGCAATACCCAACGGCAGCGGATGGCCAAGGTTCCCGCCGGGATGGCGGGCGGCCCGAACCCCGCGAAAAATGCGCGACCGGCCGGAACCTATCGGCGCAGCACCGGTTGAAGGACCAAGTCCCGCCGGGGGGTGACGCCCCCGGCTTTCCATTCGCGAAGCAAGGGGAAGACGATGTCCGACGTTTCAACGCCCGCCGGCACGACCGCCAACCCGCTCATCGCTGGCGCCCGCGTCGCCGGAACGGATGTCTACAACGCCGCCGGTGATCATCTCGGCGAGATCTACGACGTGATGCTCGACAAGCTGACAGGCAAGGTCGCCTATGCGATCATGTCGTTCGGCGGCTTTCTCGGGCTCGGGGAGAAATACCATCCGATCCCGTGGAGCGTCCTCGATTACGATACCGGGCGCGGGGGCTATGTCGTGCCGCTCACCAAGGAACAGCTCGAGGCGGCGCCGATGTACGACAGCGAGGGCGAGCCCGACTGGGAGGACCAGGCCTACGGCAAACGCGTGCACGATTATTATGGCACCATGCCCTACTGGATGATGTAGCGAGATCGGGGCATCTTCGCGCGGATCGGCTGTCGATTCGCCTGAAGATCACGCGATCGATCGAAGATTTGGACCATGTCCGCCCGCTGGAAGCGCGGGCATGCGTCGGATGCAGGTCGCGGCGGTTGCTATCCCCCCAGCCGAACCGTCGTGGCGGCGGGATGCGGGCCGAAAGGCCCGCATCCTCTTTTTGGGGGACACGCGCGATCGCGCCGCACTCGTCAGCCCGGTGCCGCCCTGTTATAGAGCGCCGCGACCGGCCGGGCCGGACAGCACCGAAAGCGCGATATCATGCATTTGAGGATCGGCACGCGCCGCAGCCCCCTGGCGATGGCACAGACCAACCATGTCATGGACCTGATCCGTGCCAAGGTTCCGCAGGTTGAATTCAGCCTCTGCCAGATCGCCACCATCGCCGATCGCGACCGCGTCTCCGAATTCCACCAGTTCGGCATGGTCGGCGTATTCGCCGTCGAGCATGAGCAGCAGCTGGTGAAGGGCGAGGTCGACTTCGTCGTCCATTCGCTGAAGGATCTGCCCACCACGCTGCATGAGGGCCTCGTCCTCGCGGCGGTGCCGCCGCGCGAGGACCCGCGCGACGCGCTTTGCGGCGCGACCATGGCGAATCTCCGCCAGGGCGCGCGGGTGGGCACGGGCTCGCTCAGGCGCCGCGCCCAGATCCTGAACCTCCGGCCGGACGTCACCGTCGTGCCGATCCGCGGCAATGTCGGCCCGCGGCTTGCCAAGATCGGCGGAGCGGATGCGCTCGACGCGGTCATCCTGGCGCAGGCGGGCCTCAAGCGCCTTGGCATGGACGACGCCTCCTCGGAGGCGCTCGCACCCGCGCTCTTCCCCTATGCGGTCGGCCAGGGCGCGCTCGGGCTCGAGGCCCGCGCCGGGGACGGGGATGTGATCGCGGTGCTGAAGGCGATCGAATGCCCGAAGGCCCGCGCCGAAGCCGAGGCGGAACGGGCGATGATGCATGCGCTCGGGGCCGGGTGCAGCCTGCCGGTCGGCGCCTCTGCCAGCTGGCAGGACGGCCGGCTGACGCTGCATGCGCAGGTGACCTCGATCGAGGGTACGGAGCGCGTCGTCGCCGCCGAGAGCACGGCGCCGGAGGAGGCGGCCGCGCTCGGCCTCGCGGTGGCGCGGATCCTGAAGGAGCTCGGCGGCGTCGCGATCCTCGAAAAGAGCTATCGCAGCCATTATCCGAGCTTCAAATCGCTGTAGGGGCCGTCCGACGCCAGATCATCGCGCGTCGTAGGAGCATCGGATTTTTCCGAAAAACGGATTCCACTTTTTCGCATCCGATGCCTAGAGCCGGATGGCGACGTCATGGTGGCGCAGCGCGAACAGCATCGCCTCGCGACGGAACAGCATCCAGGCCGGCTGCGCCTCGCCCTGGCCCGGCTCGCGCATCGCCGCCGCGGCAGGGTCGCCATCGCCGGCCGGCTTGTCGGGGTCGATCCGCGCCGCCCGGCACATCGCCCGGGCGATCCGCGTGATCCTCTCTTCGTCCATATCCGCCTCCGCCAAGACCCAGCGGCGACGGAACGTCGAATCGGGCCGGCCGGTTCCGGCGGGGCGATGAAAAAGCGGGCAGGCCGCGATAGTGGCTAGCCGGCTGCGTGCGCCAGCTCCGTTTCACGCGCCGCGGCATAGTCACGCGTGATCGGCAGGCCGTCGAGCCTGCGGGCGAGCTGGAACTGGAACACCACGAGATCGTCGTGCCGGAACGTCGCCTCGGAGGCCGCGAGGTAGAATTCCCACATCCGCGCGAAGCGCTCGTCATACATCCTCACCGCCTCGTCGCGCCGGGCGAGGAAGTTCTCGCGCCATGCCTTCAGCGTCTCGGCATAATGCAGACGCAGCACCTCGACGTCGGTGACGATGAGCCCCTCCTGCTCGATCGCCGCCGCGACCTCCGACATGGCGGGGATGTAGCCGCCCGGAAAGATGTATTTGGCGATGAAGGGGTTCGTCGCGCCCGGCGGCGTCGAGCGGCCGATGGTGTGGATCAGCGCGACGCCGTCCTCGGTCATGAGCTCGCGGAGCTTGCGGAAATAATCGCGGTAATAGGCGACGCCGACGTGCTCGAACATGCCGACGGAGACGACGCGGTCGAAGGTTTCGGTGAGCTGGCGGTAATCCTGCAGGCGGAACGCGACCGGCAGGCCGGATCCCGCGCCGCGCTGCTCGGCGATGGCGAGCTGCTCCTCGGACAGCGTGATGCCGGTGACGCTGGCCCCGGTCTCCCCGGCGATCGAGAGCGCCATGCCGCCCCAGCCGCAGCCGATGTCGAGCACGCGCTGGCCGGGCTTGAGGTCGAGCTTGGCCATGATGTGGCGCTTCTTGGCGGCTTGCGCCTGCGCCAGCGTCATCCCCGGATCGGCGAAATAAGCGCAGGAATACTGCATGTCCGGATCGAGGAAGAGCCGGAAGAAATCGCTTTTCAGATCGTAGTGGTGGGCGACGTTGCGCCGCGCCAGCGCCAGCGTGTTGTGCTGCTGGAAGCGGCGCAGCGCCGTGCGCAGGCTCTCCAGCATCCTGCCCCAGCCTTGCGGGCGCGCCCTGTGCACGGCCGCGACCAGCGCATCGAGCAGATCGTAGAGCGAGCCCTGCTCGACCACGACGCGCCCGTCCATCACCGCCTCGCCCAGGGCAAGCTCGGGATCGAGCGCGAGCTTGAGCTCGGTCGGCGCGTCGAGGATGCGCATGCGCAGCCGCGGCGCGGCGCCATGCCCGACAGAGCGCAGCGTCCCATCGGGAAAAACCACGTCGATACGCGGCTCGATCGCGAGCCGGGCCAACATCCTGGCGATCAGCGCATGCATCGGCCCCACCTTCGGCAGTGCCCCCGTCCCTCGAAGATGGCAAGTCGGCACATCGCCGTAACCGCCCTTCGACGCAAGGCAGCCCCTCGCCTGCGACATGACAACGCAGGCGGAGTCGGTCGCTTCCGCGATGGAAGCATGACCGCCGGGCGGCGGATCAGCGCCGCTCGGGCAAGCCATCAGATTATCTCGTTTGACATGGCAGAGGGAATTGACTCCATCTCCCGCCACCGGCGCGGGGCGCCTTCGCAAGTCCGAGGTTCAACGATGAACGGCGCCGACCGCCTTTGCGACACGCTGCTGACCAACGCTGTCGATGTCTGTTTCGCCAATCCCGGCACGTCGGAGATGCATTTCGTCGCGGCGCTCGACCGCAAGCCGCAGATGCGCTGCGTGCTCGGCCTGTTCGAGGGGGTGGTGACCGGTGCCGCCGACGGCTATGCCCGCATGGCCGACAAGCCGGCGGCGACGCTGCTGCATTGCGGGCCGGGCATGGCCAATGCGCTCGCCAACATGCACAATGCGCGGCGCGCCCGCACGCCGATGATCAACGTCGTCGGCGACCACGCGACCTATCACCTCAAGCATGACGCTCCGCTGACCAGCGACATCGAGAGCCTGGCGCGGCCGATGTCGCAATTCGTGCGGCGCATCGCCTCGGCTGAGGATGTCGGCCCGGCGATCGAGGAAGCCTATGTCGCCGCGCTGACCGCGCCCGGCGTCGCCACCGTGATCCTGCCGGCCGACTGCGCCTGGAACAGCGTCGAGCCCGCCGCGCTGAAGCCGGTAAGGGTGCCGACGCTGAAAGGCGTCGATTCCGCCACGCTCCGCGCGGCCGCCGCCGGCTTGCGCAAGCATGGCAGGCGTGCCGCGATCATGCTGACGGGGCTCGCACTGCGCCAGAAGCCGATGGAGACGGCGGCCCGCATCTGCGCGGCGACCGGCGCCAGGATCTTCAGCCAGACCTCCAACGGGCGCACCGAGCGCGGCGCCGGCCGTGTCGCCATGCCGAGGGTGTTCTACCCCGTCGACAAGGCGCTCGATCAGCTCAAGGACGTCGATTACCTCGTGCTCGTCGGCGCGCAGGCCCCGGTCGGCTTCTTCGCCTATCCGGGCAAGCCCGGCCGTATGACCCATGACGGCTGCGAGATCGTCACGCTGGCGGGCCCCGGCGACGACCTGCCCGCCGCGATCGGCGCGCTCGCCGAAGAAATCGGCGCGACGAAGACGGCGCCGGCCTTCATCGCCCCGCCGCGCCAGGAGAAGCCCGCCCTGCCGACCGGGCCGCTCGACGGCGACAAGGTCTGCGCCATCGTCGCAGCGCTGCTGCCGGAGAACTGCATCGTCTGCGAGGAGTCGGGCTCGTCGGCCCGCG
The DNA here is from genome assembly GCF_023953965.1 of Bosea sp. (in: a-proteobacteria). NCBI lineage: Bacteria > Pseudomonadati > Pseudomonadota > Alphaproteobacteria > Hyphomicrobiales > Alloboseaceae > Allobosea > Allobosea sp. The sequence continues at coordinate 38,189 of NZ_JAMLIX010000001.1, forward strand.
GCTTCTACCAGGATTGCCACAGCGCGCCGCAGCACGACCACATCCAGCTCACCGGCGGCGCGATCGGCGAGGGCATCCCGCTCGCCATCGGGGCTGCCGTCGCCTGCCCCGGCCGCAAGGTCATCGGCATGCAGGCCGACGGCTCGGGCATGTACACGGTGCAGGGCTTGTGGACGCAGGCGCGCGAGAAGCTCGACATCGTCACCGTCGTCCTCGCCAACCGGACCTACCAGATCCTGCACGGCGAGATGCGCAATGTCGGCGTCAATGATTTCGGCCGCAACGCCACGCTGATGCTCAATATCGACGAGCCGGTGCTGGATTGGGTGATGATGGCGAGGGGCATGGGTGTGGAGGCCGCGCGCGCCACCACCGCCGAGGAATTCGTGAGCCTGTTCAAGGCGGCGCTGGCCAGGAAGGGTCCGTTCCTGATCGAGGCGGCAATCTGAAAGGCGTTATCCGAACCCGCCCAGAAACGCATCGAGGCAGTCGCCGATCGCCTCGATCGCATAGCCGCCCTCCTGCACGACGAGCGTCGGCAGGCCGAGCGCCTTCGCCTGCCGGCCGATCGTGCCGAAATCGGAAGCCTCCAGCTTCAGCACGCCGATCGGATCGTCCTTGTGGGCGTCGTAGCCGAGCGCGACCACCAGAGCCTGTGCCCCGAAATCGCGGATCGCCCGGCCGGCCCGGTCGACGGCCGCCTGCATCTCGGCCCCCCCCGCGCCATGCGCCAGGGGCAGGTTGAGGTTGAAACCCTCGCCCGGCCCGTTTCCGCGCTCGTCGGCATAGCCGGTGTAGAAGGGGTAGTAGTTCGCCGGATCGGCATGGACCGAGACCGTCAGCACGTCGTCGCGGCGATAGAAGATCTGCTGCGTGCCGTCGCCGTGATGGGCGTCGACATCGAGGATCGCGACCTTGCCGAAGGCCGAGCGCAGGCGCTGGGCGGCGATCGCGGTGTTGTTGAGATAGCAGAAGCCGGTGGCGCGGTCGGCGCGGGCATGATGGCCGGAGGGGCGGCACAGCGCATAGACCGCGCGCTCCCCGGCCAGGATCGCCTCGGCGGCGGAAACCGCGGTTTCCGCCGAGCGCAGCGTCGAATGCCAGCAATGCGCGCCGATCGGCACCGAGAGATCGCCGAGATACCAGCCGAGCTGGCCGATGAAGCCGGTCGGCCGGCAAGGCGGACGGACATCCTCGTCCGGGCGCCCGCTCCAATAGGGGAAGGTGCTCGGCCAGACCTCCGGCCCGCGCTCGGGCGGCAGCTCCTGCCAGCGCGCCCAGGCGGTTTCGAGAAAGGTCACGAAGCCCGCATCATGGACCGCGAGGATCGGGGCGGTTCCGTGCGCCGCCGGCAGTTCGGGCGCGATGGCGTGCCGCTCGAGCGCGCCGAGCAGTCGTTCGGTCCGTTCCGGCAGGTCCTTGGGCGCCACGACCTTGCCGAAGCGCATGTATTGCCGGGGATCGTGGAGGGCTTGATCGGGGTGATAGAAGGCACGCATCGGGGAAGGATCCTCGTCGGGCAGAAAGCCGCCCGATGCTAGAGCATTTTCGATTCCGTTGAACCGTCAGCGCAGGCGCAGGATGTCCGAGCATGCGTCTTGCGCCCGTCCGCCGCCCCGCTAACCTGACGCGCCCGGGGGACCGACATTTGGCCATCATCGCCGCGCTGAACCATGTCACGCATTATCGCTACGACCGACCGGTCACGCTCGGGCCGCAGATCGTGCGCCTGCGGCCGGCGCCACATTGCCGCGCGGGAATCGAGAGCTATTCGCTGAAGGTCACGCCGGCGCAGCATTTCGTGAACTGGCAGCAGGATCCCGCCGGCAACTGGCTCGCACGCTACGTCTTCCCTGAAGCCGTGACGGAGTTCCGGATCGAGGTCGACGTGGTGACGGAGCTTTCGGTCGTCAATCCCTTCGATTTCTTCGTCGAGGCCGCGGCCGAGACCTTTCCCTTCGCCTACAGCCCGGAACAGACCGAGGAGCTCTCCCCCTATCTGGCGAAGGAGCCGGCCGGGCCGCTGCTGTCGGCCTTCCTCGGCGAATTGCCGCGCGAGCCGGTGAACACCGTCACCTTCATCGTCGATCTCAACGCCCGCCTGCAACGGCGGATCGCCTACGGCATCCGCATGCAGCCCGGCGTGCAGGAGCCGGAGCATACGCTCTCGATCGGCTCGGGCTCCTGCCGCGACACGAGCTGGCTCCTGGTCCAGGCGCTCAGGCATCTGGGGCTGGCTGCCCGCTTCGTCTCCGGCTACCTGATCCAGATGAAGGCGGATATCGATCCGCTCGAAGGCCCGCGCGGGACCGACAAGGACTTCACCGACCTGCACGCCTGGGCCGAGGTCTATATCCCCGGCGCCGGCTGGGTCGGGCTCGATCCGACCTCGGGGCTGCTCACCGGCGAGGGCCACCTGCCGCTGGCGGCCACCGCGCATTACCGCTCGGCGGCGCCGGTCTCAGGGGTCGCGAGCTATGCCGAGACCAGCTTCGACTTCCAGATGAGCGTGACGCGCGTGCACGAGGTGCCCCGCATCACGCTTCCCTTCTCCAACGCCTCCTGGGCCGAGCTCGACGCGCTCGGCGAGAAGGTCGAGGCCGATCTCGAGGCGCAGGACGTGCGCCTGACCATGGGCGGCGAGCCGACCTTCGTCTCGATCGACGACCAGACCGGCGAGGAATGGAACATCGCCGCCGTCGGCCCGACCAAGCGCCAGCGCGCCGACACGCTGATCCGGCGCCTGCGCCAGCGCTTCGCGCCGGGCGGGATGCTGCATTACGGCCAGGGCAAATGGTATCCGGGCGAAACCCTGCCGCGCTGGGCCTTCGCGCTCTACTGGCGCCGCGACGGCGAGCCGATCTGGCGCAATGCCGACCTGATCGCGCGCGAGCCCGGCGCGCAGACCGGCGGCGACCGCGAGCACGAGATCGCTGCCACCATCCGCGAAGCCGAGGCGCTGGCGCAGGGGCTCTCCGAAAAGCTCGGCCTCGGCGCCGATTATGTCGTACCGGCCTATGAGGACACCGGCGTCTGGCTGCTCAAGGAGGCGCAGCTCCCGGACAATGTCGATCCGCTCGATTCGCACCTCTCCGATCCGGAGGAACGGATGCGGATGGCGCGCGTCTTCGAGCTCGGCCTCGGCAATCCGCGCGGCTATGTCATTCCCGTGCAGCGCTGGCAGGCGCAAGGCGACGACCGGCGCTGGCGCTCGGAGAAATGGCGCCTGCGCCGCGGCAAGCTCTTTTTGGTGCCGGGCGATTCGCCGGTCGGCTACCGGCTGCCGCTGGGCTCGCTGCCGGTCGTGCCCAAGGCCGAATACCCGCATATCCACCCGCAGGACCCGCTGGAGCCACGCCCGCCGCTGGCGGCGGCGGGACCGGCCGGCGCGAGCTGGGCCGAGCATCCCGAGGCTCGGCCGGGGGAGCCCGAGGCTCCGCAGGAACGGCCCGGCCCAGCGCAGATGAGCATCGGGGGGCAAGCGGCGTCCGGCCCCGTCCAGGACAGGCGCGAGCAGGAGATCGGCGGAGAACATGTCCGCACGGCGCTCAGCCTCGAGATCCGCGACAACGTGCTCTGCGTCTTCCTGCCCCCGGTCGAGCGGCTGGAGGATTATCTCGACCTCGTCGCCTCGGTCGAAACCGTGGCCGAGGAGCTCGGCCAGCCGGTGCATATCGAGGGCTATGCGCCGCCATTCGATCCGCGTCTCGACGTCATCAAGGTCACGCCCGATCCCGGCGTGATCGAGGTCAACATCCACCCGGCGGCGAACTGGCGCGAGGCGGCGGCGATCACGCTAGGGGTCTACGAGGAGGCGCGGCTGGCGCGGCTGTGCGCCGAGAAGTTCATGGTCGACGGCCGCCATACCGGCACGGGCGGCGGCAACCATGTCGTGCTCGGCGGCGTGACACCGGCCGACTCCCCCTTCCTGCGCCGGCCGGACCTGATCAAGAGCATCATCCTCTACTGGAACCGCCACCCTTCCCTGTCCTACCTGTTCTCGGGGCTGTTCATCGGCCCGACCAGCCAGGCGCCGCGCATCGACGAGGCGCGGCAGGATCAGCTCTACGAGCTGGAGATCGCGCTGGCGCAGGTGCCGAAGCCCGGCGAGAAGCCGATCCCGCTCTGGCTGGTCGACCGGCTGTTCCGCAACCTCCTGGTCGATGTCTGCGGCAACACGCACCGCACCGAGATCTGCATCGACAAGCTCTATTCGCCGGACGGGCCGACCGGGCGGCTCGGCCTCGTCGAGTTCCGCGGCTTCGAGATGCCGCCGGATGCGCGCATGTCGCTCGCGCAGCAACTACTTTTACGCGCGCTGATCGCCTGGTTCTGGCGCGAGCCGCAGGAGGGCAAGCTGGTCAGGTGGGGCACGGCCCTGCACGACCGCTTCATGCTGCCCGCGATGGTCTGGCAGGATTTCAAGGATGTGCTCGGCGACCTCGAGAGGGCGGGTTATGCGTTCGATCCGACCTGGTTCGAGGCGCAGGCCGAGTTCCGCTTCCCCTTCTTCGGCAGAATCGCGCATGGCGGCGTCGCAATCGAGATCCGGCAGGCGCTCGAACCCTGGCACGTCATGGGCGAGGAAGGCGCGATCGGCGGCACGGTGCGCTATGTCGATTCCTCGGTCGAGCGCCTGCAGGTCAAGGCGACGGGGCTTATACCCGGCCGCCATCTCGTCACCTGCAACGGCCGGCGGCTGCCGATGACGGGAACCGGCGTTTCGGGCGAGGCGGTGGCGGCGGTGCGCTTCAAGGCGTGGCAGCCGGCGTCGGGCCTGCATCCGACGATCCGCGTGCATGCGCCGCTGACCTTCGACATCGTCGACCTCTGGTCCGGCCGCTCGCTCGGCGGCTGCGTCTACCATGTCGCCCATCCCGGCGGTCGCAATTACGAGACACCTCCGGTCAATTCCTACGAGGCGGAGGCGAGACGGCTCGCGCGTTTCGAGGCGATCGGTCATAGTCCCGGCCCTCTGGCGATTCCGCCGGAGGAACGCAGCGCCGAATTCCCGCTCACGCTGGATTTGCGACGCCCGACAGGGATCTGATCAGAAGAATGCCTGCGCAGGGCCGCATCCGATCGGGACGCAGCAAGGCGGAGCGTCGCGCCGCGCTCATCGCCGGCTACCGCCCGCTGCCGGGCGTCTTCGACGAGTTCATCGACGGCGATGGGAACGTGCGCCCGCATTGGGAGCCCTTCCTCTCGGCCTGGTGCGCGCTCTCGCCCTCGGAGCTCACCCAGCGCTTCGGGCTTGCCGACCGGCATGTCCGCGACACCGGCGTCTCCTATCGCGTCCATGGCGATATCGACGAGCGCGACCCCGGGGTCGGCGAGCGGGCCTGGCCGCTGTCGCATGTGCCGCTCGTCATCCCGGAAGCCGAATGGCGGGTGATCGCGGCGGGCGTCACCCAGCGCGCCGAGCTGCTCTCGACGCTGATCGACGATGTCTATGGGCCGGGCGAACTGGTCGCGGACGGCCTGCTGCCGGCGGCCGTCGTCACCGGCAGCCCGGATTATCTGCGCCCGCTGCACGGGATCAAGGGCGGCGGCGCGCTCCAGCTCTATGCCGCCGATCTCGGCCGCGGCCCGGACGGGCGCTGGTGGGTGCTGCAGGACCGGACGCAGGCGCCGTCGGGCACCGGCTATGCGCTGGAGAACCGGCTGGGGCTGGCGCGCGCCTTCCCCGACATGTTCCGCACGATGAACATTGAGCGGCTGGCCGCCTTCTTCCAGGGCTTCCGGGCCGGGCTCGTCGCGCGCTCGAAGCGCGTCGACCCGCGCATCTGCCTGCTGACGCCCGGCCCGCTCAACGAGAGCTATTTCGAGCAGGCCTATCTCGCCCGCTATCTCGGCTTCCTCCTCGTCGAGGGCGGCGACCTCCTGATGAGCGAGGGCCGGGTGCATGTACGCACCATCGCCGGCCTGAAGCGCGCCGACGTGATCTGGCGGCGCATCGATGGCGATTTCGCCGACCCGCTCGAGCTCAACTCCCGATCGGCGCTCGGCGTCGCCGGGCTGGTCGAGGCGATCCGGCAGGGCCACGTCCATGTCGCCAACGGGCCCGGTTCCGGCGTCGTCGAGGCGCGCGCCCTGATGGGCTTCCTGCCGGCGGTGGCGCGGCAACTGCTCGGCAAGGACCTGATCCTGCCCAATATCGCGACCTGGTGGTGCGGCCAGCAGCAGGAGCGCGCGGCCGTGCTCGACCGGCTGGAGGAGATGAGCGTCGCGCCGGCCTTCCGCGGCACGGCCGACGGCCTCGACGATGCGCCGGTCCTCGCCGGCGAGCTGCCGCAGGCGGAGCGGGCGGCGCTGCGCGCCCGCATCGAGGCCCGCGGCATGGATTATGTCGGGCAGGAGGTGGTGCGGCTCTCGACCATGCCGGTCTTCCAGAACGGCCGGCTCGAGCCGCATCCGATGACGCTGCGCGTCTTCGCCGCCGCGACGCCCGACGGCTGGAAGGTGATGCCCGGCGGCTTCTGCCGGATCTCCGACGAGCCCGACGCGCGCGCGGTCAGCATGCGCAACGGCGTGCGCTCCAGCGACGTCTGGGTCACCTCGACGGAGCCGGTGGCGCAGGTCAGCCTGCTGCCTACGCCCGACCGCATCAGCATCCGCCGCGTCACCGGCACGCTGCCGAGCCGCGCCGCCGACAATCTGTTCTGGCTCGGGCGCTATCTGGAGCGCGGCGAGGCGATCCTGCGGCTGGTGCGCGCCCTGCTCGGCCGGCTGATCGACGCCGATCCGGCGCCGGGGCGCACCGAGACGGTGCGCCAGCTCGCGGGCATGCTGGTCGCCTGGGGCGCGGCACCGGGCGGGCAGCAACGCAGGGTGCCCGCGGCGCAAGCCTATGCCGCGCTCTACAGCCTCGACGATTACGGCTCGGCCGCCGCCGCGATCCGCGAGGCGCGGCGCACCGCTTCCGTCATCCGCGAGCGGCTCTCGGTCGATGCCTGGCGGCTGTTCGGCGATCTCCAGCGCCAACTCGATCCCGAGGACGGGCGCAAGCCGAGCGAGGGCGAGGCCTATGAGATCGCCGACCGGGCGCTGAAATCGCTCGCCGCCTTCTCCGGCCTCGGCCAGGAGAACATGGTGCGCGGCTCCGGCTGGCGCTTCCTCGACATCGGCCGGCGGCTGGAACGCGGCATCGCGACCTGCCGCTTCGCCCGGCAGTTCGCCGACGCCAACGCCTCGGGCGAGAGCCTCGACGCCCTGCTCGACCTGACCGATTCGCAGATCACCTACCGCTCGCGCTACCTCATCGGCGCGAGCCTCCAGCCGGTGCTGGACCTCGTCATGCTCGACCCCTACAACCCGCGCTCGGTCGCCTTCCAGGTCGAGCGGCTCGATGCCGAGATCGCCGGCCTGCCGACGCTCGCCGACGACGGCATGCTGGAGGCGCCGCGCCGGCTGGTGCTCAGGCTTTCCGCCGATTGCCGGACGATGGAGGCAAGCCGCCTCGACCGCGCCAGCATCCTCCTGTTCGAGCAATTGCTGATGGGGCTCTCCGGCGCCATCGCCGATCGCTACTTCCTGCAGAACAGCGGCCCCGAAGGCTCGCGGATGACGAGCATCGCGTGATCTACGAGCTGCGCCACCTCACCACCTACGGCTACAGCCGGTCGGTGCCGTTCTCGCGCTGCATCCTGCGGCTCTTGCCGCGCGAGGGCGGCGGCCAGCGCGTGCGCAGGAGCGAACTTACGATCACGCCGCGCCCGGCCGAGCGCAGCGACGGCCTCTGCTTCTTCGGCAACCACATGACCACGATCACCATCGCCAGGCCCCATCGCGAGCTGAAGCTCGAGATGCGGGCGCGGATCGAGGTCGCGCGGGAGCCGCCGCCCCATGCCGGGCTGACCCGGAACTGGGAGGAGGTCGCCAGGCTCGCGCTCGCCTCCAGGAGTCTCGCGCCGGATTCACCCGCCCATCATCTCTATCCGAGCCGGCTCGTGCCGCATGTCCCGGCGGTGATCGGCTATGCGCGGGAGAGCTTCGGGGCCGCGCGCCCCGTCCTGGAGGCGGCCTGCGAGCTGATGGCCCGGATCCGGCGCGACTTCGTCTACGATCCGGAGGCGACGGAGGTCTCGACGCCGCTGGCCGACGCCTTTGCCCGGCGCCACGGCGTCTGCCAGGATTTCGCGCATATCATGATCGCGGGCCTCAGGGGCCTCGGGCTGCCGGCGGCCTATGTCTCCGGCTATATCCGCACCATCCCGCCGCCGGGGCAGGAGCGGCTGGAAGGCGCCGATGCAAGCCACGCCTGGGCGATGCTGTGGTGCGGGCCGGAGACCGGCTGGATCGGGCTCGACCCGACCAACGACCTGATCGTCGCGGACGATCACATCGTCACCGCCTTCGGCCGCGACTATGCCGATGTCGCCCCGCTCGACGGGGTGGTGGTCGGCCCCGGCACGCAGAAGATCGGCATCGCGGTGGATGTGATCCCGGTGGGGTGAGCAAACCGCCTCGCCTCACACGAGCGCCGCGCAGGCTTTCGCGCAGGCGCGGCAGGCGGCGACGCAGGGCTCCATGCCGTCGAGCCGCTCGCAATCGGCGGCGCAGGCCTTGCAGACCTCGACGCATTCGCGCGCCATGTGGCGGCCATGGATGGAATCCATCAGCAGGAGATGCGCCGTCGTCCGGCAGATCTCGGCGCAGGCCAGCATCAGGGTGAGGTGGCCGCGCTCGGCATGGGCGCCGCCGACGGCGAGGCAATGCGTCGTCGCCATGCCGTGGCAGTGCTTGTAGCAGTCGAGCGCGAGGTCGGCTGCGGTGCGCGTCTTGGGATCGAGATGGTGCATGTCGCGGCTCCGGTCGGGAGGGGTTCTCCCGGTCAACCGCCGCGACGGCACCCTGTTCCGAGGGTCAGGCCAGCGTGTAGGCCGTCTTGACCGTGGTGTAGAACTCCTTGGCGTAGGCGCCCTGCTCGCGCGGGCCGTAGCTCGAGCCCTTCCGGCCGCCGAACGGCACGTGGTAGTCGACGCCCGCCGTCGGCAGGTTGACCATCACCATGCCGGCCTCGCTGTTGCGCTTGAAATGCGTCGCATGCTTCAGCGAGGTCGTGCAGATGCCCGAGGACAGGCCGAACTCGGTGTCGTTGGCGATGCTGAGCGCCTCGTCGTAGTCCTTGACGCGGACGATGTTGGCGACCGGGCCGAAGACCTCCTCGCGCGAAATGCGCATGGCGTTGGTGGTCTCGGTGAACAGCGCCGGCTGGAGGTAGAAGCCGGGGGTGTCGCGCTTCAGCAGCTCGCCGCCGAAGGCCAGCTTGCCGCCCTCGTCCTTGGCGATCTGGATGTATTTCAGGTTCTGGTCGAGCTGGCTCTGGTCGACCACCGGGCCGATATGGGTGCCGGCCTTCAGCGCGTCGTCGACGATGAGTCCCTTCAGCCGCTCGATGCAGGCCTCGACGAAGCGGTCGTGGATGCCGGCCTGGACGATCAGGCGCGAGGAGGCGGTGCAGCGCTGGCCGGTCGAGAAGAAGGCGCCGTTGACCGCGCATTCGACCGCGACCTTGAGGTCGGCGTCGTCGAGCACGACGAGCGGGTTCTTGCCGCCCATCTCGAGCTGGACCTTCTTCATCGGGCTCCCCGCGATGGCGGCGGCTGCGACCTTGCGGCCGGTCGGGACCGAGCCGGTGAAGGAGATGGCAGCGACGTCCTTGTGCTCGAGCAGCGCCTGGCCGACGACCGAGCCGCGGCCCATGACGAGGTTGAGCGCACCCCTGGGCAGGCCGGCGCGCTGGAGGATGTCGACGAGCGCCCAGGCCGAGCCCGGCACCAGATCGGCCGGCTTGATCACGACGCAATTGCCCCAGGCGAGCGCGGGCGCGATCTTCCAGGCCGGGATCGCGATCGGGAAGTTCCAGGGCGTGATCATGCCGACGATGCCGACCGCCTCGCGGGTGATCTCGACGCCGACGCCGGGGCGCACCGAGGGGACGATCTCGCCGGAAAGACGCAAGGCTTCACCGGCGAAGAAGGCGAAGACCTGGCCGGCGCGGGCCGCCTCGCCGATGCCTTCGGCCAGCGTCTTGCCCTCCTCACGTGAGAGCAGGCGGCCGAGCTCGTCCTTGCGGGCGAGGATCTCGTCGGAGGCCTTCTTCAGGATGTCGTAGCGCTCCTGCGGGGTGGAGCGGCTCCAGGCCGGGAGGGCGGCCTTGGCGGCGGCGACCGCGTCGTTGAGGTCCGCGGCCGTCCCTTGCGCGTACTCGCCGACGACGTCGTCGGTGTTGGAGGGGTTGATGTTGCGGGAGGCGCTGGAGCCGCCCGTCCACTCGCCGGCGATCAGGTTCTTGAAGGGCGCGTTCATCTCTTCTCTCCGCGAAACAGGCTCGTGGAGGGTGTTAGCGCCTTTGCGCGGCAAGGCCAATGCCCCGGGCGGCAGACTATTTTTCCTTGATCGACAGCCCGTTCTTGCCGACCGAGATCTCGACGCCGTCGGGCTGCTTCTTCTCCTGGTAGAGCGAGTAGCCCATCACGGCGAGAGCCGCGACGAGAACGAGGACGAGCACGACCAGGAGGTTACGCGAAGCGAGCATGGATGATCCCCGATGAGGGCGGCAAGGCCGCGGCCCCCGTCCCAACGCGGGCCGCATCGCGATGTTCCGCCATGGCGCGGGAACGTTGCTTCCCGCGCGGCGTTGCCATGGCGCACGGGCCGGTTTCCAGACGCAGCCGCGCATGAGATGATCGCACCGGCAGGAGGCCGCCATGCCCGACACCGAACTGCAGGACCGCATCTGGGCCGCGCTCGCCGTCCACCCGGTCTGGATGGTTTCCTTCGTGGCCGAGGGCGGCATCCGGACGAGGCCGATGTCGGGCCATCTCGACCGCGAGCAGCATCGCCTGCTCTTCGTCACCCGCCGGCATACCGGCATCATCGGCGCGGCCCTGCGCTCGCCTTCCGTCTCAGTGGCGATCAGCCATGAGGACCGCAATTTCTACACCGCGATCTCCTGCACCGCCACCGAGATCCCGGACCGCGAGACGCTGCGGCGGATCTGGACGCCGATGGCGGATGCCTGGTTCCCGAACGGTCCCGACGATCCGGATGCGGCGCTCATGGCGCTGACGCCGGTTTCCGCCGAAATCTGGGACGGGCCGTCGAGCAGCGTCGTCGTCGCCTTCAAGCTGGCGACGGCGAAGATCCTCGGCCGCACGCCCGATCTCGGCGTCAACGCCACCGTCGACATGCGCTGAAGCTCGTCAGGACGGGTCGGAATCCGCCATCCAGCGGCCGAGCCAGGCCGTGGCGACGTTCGACCAGACCACTCCCAGGCACCAGCCGCCCAGCACGTCGGTCGGCCAATGCACGCCGAGATAGATCCGGCTCAAGCCGACGAGGCCGACCACGACCGCGGCCATGACGACGCAGAAGCGGGCGATGTCGGGCCGCCGCGAGGCGAGGCCGACGAAGCCGGCGATGGTGAAGAGCGCCGCGGCGGAGAGGAAGGCATGCCCGCTGGGGAAGCTCGCGGTGAAGGTCAACGCGGCATGCCCGACGATATCGGGCCGCTCGCGGGCGATCGCCAGCTTCAGCCCCGTGCTCGCCAGGAAGGCGGCGACGAGGCTGACCACGAGCCAGATCGCGAGATGGCGGTAACCGGTGAGCCACAAGGCCAGCGTCGCCGCCGTCGCCATGAGGAACAGGACGACGAAGCTGCCGAGCGCCGTCATGTCGCGCACGGCCTCGTGCAGCCAGGCCGGCCCCAGCGGCACCGCCGGCGCGGCGGCATCGCGGAACAGCATGATCAGCCGGGTGTCGAGGGAGAAGGAGTATCCCGAGACAATCAGCAGGACGAGGCCGAGGAAGACCAGCGCGGCGACGACAGGAACCAGAAGGCGGGGCTGGAGCAAGGAAGACGGTCTCCGGGACTAAATCGGGCAGAGCTTACCCCGCCGCAACCGGTCTCGCACGGGCCGCGATCACGCTCAACGCCCCGGGCAGGAGGCCGTAGCCGAGCGGCCCGGCCCTGCGCTCGACCTCGCCGTCGAAGGTGATGTGCCCGCGATGCTTGTCGCGCCGCATCAGCGTCACCGCCTCGCCGGTGAAGGAGGTCAGGTTATGCGATTGGCGCCAACGCCCCGAGACCACCGAAAGCGCCGCCTTAGCCCGCGAATAGAGCCCGCCGGCATTCAGCACATGCACCTCGAAGACGCCGCCGTCGAGCCGGGGACGGCGCCAGTCGGCGCCCTCGAAGCAGTTGACGGTGACGAGCACGGCGTCCGCCTCGACATAGCGATGGTCGCCGCCGACCGTGATGTCGAGGAGGACCGGGCGGGTGAGCAGGATCGAACGCATCGCGGCGACGCCGAAGGCGGTCGCGCGGCTGAAGGGGAAGCGCCGGCGCGCCTGTTCGCGCTCACGCGCCATCAGGCTGAAGAAACCCATGCCTGACAGCGAATGGAACAGCCGGTCGCCGACCCGGCCGATATCCATCTCGACCGCCTCGCCACCGCAGAGCGCGACGGCCTGCTGCTCCAGCGTGCCGGTGAGGCCGAGATCGCGCCCCAGCACGTTCACCGTGCCCATCGGCAGGATGCCGACAGGGCGCCCGGCCCGGATCAGGACCGGCAGGGCGCCGTTGACGGTACCGTCGCCGCCGGCGAGGACCGGCACGGCCTGGTGATCGTCGATCGCGCGCGAGAGCGCGTCATCGATCTCGCGCGGCGGAACCAGATGCAGCCTGGCCTCGCAGCCCTGCGCGGCGAAGGCCGCCTTCAGCCGTGCCGCGAAGGTATCGGACCCGGCTTCCAGCACCGTTCCGGCGCGCGCGTTGGCGACGATGGTGTAGCGCATGGTGGCGATGCGGCAGGGCGCCTCACGCCGCGGCGGAACGGGCGCCGGGGCGCGCCGGCATCAGCGCGATCGGCGCCTCCTCGACCTCCTCGGTGACGACCTCGAAGCATTGCAGCCCATGGTTGCCGAAGGATGAGATCATCGCGACGTCGGTGGCGTCGCGGCCGCGCGCGATGACGATGCGGCCGATGCGCGGCTCGTTGTGGCGCGCGTCGAAGGTGTACCAGCGCCCGCCGAGAAAGACCTCGAACCAGGCGTTGAAATCCATCGGCGCCGGATTGGGCGGAACGCCGATATCGCCGAGATAGCCGTTGCAGTAGCGCGCCGGGATGTTCATGCAGCGGCAGAGCGCGACGGCCAGATGCGCGAAATCGCGGCAGACGCCGATCCGCTCCTCGAACGCCTCGACGGCCGTGCGCGTGTCGCGGGCGAAATGATAGCCGAAGCTCAGATGGTTATGGACGGAGTCGGTGATCGCCCGTACCCGCGCCCAGCCCGGCTGGATCTGGCCGAACAGGCTCCAGGCCCGGTCGTAGAGCTTGTCGGTCTCGCAGTAGCGGCTGCCCAGGAGATAGACGAGGGCGGAATCCGGCAGGCGCGCCGGCGAAACCTCGCGGGCCGTGGGGTCGACGCTGTCGGGCTCTCCGGAATCGAGGACGATCCCCTCCGATTCCAGGCGGATGCCGCCGGGCGGGGCGACCATGCGCCGGCGGATGTTGCCGAAAGCGTCGAGGTCCTGCGTCACCGCGATCGCGCGCGACGGGTCGGCGAGCGCGCTAACCTTCATCTCGTCGGGCGTGGTCAGATCGTGGCGCCGCGAGGGATGCACGTCGAGCAGGGTGATCAAGGGCAAGTCGTGGGCGCAGACCAGTTCGATCCGATAGCCGTAGCGGATGCGCATCTCGTCTTCTCCTGATGTGAGAGCCGGGACCGCCTGGCGCATGCTGCAGCGGATCGGACGTCGCCCCCCGCCGGCTAGACGCGCGAAGACGCCCGCTGTTCCGCGAGCCGGCAAAAATGGCGAAATCGCTCCGGGTTTCCGGCCGCCCTACCGGGATGCGCGCGACTGCGTGTAGCATGTCGCCATGCAGACGAAGCGCCTCCTGTCCATCGTCGCCCTCGCCGCTCTCGCGGCCGCGCCGGCGCGGGCCGCCTCCGGCTGCGCGGCCGGAGAGGACGGCACCGTGGCGGCGCGGCTCTCGGGCCTCGACCCGGCCGGCGACCCGCTGCTGGAGGATGGGCGAAGCTTGCGCCTCGTCGGCCTCGCGCCGCGGCAGAGCACCGAGGAGGCTCTCCGCTTCGGCGCCGGGCTCAGCGCCTTCACCGGCCGCCCGCTCGGCCTTTCCGTCCTCGGCGAGCCGGACCGCTGGGGGCGTTTGCCGGCGCGGCTCACGCTGCCGCCCGCGACGCCGGGAGAGGCCGCGCAGGATCTCGCGCTCCTGCTGCAACGGCAGGGCGCGGCGCTGCCCCTGCCCGAGCCGGGCTTAAGCCCCTGCGATGCGCCGCCGAAGGCCATTGTTCCGAACACGGCAGCGGTCGACGGCCATGATCTCGCCGCGGTCAAGGCGCAGGAGGGGCGTTATGTCTTACTGGAAGGGCGGATCGCCTCGGTCGGCGAACGCTCCCGGGTGACCTATCTGAACTTCTCCCGCCGCCCGAAGGAGGCCGCCTCGATCGTCCTGTCGCGCAGCCTCTGGCGCGAGCTCAAGAGCGCCGGCTGGACCGCGAGCCGTCTCGGCGGTAAACGGCTGCGCGCCTATGGCGTCCTCGCCGGGCGCGACGGCCTCCTGCTCGAGGTCGCTTCCCGGGCGGCGCTGGAACTGATCGACTAGAGGACATGCTTAAGCCCTGGCGAGCATCGCTTTCGCGACATTCGAAGCGGCTAGCGGCCCTGGTGCTGCCCGGCCTGTTGCTCGCGGGCTGCCTCGGCGGCGAAAGCCCGCTCCTGCCGGCGAGCACCACCGCCGAAGGCGAGATCGCGCCGCGCATCAGCACGCTCCAGCGCGCCTCCGATCAGGAGCACCAGCGCCTGCTCGCGGCCTTCGGCGGCGAATACCGCGCACCCCGCGCGCGTGCCGCCCTCGACGAGGTCGTCCAGCGCCTCGCCAAGGCCGGCGAGGGCCAGATCGGCCGTTACGAGATCACCATCCTGAACTCGCCGGTGGTCAACGCCTTCGCCCTGCCCAGCGGCCGGCTCTATGTCACGCGCGGGCTCCTGGCGCTCGCCAACGACACCTCCGAGATCGCCTCCGTGCTGGCGCACGAGATCGCGCATGTCACGGCGCGGCACGCCGTCGAGCGTGCCGAGAAGGAGGCGGAATCGGCACTGGTCAGCCAGGTCGTCTCGCAGGTGCTGAAGGACCCCGGCCGCGGCGAGGCCGTGCGCGCCGGCTCGAAGCTCTCGCTGGCGAAGTTCTCGCGCCAGCAGGAGCTCACCGCCGACCAGATCAGCGTCCGCAACATCGCGCGGGCCGGCTACGACCCCTATGGCGCCGGCCGTTTCCTCTCCACGCTCGGCCGCAACACCGCCTTCCGCAGCAGCGGCCAGAACCAGAGCGCCGACGACAAGCGTCTCGACATCCTCTCCAGCCACCCCCAGACGCCGGAGCGCATCGCCGCCGTCACCGCCACCGCCCGCCAGATCGCCGCGCCCGGCATCGGGGAGCGCGACACGGGGCGCTGGCTCGACGCGATCGAGGGCCTGGCCTATGGCGACGACCCGCGCGACGGCGTCGTCCGCGGGCGGCGCTATCTCAACAGCGCGCTGCGCATCGCCTTCAGCGCGCCGGAGGGCTTCAGCCTGGAGGCCGCCCAGGACATGGTCATCGGCGTCAGCGCCAATGGCGCGCAGGCGCTACGCTTCGATTCCGTCACGCTGAAAAGCGGCCAGACGCTGGAATCCTATGTCGCCGCCGGCTGGATCGAGGGCATCGCCACCACCGGCATCGAGAAGACGGAGATCGGCGGCCTGCCCGCCGTCCTCGCCCATGGCAGGGGCTCGGACTGGACCTTCAGGCTCGCCGCGGTGCAGGCCGGCGAGCGGGTCTACCGCTTCATCCTGGCCGCGCGCGGCGGGGCCGACCCGGAGCGGCAGATGCGCGGCATCGTCGACAGCTTCCAGGTGATGACGCCGGCGGAAGCGCAGGCGGTGCGCCCGATGCAGCTCAGGCTGGTTACGGCCGGGGCCGGCGATACGCTCGCCAGCATGGCCGCGCGCATGCCGGAGCAGGACCGGCCGGAGGCGCTCTTCCAGCTGATCAACGGCCTCGACCGCAACGGCACGCCGACATCCGGCCAGCGCTACAAGATCGTCGCCGAATAGGGGCCCTTCACAAGGCCGCGAGGCTTTGCACGTCCCTGCCGCATCGCCTGCGCCCGGCGCTATGATCGGCGCGACACGATGCTCAAAGGAGGCAGGCATGGCGCTCGACCGCCGAATCGTCGAACTCTACGATGAATACACGCACAAGCCGCTCGACCGCCGCGTCTTCATGAACCGGCTCGTCGCCATCGCCGGCTCGGCCACCGCCGCCGAGGCGGCGCTCGCCATGCTGGAGCCGAACTACGCCCAGGCACAGCAGGTCAAGCCCGACGACGCCCGCATCAGCGTAAGCCGGCTCGACCAGAGCGTCGACGGCGTGGCGCTTAAGGGCTATCTCGTCACGCCCAAGGCGCAGACGAAACGCGGCGGCATCCTCGTCATCCACGAGAACCGCGGCTTGAACCCGCATATCGAGGACATCACGCGGCGCATGGCGCTGGAAGGCTTCACGGCGCTCGGGCTCGATTTCCTCACGCCGCTCGGCGGCACGCCCGCCGACCCCGATGCCGCCCGCGCGCTCTTCCCCAAGCTTTCGGTCGAGGCGGTCGTCGCCCAGGGCCGCGCGGCGCTGAAATACCTGGCCTCGCGGCCGGATGCGACGGCCAAGACCGGCGCCGTCGGCTTCTGCTGGGGCGGCGGGGCGGTCAACGATCTCGCCGTCTCGGCCCCGGAGCTTGCGGCCGGCGTCGTCTTCTACGGCCGCCCGCCCGATCTCGCCAAGGTGGCCGAGATCAAGGCCCGCCTGCTGATCCAGCAAGCCTCGCGCGACACCCGTCTCGTCGGCTTGCTGCCGGATTACGAGACCGCGCTGAAGGCGGCGGGCATCCGCTACGAGGCGATCGTCTACCCCGATGTCGACCACGCCTTCATGAACGACACCAGCGCCGAGCGCTACGATGCCGCGACGGCGAAACAGGCATGGGCACGCACCGTCGCTTTCCTGAAAGCGGAGACGGGGACGGCTTAGCGGCTTCGAGCCCCAGATTGTCATTCCGGGGGTTCGCGCCTGCGACGCGCCCCGGAACGACAGAGGCCGTGCTTTCGAAGCCGCCGCGCTCACCAACGAAAAACCCGGCGGTCGCCCGCCGGGTTCTTGAGAGAAACGCGGGGAAAGCCGCTCAGGCGGCCTCCTCCTGCAGATCGTCGTTGTCGCCTTCCAGCCCTGCCTCGGCCTCGGCTTCCGCCTTGCCGGCGCGGCGCGGCGACTTGGCGAGCTGGCCCTCGATCTTCTTGAGGGCCTCGGTCTCGGTGACGTTGTCGACCACCGCGATCTCGCGGGTCATCCGGTCGAGGGCGGCCTCGTAGAGCTGACGCTCGGAATAGGACTGCTCGGGCTGGGCCTCGGAGCGGTAGAGATCGCGCACCACCTCGGCGATGGCGACGAGATCGCCCGAATTGATCTTCGCCTCGTATTCCTGCGCGCGGCGCGACCACATGGTGCGCTTGATCCGGGCGCGGCCGGTGAGCGTGGTCAGCGCCTTGGCCACGGCATCGGCATCGGCGAGCTTGCGCAGGCCGACGCTGGCAGCCTTGGCGGTGGGGACGCGCAGCGTCATCTTGTCCTTGGCGAAGCTGACCACGAACAGCTCGAGTTTGAAGCCCGCGACTTCCTGCTCCTCGATCGCCGTGATCTGGCCGACGCCATGGGACGGATAGACGACGTACTCGCCCGTCTTGAACCCCTGGCGCACAACAGCTTTCTTCACAGTGGACATGCCGTTACGACTCCTGACCGGCCCGCTCGACGCGAGCACGTGATGATCTACCTCTCCGGCCGGATGGCAGGAGAGTGTCTGCCTGACACGAAGCTCTACAAAAGGCCCCGCTTCACGCTCCCTCAGTCGACTGCTTCATTGTGCCCCGGCCGAGAACTACGATCGAAGCCCGCGCCGAAGCCGGCCTCTTCATCGCCTTCGATCTCTGGGGGCGCCCCGATTGCAGAACTCTTCGCAGGGGCATGCGGAACGACTTCGACTGAAGCCGACTTGTAGCACAAAAAACACGCCGAATCAAAGGTAAACGCCCTGCGGCGCCCCCCTGCGGCAGCATGGCGAGGTCTTGGTTAACGCAAGCGCGGGCCGCCGCGGACCCCTGCGATCAGTCGCCCTCGCCCGGCTCCGGCGAGAGCATGGCGAGCTTGCCGGGCACCCCGTCGAAGGCCTTGGCGTCGGCCGGCGGCTCCTTCTTCTGGGTGATGTTCGGCCAGCTCGAGGCATATTGGCCGTTGAGCGTGAGCCAGCTTTCGAGGCCGGGCTCGGTATCGGGCTTGATCGCCTCGGCCGGGCATTCCGGCTCGCAGACGCCGCAATCGATGCATTCGTCGGGATGGATGACGAGCATGTTCTCGCCTTCGTAGAAGCAGTCGACCGGGCAGACCTCGACGCAATCCATGTACTTGCACTTGATGCAGTTCTCGGTGACCACATAGGTCATGGGCCGGCCCTTCCAACGCTTCTAAACAACCCCATAAACCCTTGCCCGGCGCAGGTTTCAAGGCCGTTTTCACGATCGTCGGCAGAAGGATTCCGCAGTCCGGGGCGCGCGGGCGCTAGCGCCTCGGCCGCCCGCGGCATGGCCGCCCGACACGGCGCGGGTTTAATCCTCGCCCCCGGCCTCAGCAAGCGACACATCGCCGCTGCCGCCATCGAGCCGCTCATAGAGCCCGCGCGCCACCGCGAAAGCCCCGCGCCGCTCGGCGAAGCCGAGCACGCGCACGACGACGGTCGCATGCGGCAAGGCGAGCGTCAGCACCGTACCGGGCCGAATCCCTTGGGCCGGATTGTCGGCGCGCCGCCCCTCGACGCGGACATGGCCGTCCGCCACCAGGCGCACGGCCGCGGGCCGCGTCCGGGCGAAGCGCGCGAACCAGAGCCATTTATCGAAGCGCTGACGATCCTCCCGCAAGCCGCCGCGCCTCCAGCCTCAGGTTTTGCCTTCGAGCTGGGCTTTCAGCGCCGCGAGCTTGGCGAAGGGCGAATCCGGGTCCGGCTCGCGGTTGGCCGGGCGCGGGCGCGGCGCCTGCTGGAAGCGCTCGGCCCCGCCGCGCTCCTCGCGCCGCGGGCCGCCGGGGCGGCCGTCGCGCTTGAAATCGGGCCGCGGCCCGCGATTGCCCTCCGGGCGCCCCTGCCGCTGCGGCTGGTCGTCACGGCGCGGACGCTCCTGATGCGGACGCTCCTGGCGCGGACGCTCCTGGCGCTGCCCCTGTGCGGCCTCGCCCTCGGCCCGCGCCACCGCCGGCCGCGGCTGGCCGGGACGCTGGTCGCGGCGCTGCCCGGCGGGGCGGCCGTCCCGCTGCGGCCGGTCGCCCCGACGCTCATCGCCGTCGCGGCGGCCGCGCTGGCCGTGCTCGGGCCGGCGCCCGCCCTGATGGCGATGCGGCCGCCAGACCTCGATCAGCTCGGGCTCGGCGGGGGCCGTCTCCACAGCGGGGGCCTCGGCGGGCGCGGCCTCCTCGGCAGCGGCGACGGGCAGGGCCGCGAGCGCATCGGCCGGCACCGGCTCGCGCACCGCGTCCAGCTCGGCCTCGGTGAGGACCGGCGTATCCGCCGTCTCGACCGCCGGTGCTTCGGCGACGGGCGTCTCGTCCCCGGCCGGCGCCTCTTCGTTCAGGGCGGTCGCGGGCTCGCTCGGCCCTTCGGCTTCCGCAGCGGCCTCGAGCGCGTCACTCTCGGGCTGCGCGGCCTCGGTGCCGGCTTCGGGGGCAGCGGCGACATCCGCTTCGGCGGCAGCGGCGACAGGCTGTGCCGGCTCGGTCGCGGCCGGGGACGGAGCGAGCGGCACGGTGATGGCGGGGCCCGGACGCTTCAGCGAGACATAGCCGAGCGAACGCAGGATCGAGGCGAAATCCTCGCCGGCGCAGCCGACGAGCGAGGTCATCGCGCCAGTGGCGACGAAACCGTCCTGATCGGCGGCGCCGGCCGGCGGCGTGCCTTGCGTGAGGCCCGGGCGATAGGCGATGGCCGGGCGGATCAGGTCGGCGAGGCGCTCGAGAATGTCGACGCGCACCGCCCGCTCGCCGCAGACGCGGTAGCCCGCCGCGCGGTAGAGCCCCTTCGGCACGGCCTTGTCGACCGGGAAGGAGGTGCGGCCGGATGCCGCCAGATGCGCGATATCGTCGAGACCGGCGGTCTCCGGCCCGCCATGCTTCAGCGCCCAGAGCTGGGCGGCGAGCGCGCGCGGCGCCGGCTTCAACAGTGCCGGCATATAGATATGGAAGGCGCCGAAGCGCAGGCCGAGCTGGCGCAGCGCCGCGCGGCCCTCCTGGTCGAGCGCCTTCATCTCCTCGCCGACCTTGGCGCGCTCGAGCACGCCGAGCGCCTCGGCCGCCTGAAAGGCGATGCCGCGCGCGATGCCGGTCGCGCTCTCGGCCGCTTCCAGGATCTGGATGGCGCCGAGCAGGCGGGTGATATGGTTCTTCAGCCAGAGCGCGAGGCGCGCCTCGACCTGCTCGCGCGCGGGGCCGGAGAGATGCTCCTCCACCAGCAGGCGCAAGCGCGGTTCGAGCGCCTTCTCGCCGGCCGTCAGCCGCGCCACCGGCTCGCCGGTCCAGCGCAGGAGCCCGTCATGGGCGAGCACGAAGGCGTCGTCGCCCGCCAGTACGACGCGCGCCGCCCTGGCCTCGATCTCGGAGCCGAGCGCCTTCATCGCCGCCAGGTTCAGCGCCTTGACCTCCGGTCCGCCGGCCTTCGGATCCGCCGTGAAGCGGAAGCCTTGCAGCATCCCCACATGCTGGCCCTCGACGAGCACGTCGCCCGTCGCGGTGACCTCAGCCTCCAACATCGCATTCTCCCGCAAGCGGCGCATCAGAACGCTGGTGCGCCGATCGACAAACCGGTGGGCCAGGCGCTCGTGCAGAGCGTCCGACAGCTTGTCCTCTACAAGACGCGCCATGCCCTGCCAATGCTCTGGATCAGGCAACCAGTCGGGACGGTTGGCGACGAAGGTCCAGGTGCGGACCTGCGCGATCCGGGCCGAGAGCGTGTCGATCTCGCCATCGGTGCGATCGAGCCCGGCAAGCTGGCGGGCATACCAGTCGACGTCGAGCCGGCCGTGGCGCATCAGGCGCAGATAGAGCGTCGTCGCCAGATCGGCATGCTGCATCGGCGAGATCTTGCGGTAGTCCGGCAGGCCGCAGACCTCCCAGAGCCGCTCCACCGCCGCCCGGCCCTGCGCCAGCGCCGCCACGTCGGCGTCCCGCGCCAGGGCCTCCAGCGTCGTCATGTCCTCGGCGATCAAGGCCCGCGTCAGCCCCTGCTCGGAAGGCTGGAGGTTCAGCGTGTCGAGAAGGCCGGCGACCGAGCGTAGGTCGAGATCCGAATTACGCCACTGCATCTGGCGCACCGGCTCGAAGCGGTGGTTCTCGATCGCCTCGACGAGCTCGGCGTCGAAGGGCGGGCAGCGCCCGCTGGTGCCGAAGGAGCCGTCGCGCAGATGCCGCCCGGCGCGCCCGGCGATCTGGCCGAACTCGGCCGGATGGAGGCGGCGGAAATGATGGCCGTCGAACTTCCGGTCGCCGGCGAAGGCGATGTGGTCGACGTCGAGATTGAGCCCCATGCCGATCGCGTCGGTGGCGACGAGGTAGTCGACGTCGCCGGACTGGTAGATCTCGACCTGGGCGTTGCGGGTGCGCGGCGAGAGCGCGCCGAGCACCACGGCCGCCCCGCCCTTCTGCCGGCGGATCAGCTCGGCGATGGCATAGACCTCCTCGACCGAGAAGGCGACGATGGCCGAGCGCGGCGGCAGGCGGGTGATCTTGCGGTCGCCGGCGAAGGCGAGGCTGGAGAGGCGCGGGCGCGTGACGACGTTCACGCCCGGCATCAGCTGCTCGACCAGCGGGCGCATCGTGCCGGCGCCGATCAGCATGGTCTCGGCTCGGCCGCGCCGGTTCAAAAGCCGGTCGGTGAAGACATGGCCGCGGTCGAGATCGGCGGCGAGCTGGATCTCGTCGATCGCGACGAAATCGACGGCGAGGTCGCGCGGCATCGCCTCGACGGTGCAGACCCAGAAGCGCGGGCGCTCAGGCTTGATCTTCTCCTCGCCGGTGACGAGGGCGACGGCCTGCGGCCCGACCTTGTCGACCACCCGTTGATAGACCTCGCGCGCGAGCAGCCTGAGCGGCAGGCCGATCATGCCGGTCGGATGGGCGACCATGCGCTCGATGGCGAGATGGGTCTTGCCGGTATTGGTCGGGCCGAGCACCGCGGTGACGCCGTTGGCGCGGGCGGCGGGAGGCAGCGAGCGGAAGGGAAGCAAGGCGAAGGAGCCGGTCATCGGGACCTTATCCAAGCCTTTCCGGAGCCCGCCGCCATCAGGCGACCCCCAGCGCCAGGAGATCATGGACATGGACGAGCCCGGCCGGGCGGTCCTGCGCATCGACGACGATCAGCGCCGTGATCCGGCTGCGGTTGACCAGCTCCAGCGCCTCGACCGCGAGCGTGTCGAGGCCGACGCGGCGCGGGTTCGCCGTCATGATGTCGCGCGCCCGGAGCGCGCCGCCGCCGCCCATCGCCGCCTTGCGGCGCAAATCGCCATCGGTGACGACGCCGGCGAGCTTGCCGTCCGGCCCCATCACCACGGCACAGCCGAAGCTCTTCGCCGAGATCATGGCGACGACGTCCGGCAGGGCCGTATCGAGGCCGATCAGCGGCAATTCGGCGCCGCGATGCATGATGCTCTCCACCGTCTTGAGCTGCGCGCCGAGCTTGCCGCCGGGGTGGTAGACGAAGAAATCCTGCCGCGAGAAGCCGCGCGCCTCCAAGAGCGCGACCGCCAGCGCATCGCCGAGCGCGATCTGCATCGTCGTCGAGGTGGTGGGGGCAAGCCCGTTCGGGCAGGCTTCCGCCGCCTTGGGCAGGATCAGCGCGACATCCGCCTCCCTGCCCAGCGTGCTCTGCGGATTGGCGGTGAAGGCGATCAGCCCGACCCGGAAGCGGCGGGTATAGCCGACGAGCGCGGCAAGCTCCGCCGTCTCGCCAGACCAGGACAGCGCGATCACCACATCCTCCGGCCGGACCATGCCGAGATCGCCATGGCTCGCCTCGGCCGGGTGGACGAAATGGGCGGGCGTGCCGGTCGAGGCCAGCGTCGCGGCGAGCTTGCGCCCGACATGGCCGGACTTGCCCATGCCTGAGACGATCACGCGCCCGCTCGCGGCCAGGATCAGCGCGACGGCCTCGGTGAAGGGCGCTCCCAGCCCGTCGGCGAGCGCCGCGTGGAGGGTATCGAGGCCGGCCCGTTCGGTCGCGACGGTGCGAAGGGCGGAGGCGCGGATATCGGCTGTCATGGCGGCGCTGTAGCACGGCGCGGCGCGCCGTTGCCAGCGTTGACGGCTCCTTAACCCTGTTCGTTCTAACTCCGTTAACCATGCGCGCCATGAGGGCGCGCCCTGCCATCCGGAGCCCAGCGACGCCCGTGTCCGGCCGCGCGACGATCCTCTTTCTATCCGGCACGGCGCTCGCCGGGCTCGCGCTCGCCTGCCCGGCCGAGGCGCAGCAGATGCCGCGCGGCAGCCTGAGGAGCGGCGCGCCGGCTTACGTCGCCCAGCAGCCCGCAGCCCCGCGGCCCGATCCCGCAGCGGTCGGCGCGGAGCCGGAAGCGCTGCGCAATCAGCCCGGGCAGAGTTCGGCGGTCTCGGCGCGGCAGCCGCCGCGCGCCAGCGATCCGGTCCAGGCGCCGGCGCTGCGCGGCGTCACCCAGCGCCAGTTCCGGCCGCCGCAGCCGACCGTCGCGGCGCTGCCACCCCCTCCCCCCGCCCCGGCCCCGCCGCCACGGCGGCGCAGCGCGAGCGAGGAAGACCCTTATGCCGCGCTCGGCATTCGCGTCGGGGCGGTCACGCTGCGCCCCTCCGTCACCAATTCGATCGGCTACGACACCAACCCGCAACGCTCGTCGGCGGCGGGCAGCAAGGGCTCGGGCTTCAGCCGGCACGAGGGCGAGCTGGAGATCCAGTCCGACTGGAACGTCCATGAGCTGAAAGGCCGGCTCAACGCCGGCTATCTCGAGTTCTTCCGCAACAAGGATGCCTCGCGCCCCGACGCCCAGGGCAATCTCGACCTCAGGCTCGACGCGACGCGCGACACCCGCTTCCTCATCGAAACGCGCCTCCGGCTCGATACGCAGCGCCCCGGCTCGCCGGACCTGACCGCCGCCGTCGCCGGCCGGCCGCAGATCTGGCAATATGGCGGCTCGGCCGGCATGACCCACGACATCAACCGGCTGCAACTGACGCTGCGCGGCTCGGTCGACCGCAGCGACTACGAGGACGCCCGGCTCTCCAACGGCGCGATGCTGTCGCAGAAGGACCGCAACATGACGCAGTACGGCCTGCGCCTGCGCGCGGCCTACGAGGTCACGCCCGGGTTCAAGCCCTTCGCCGAGGCCGAGATCGACCACCGCGATTTCGACGAGAAGGCGGATTTCTACGGCTACGAGCGCTCCTCGAACGGCCTGACCGGACGCGTCGGATCGAGCTTCGAGATCAGCCGGCAGCTCACCGGCGAAGTCTCCGGCGGCTATCAGAACCGCAAATACGACGATTCACGGCTGAAGAACCTGCGCGGCTTCGTCGGCGACGCGGCCGTGCTGTGGACGCCGACGCCGCTGACCACCGTCACGCTGCGCGGCGGCGCCGAGCTCGGCGACACCACAATCGCGGGCTCCTCGGGCACCACGGTGCGGCGCGCCACGCTGGAAGTCGCCCATGCGCTGCGCCGCAACCTCACCGTCACCGGCTTCACCAATTTCACCCGGACCGAATATGACGGGCAGGGCCTGCGCGAGGACTACAGCAATGTCGGCGCGCGGCTGGAATACAGGCTGACGCGCACCTTCGCGGTCCGCGCGAGCTTCACCCATGAGCGCCTGAACTCGACGGCCCAGGGCTCCGATTACACCGCCAACGTCTCGCTGGTGGGGTTGAGGGTGCAGTTTTAGGGAAGCGGCGAAGCCGCTACTCCATCCCTTCCAGCTCGACGATCATCCCCTCGATCATCGTCAGCCCGATCTGCCAGAAGCCCGGGTCCTTCGCATCGAGGCCGAAAGGCTTGAGCAGCTCGCCATAGGGCTTGCTGCCGCCGGCCGAGAGCAGCGCGAAATAGCGCTCCTGGAAGCCCTCGGCGGCGTTCTGGTAGACGCCGTAGAGCGAGTTCACCAGGCAATCCCCGAAGGCATAGGCATAGACGTAGAAGGGCGAATGGATGAAGTGCGGGACATAGCACCAATAGGGCTCGTAAGCCGCCGAGAGCCGGATCGCCGGGCCCAGGCTCTCGCCCTGCACGCTCATCCAGATCGCGCACAAAGCCTCGGGCGTCAGCTCGCCCTCGCGGCGCGCCTCATGGACCTTGCGCTCAAAGGTGTAGAAGGCGATCTGGCGCACGACCGTGTTGATCATGTCCTCGACCTTGGCCGCCAGCATCGCCTTGCGCTGCTTCGGGTCGGAGGTCGAGTCGAGCAGCTTGCGGAAGGTCAGCATCTCGCCGAAGACGCTCGCCGTCTCGGCCAGAGTCAGCGGCGTCGGCGCCATCAGGGCCCCGTTCGGCGCCGCCAGCACCTGATGCACGCCATGGCCGAGCTCATGGGCGAGCGTCATCACGTCGCGCGGCTTGCCCTGGTAGTTCAGCAGCACGTATGGATGCGCGGACGGCACGGTCGGATGCGCGAAGGCGCCCGGCGCCTTGCCCGGACGTGGCGGGGCGTCGATCCAGCGCTCGTCGAAGAAGCGCTGCGCGATCGCCGCCATCTCCGGCGAGAAGGCGGCATAGGCGGAGAGCACGGTCTTGCGCGCCTCGGTCCAGGGGATCGTGCGCTGCTCGACCTGCGGCAGCGGCGCGTTGCGGTCCCAGAAATCCAGCTCCTCGCGGCCGAACCACTTCGCTTTAAGCCGATAATAGCGGTGCGACAGGCGCGGATAGGCTTCGCGCACGGCCGAAACCAGCGCATCCACCACCTCGCGCTCGACCCGGTTGGCGAGATGGCGCGAATCCGCGACGTCCTCGAACTTGCGCCAGCGGTCGGAGATCTCCTTGTCCTTGGCGAGCGTATTGGTGATCAGCGCGAAGATGCGCAGTTCCTTGCGGAACACCGTGCTCAGCGCCTCGGCCGCCTTGCGCCGCACCTCGCCATCGCTGTCCTGCAGCTTGTTGAGCGTGAGCTCCAGCGTCAGCTCCTCGCCATCGACGGTGAAGCGCAGCGAGGCGATGGTCTCGTCGAAGAGCCGGTTCCAGGCGGCGGCGCCGGTCATCGACTTCTCGTGGAACAGCGTCTCGATCCGGTCCTCGAGCTGGTGCGGCTTGTCGCGGGCGAGATCGTCGAGCCAGGGCTTCCAGTGCGAAAGCGGCGCCTCACCCGCCACCTTCGCCATCAGCTCGGGCTCGATGCGGTTCAATTCCAGCTCGAAGAACAAAAGCTCGGTGATCGCGGCGTTGAGCCTGTCCTGCGTGTCGCCATAGAACTTGGCGCACTGGGGATCGGTGGTGTCGCCGGCATAGACGAGCCCCGCATAGGCGCCGATCCGGCCGAGCAGGTCGCTCAGACCTTCATAGCTCCTCACCGCCGCGGCGAGCGTCGCGCTGCCGTCGGGCTCTCCCGCGATCTCGGCGAGCTTGCCGCGATAGCGCGCCGACAGCGCCTGCGCGTCCGCATGCGCGCGGTCGAGATCGCCCTTGAACGCGGCTGAATCGATGCCGGGATAGAGATGGGTCAGATCCCATTCCGGCAGCTCCCCGATCGTCCGGGCCGCCGCCGCACTCTCGCCAGAACGCAGGACCGTGTCGTGAAAACCCATTCGCTCGATACCTCTGCGCACTGAAGCCAGTCTCATCCTTAGGCCGGCACCGGCCCGGCGATCAACGGCGGCCCCGGCTTAAACCCGGCTTAACCCTTCTCACCGAACATGCCCCAGAACGGAACAGGCGATTCCGCCGCCCGCCAAGATTTCTTTCATATTGCATGGGCTTTCGAGGTGCCATGACCGACACCGTCCTGATCGTCGACGACGACCCCGTCCAGCGCCGCCTGCTCGACGCCATGCTGAAGCGCCTCGGCTGCGAGGTCGCGAGCGTCGAGAACGGCGAGGCCGCGCTCAGCCTCATCGGCGCGCCCGAGGGCGCGCGCTTCGATGCGGTCGTGCTCGACCTCAACATGCCCGGCCTCGACGGCATGGGCGTGCTCGCGGCGCTGCGCGAACGCGGCAGCGAGATCCCCGTCATCGTCCAGACGGCGAACGGCTCGATCGAGACCGTCGTCGCCGCCATGCGCGCCGGCGCCGTCGATTTCGTGGTCAAGCCCGTCGGTACCGAGCGCCTCCAGGTCTCGCTGCGCAACGCGCTGAAGCTCGGCGCGCTCGAGCACGAGCTGCGCCACATCAAGCGCCGCGCCGCGAACACGCTCGGCTTCCGCGACCTTACGACGCGCAGCCCCGACATGGCCCGCGTCGTCAGATTGGCCGAGCGCGCGGCGAAGTCGAACATCCCGATCCTGATCGAGGGCGAATCCGGCGTCGGCAAGGAGGTGCTGGCGCGCGCGATCCAGGGCTCCAGCGACCGCAAGGGCAAGCCCTTCGTCACGGTGAATTGCGGCGCGATCCCGCACAACCTCGTCGAATCGATCCTGTTCGGCCATGAGAAGGGCGCCTTCACCGGCGCGACCGAGCGCCATCTCGGCAAGTTCGTCGAGGCCAACGGCGGCACGCTCTTCCTCGACGAGGTCGGCGAACTGCCGCTCGACGCCCAGGTCAAGCTCCTGCGCGCCATCCAGGAGGGCGAGGTCGACCCCGTCGGCGGCCGCAAATCGGTGCGCGTCGACATCCGCCTGATCTCGGCCACCAACAAGAGCCTGCTCGACCAGGTCAAGCGCGGCGCCTTCCGCGAGGACCTGTACTACCGCCTCAACGTCTTCCCGATCACGCTGCCGCCGCTGCGCCAGCGCCGCGAGGACATCGCCGATCTGGCGCGCGGCTTCCTCGCCCGCTTCGCCGCCGAGGAGGGCCGCAAGCTCACCGGGCTTTCGGCCGAGGCAACCGCCCTGATCACCGGCTATGACTGGCCGGGCAACGTCCGCCAGCTCGAGAACGCCGTGTTCCGCGCCGTGGTGCTCGCCGACGGCCCCGAGCTCGGTATCGCCGAATTCCCGCAGATCGCCGCGCAGATGGACGGCTACGCGGTCGAGGTCCCGCCGGCGCCGGCCCCGCTCGCCCGCCCCGAGGCGCAAGGCGAGCCTGCGCCGCGCATCATCCAGATGCCGGTGCGCGATCCCAACGCGCTCGAGCTCGTCGCCGGCTCCGACATGCGCAAGCTCGACGAGCTGGAGCGCGAAATCATCACCTTCGCGCTGGCGCATTACCGCGGGCACATGTCCGAGGTCTCGCGCAAGCTCGGCATCGGCCGCTCGACGCTCTACCGCAAGCTCAAGGATTACGGACTGATCGAGAGCGAAACGCCGGCCGAGGAAACCGACGCGGCCTGAGCCGCGACCAATCGGAATGCGGCGGCCTGTTGCGCCGCCGTATCTTGTCTCAACCAGCCGAGTCACGCAGGAATGGCGGGATTCGGCAGAAATCGGGATAGCGACCATGCCTCCTCGCCACTGGGCGAACCGGGCCTCGGCCTCCGCTCTGGCCATCATGCTGGGCTGCCTTCCGCTCAGCGCCGAGACACGCACGGCCTTCGATCCGGTGCTCGCGATCCCGCTGCCGGAAGAGCCGCCGCTCGACCTCTCCGAGGCTCACGAGCCGGAGATCGTGACCGGCACGGTCACGCCCGCGAGCCGCCCGCAGGACCCGGCGAAGCAGGATGCCGCCGCACCGCTCGACGAGGCCGCCGAGACGATCACGCTCGACATCCCCGCAGTCGAGATGCCGGCGGCCGACCCGGCGCTTGCGCCCGCCACCGGCCCGCTGCGGGCCGTCGAGCCGCTGGTGCCGCTGCCGGAGGTGCCGAAGGTCGTCATCACGCTGCCGCCCGGCTCCGAATTCGCGGCCGCGGTCGTCGCCGCCCTGCCCGAGGCGCTGACGCTGCACCGCCTCGGCGAGCGCGAGCGCGCCGCGATCGCCGCCGCCTATCAGGCCAATGAGAACCGCCCGTTCTGGGTCGGCGCCAAGGGCTGGAACGAGGCCGGCAAGCGCATCGCAGCCCAGCTCGGCCGCGCCGCCGAGGACGCCTTGCGGCCGAACGACTATCCCCTGCCCGTCTTCGAGGCGAGCGACCGGGACAAGCTCGCCTCAGCCGACATCCGCCTCTCGGCGCTCGCCGTGCTCTATGCCCGCGACGCGCGCGGCGGGCGCCTCGATCCGCGCCGGCTCTCGAAGCTGATCACGCCGACGCTCCACCTGCCTTCGGCGGAGGAGGTGCTCTCCACGCTCACCGGCGCGAGCGATGCGGGCGCGGCGCTTTCCGCCTACAACCCGCCGCATGAGGGCTATCGCCGCCTCAAGGCGAAGCTTGCGGAAATGCGCGAGCATCTCGACGATACGCCGCTCGTGCGCATCCCCGCCGGCCCGCCGCTCAAGCTCGGCATGCGCGACGCGCGCGTGCCCCTGGTCAGGGCGCGGCTCGGCCTCGGCCCGAGCGAGGAGCCGGTCTTCGACCGCTCGACCGCGCTCGCGCTCGCCGATTTCCAGAAGAAGGCCGGGCTGCCGGCCAACGGCATCCTGAGCGGGCCGACGCTCGCCGCGCTCGGCAGACCTGCGAGCGCGCGCGGCGAGGAGGACCTCGTCGCCCAGATGGAGCGCTGGCGCTGGCTGCCGCCCGATCTCGGAGCCGACCGCATCATGGTCAACGTGCCGGAGATGCGGGTGCGCGTCTTGCGCGCCGGCAAGGTCGTCCACGAGGCCCGCGCCATCATCGGCAAGCCGGAATCGGCGACGCCGATCTTCTCGCACCGGATGGACCACGTCATCGTCAACCCGTCCTGGTACGTGCCGCCCTCGATCCTGAGGAAGGAATTCCTGCCGGGCCTCGCCGCCGATCCGGACTATGCCGCCAAGCGCGGCTATGTCGTGACCCGCACCAAGGGCGGCGGCATCTCGGTGCGCCAGCCGCCGGGCGAGCGCAACGCGCTCGGCTGGATCAAGTTCATGTTCCCCAACGAGCATGCGGTCTATCTGCACGACACGCCGAACCGGCGCCTGTTCAGCGCCGAGAAGCGCGCCTTCAGCCATGGCTGCGTGCGCGTCGAGAACCCCTTCGCGCTCGCCGACCAGGTGCTCGGCCCGGAATGGACGCATGAGCGGCTGAAGCGCCTGATCGGCTCTGGCGAACGCCGCATCAACCTGCCGCAGCCGCTGGCGATCCACCTCGTCTACAACACCATCGTCGTCGGCGAGGACGGCCAGATCACCCGCTTCGACGACGTCTACGGTTTCCACAGGCTGGTCAGGCAGGCGCTGGAGCAGCAGGGCTGACGATCTGGCCCGGCCCTCGGGCTGTCACGGCGCCCACCTTGCGGCGGGCACCTTTTCGCCACGATCCGTCTTTAGCCACCTTCGGCAGGAAATTCCCGGCGCGGCGATTGCCGGCTCGCTAACGAGTCGTTAACGCTTCTCCGCAACTGTTCGTTCACGTTCATCGCGCCGCTTCGGCGGGGGCACCGAGACGGGTCAGACAGATTGGGCAGGACAAACGCCACGCTCCCAGGCCATGCGCCGTCCGGCTTCAAGCCGGCCGCGCGGCATGTCCTGGCGCTCGGCATCGCGCTCGCCGCCTCCCTCATCGGCATCCGCGGCACGCAGAACGCCGCCGCCAACGGCGACACCCGCACCATCACCATCCGGCACATGCACACCAAGGAGGAGACGACCGTCACCTTCAAGCGTGACGGCCGCTACGATTCGGCCGCGCTGGAAAAGCTGAACTGGGCCTTGCGCGACTGGCGCACCGACGAGCCGATCCGCATGGACCCGCGCCTGTTCGACGTCGTCTGGGAGGCGCAGCGCCAGCTCGGCTCCGACCAGCCCTTCCACGTCGTCTCGGCCTATCGCGCGCCCGGCACCAACGCGATGCTGCGCCGGCGCTCGCGCGCCGTCGCCAAGCACAGCCAGCACATGCTCGGCAAGGCGATGGATTTCTACCTGCCCGACACGCCGACCGCCCGCATCCGCGAGATCGGCATGCGACTCCAGCGCGGCGGCGTCGGCTTCTATCCGAACGCCCACACCCCCTTCGTCCATCTCGATGTCGGATCGGTGCGCTCCTGGCCGCGGATGACGCGCGACCAGCTCGTGCGCCTCTTCCCCGACCAGAAGACGGTGCATCTGCCCGCCGACGGCCAGCCGCTCGCCGGCTACGAGCTCGCCAAGGCGGAGATCCTGTCGGGCGGCGGCGCCGTCGCCGGCTATGCCAGCGCCGATCTCGACGAGGGCGCCGTCATCGCGTCCGGCCGCAAGAGCCTGTGGGCCTCGCTGTTCGGCGGCGACGACGAGGAGGCCGATGCCCGCCCGGCGGCGCGCGGCCGCCGCGCCGCGCCGCGCCAGCAGCAGCCGGTGGTCATGGCCTATGCCAATCCCGTCGACGACGGCAATTCCGCCGATGGCGGCCGCTTCGCCACCTCGAGGGCGGCCGCCCCCGAACCCGTGACGCGTACGCTGACCCGCGAGCGCTCGGAACGCCTGGCGCCGCGGATCGGGACCGAGCCGCCGCAGCCGGCGCCCACGCCGGAACCCGCCGACCAGCCGGCGGTCGCGGCCGCCCCGGCGCCGCGCGGCCCGCAACTGATCGATGCGCCGCTGCCGCTGGCACGGCCGCGTGGCCTCACCGCGCCGGCCGACGACGGCGCGCCCGTGCAGATCGCCGCGCTGCCGGCGGCGGGCGGGGCGCTCGCCTTCGCCCCCCAGCCCGAGCAGAAGCTCGTGCTCGCCTCCCTGCCGCCGCGCCGCCCCGGCGAGGTTGCTGCGGCGAGCGAAACCATCCTGGCCGGCCGGCCGGTCAATGCCCCGCTGCCGCCGCTGCGGCCGACGGAGTTGGCGGACGCCGCCATAGCCGCGCTGCGCGCCGCCGACAGCGCGGAAGGGCGCCTCGTCGTCGTGGCCCTGCCGCCGGTGCGCCCGCGCGAGGGCGGCGTCAGCTTCGTCACGGCCACGCGGCGCGCGGGCTCTCTCGAGGAGGAAGCCGGGGAGCCGTCGCAGCTCGACCGCGGCGGCCTCGATTCCCTGTTCGCCGCAGTCGCCCGCACCGGCGCCGCCTCCGGCCGGCCGGTCAGCGTCGCGACGGCTCGCGCCCGCACCGCCGCGCCCTCCCGCGCGCCGATCGCCGGCCCGAGCCCGGCGGCCTCCCTCGGC
Organism: Bosea sp. (in: a-proteobacteria); assembly: GCF_023953965.1. Taxonomy (NCBI): domain Bacteria; kingdom Pseudomonadati; phylum Pseudomonadota; class Alphaproteobacteria; order Hyphomicrobiales; family Alloboseaceae; genus Allobosea; species Allobosea sp. The sequence continues at coordinate 70,579 of NZ_JAMLIX010000001.1, forward strand.
TTCAGCCATGGCGACCCGCTCGACGCCAAGCCCGGCACCTTCACCGGCCCCGCCGTGCGCCCGCTGCCGACGAATTTCGTGCAGAACTGAGCCTTCGGGCTTGCGGCATGCCCGGCGCTCGCCGCGGCGGACCACGCCGCCCGTGCTCGGGCTGCCGATCTCCCGCATGCCGCCCTCTCGGCCGCGCGAGCGACTTCCGGTTGCCCCATGGCAATTTCAGGGAGATTCCTGCCTCAAGCGAAACAAACATGCGCAGCAGCATCGAAAATCAAGCGAATTAATCTGCCGCCATCAGTTATTTTCTTGCGCAAGGAATTGAGCGGAGCGGAGAATGGCCAGCGGCCGGCAAGAAGTCCCATCGACGCGCGGAGCCGAGGCATATGGAACGTATCGGTTCTTTCGGGACGGTAGATCCAACCTGAAGCAGCGTTCCTGAAAGGCGATTTCAGATGATTCGAACAGCCGGCATCGATGTGGGCGGCACTTTTACGGATCTCATCCTTTATGAGGAAAACCCGTCAGGCGTTGCCGTTCGATTTGCCAAGACTCCGACCACCACGGACAATCAGTCGATCGGCGTGATCAACGCCATCAACTCCGCAGGACTTTCCCCGGCCTCGCTCGATCTCGTCATCCATGGGACGACGGTCACGACGAACGCGTTGCTGGAACGCAAGCTTGCCAGGACCGGGCTGATTACCACCTGCGGCTTCCGTGACGTTCTTGAACTGGGAAGACGTACGCGACCAAATACTTATGGGCTGATGGGCGGTTTCAACCCGTTGATCGCCAGGGAGCTGCGGCTGGAAGCCAACGAGCGCATCAACGCGCAAGGCGAGGTCGTCATACCGCTCGACAAAGCCGGCGTCCGGCAGGCTGCGGAACGGCTCCTGGAGCTGGGATGCGAGAGCATCGTCGTTCATTTCCTCCACGCCTACGCAAATCCTGTCCACGAGATCGCGGCGGGGAAGATCGTTCGCGAGGTTTGGCCCAACGCATACGTCACGCTCGGCCACAGCTTGCTTTCCGAGTGCCGCGAGTTCGAGCGAGGCTCGACGGCCGCGGTCAACGCTTCGGTCCAGCCCTTGCTTCAGCGCTATATCGCCCGTCTCCAGGCGGAGCTCGAGCGCGGCGGCTTCCAGCACGACGTCCTCGTCATGAGCGGCAATGGTGGCACCGTCCCTGCCCGCCATGTTGCCGAGGAAGCGGCCAAGACCGTCATGTCCGGCCCCGCATCGGGTGTCATTGCCGCTTCCGCGACCCTGTCTCAAAGTGGTTTCCCGAACGCGATCACCTACGACATGGGCGGCACCTCGACGGATGTCGCGGTTATCCGCGGCGGCGTGCCCGAGGTCTCGTCCGAGATCACGATCGATTACGGTATCCCGATCCATGTGCCGATGATCGACGTCAGATCCGTCGGGGCAGGAGGCGGATCCATCGCGCGCGTCGATGCGGCGGGCTTTCTCCGCATCGGTCCGGAGAGCGCCGGCTCGAAGCCGGGCCCGATCTGCTATGGCCGCGGCGGCGAACTGCCGACGATCACGGACGCCCATCTGCTGCTTGGCCGGCTCGACCCGGCCAGATTGCTGTCGGTCGGCGAAGGAGCCCCGATCGAACGCATCCGCGCCATCTTTTCCGAGAGGCTCGCCAGGCCGCTGGGGCTGACGGTCGAGGAGGCCGCCGAGGCTGTCATTCATCTCGGCAATGTCCATATGTCGGGCGCGATCCGCATGGTGTCGGTCTCCCAAGGTCACGATCCCCGGGATTTCGTGCTCTTCGCATTCGGCGGAGCAGGCCCGCTTCACGCGGTTTCGATCGCTCGCGAGCTGGGGATCCCCCGGGTGCTGGTGCCCGCCCGCCCCGGCCTGACCAATGCGCTGGGCTGCCTCGTCGCCGATTTTCGTCAGGATCTGGTGAAGACGATCAACCGCCCTCTCGATCTGGTCGAGATGGAGGCGGTGGCCGACATCATGCAAGACCAGATCGACCGTGGCATGGCGCTCAATGGCAAGCAGGCGGACAAGATCCTCGACACGCGCGTCTTCCATTCCGCCGACATGCAGTTCGTCGGACAGACGCATATCATCCGTGTGCCGGTATCGAGCGCGCGGCCCGGCCGTGAGGACCTGAAAGCAGCCCTGGACGCGGCGTTCTTCCAGCGGTTCCAGATGCGCCTGCCGGGAATGAAGGCCATCCTCGTCAACATCAATACGTCCGTCATCGGATATCGGAGGCATTTTTCCGTGGCGGCGCTGCTGGATGCGGGAAAGCGCGCCGCTACGCCGGACCTCGCCGTGATCGGCACCCGGCCGATGTTCTCCGGCGGCGGCTGGAAGGAGGCCATGCTGCTCGACCGCGAAATGCTTCCGGTCGGAGCGCTGATCAAAGGTCCGGCCATCGTGCACCAGCTGGACGCGACCACCGTGATCGAGCCTAACTCCTCGGCCCGGGTGGACAAGCTCGGCAACCTCATCATCGACGTGATCGGCTGACGATGAAAAAGCTCGACTCCCTTTCCATCACGGTCATCCATGCCGGGCTGCAGCAGGTGTGCAACGAGATGGACATCACGTTTTGCCGCGCGGCGTTCTCTCCCATCATCGCCGAAGCCGAAGACCGATCGAACGGCATCTATCATCGCGACACCGGCGCGATGATCAGTCAGGGCGAAAAGGGCCTGCCGCTCTTCGTCGGCACGATGCAGCATTCGGCCGCCGAACTCCTGCGCCTGATCGGCGAAGGAGAAGTTGCCCCGCCGGCGCCGGGCGACATCTATATCGTGAACGATCCGTATCTCGGCGGCACCCATCTCATGGACGTCCGCTTCGCCATGCCTTTCTACTATCGCGGCAAGATGTTCTGCTGGCTTCAGAATATCGGCCATTGGCCGGATGTCGGCGGCATGGTCCCCGGCGGCTTTTCCGCCAAGGCGGTGGAAGTCGAGCAGGAAGGGCTCCGGCTGCCGCCGGTCAAATTGTACAAGGGCGGGCAACTCGACAAGGAAATCCTGTCGATCATCTTTTCAAACATCCGGGTTCCGCAGCAGCGGCGCGGCGATATTCAGGCGCAAGTGGCATCCCTCAAGGTCGGCGAGCAGCGCCTCACGGAACTGCTGGACCGGTACGGCGTCGATGAGGTCGAGGCAGCCATCGAGGAATTCGGCGAGCGCGCCGCCGCCCAGATGCGGGCTCACATCGCCCGGATCCCGGATGGGGTGTATCGATCGGAAACCTTCGTCGATTCCGACGGGGTGGTCGATGAAATCCTGAGAATTTCCCTGACTGCCCGCAAACAGGGTGACGAGATCGAGTTCGATCTCAGTGGCTCGTCGCCGCCATGCCGGGGGCCGCTGAACTCCGTCGCCGCGACCACGAATGCGGCGATCTATCTGGCCATGCGGCATATTTTCCCGGATACCCTCCTCAACGCCGGGACCTTTGCACCGATCCGCATCGTGCGCCCCAGGAACACCTTCCTCGATGCGCACTATCCGCGGCCCGTCTCGGGCTGCGCCGCCGAGGTCTCCCAGCGCATCGCGGAGGCGGTCTTTCTGGCGCTCGTTCAGGCCATTCCGGAAAAGGTCACCGCCGCTCCGGCCGGTTCGTCGGGCAACTTCGCCCTTGGCGGATATGATCCGGCGCAGCAATCCATGTTCGTGATGTATCAAATCACCGGCGGCGGCTACGGCGGTTACGCGTCTGGAGACGGTTTGAGCAATGGCTGCTCGACCACCGGCCTTGCAAAAATGCCGCCCTTGGAGGTCACCGAACAGGCGTTCCCGGTCCTGTTCAAGAAATTCGCACTGAGGGAGGGCTCCGCTGGCGCCGGGAAACGGCGCGGCGGATTCGGCGTTCACTACGAGCTCCAGCTCGTTCGCGGCGAAGCGCGCGCAAGCTTCGTGATGGATCACGGCCGGGTCGGTCCCCCGGGGGTGCTCGGCGGCATGGACGGCGCGATGAACGTCATCAGGATTCATCGCGACGGGAAAACGACTTCGCCGGCGCACACGTCGAAGGATCAGGACGTGCTGCTGAAGGCAGGCGAAAGCGTCGAGGTGATGACGCCCGGCGGCGGCGGATACGGCGACCCGTTTCAGCGTGAACCCCAACTCGTCGCGATCGATGTGCAACGCGGCTATCTCAACGCCCGGCAGGCGAGGTCCGACTACGGCGTCGTGCTGACCGCATCGGGAGCGGTGGATATCGACGCAACCATGGCGCTGCGCAGCCTGGAAAAGCGCCCCCTGAACGGGCTCGACAGTCAGGCGGAACGTCCCGAAGCGCCACAAGGCTCGACTTGCGACAAGGCGCTTGGATCATGATCGCGCCGATATAAGACGAACGATCCGCGTGAGGTGTTTCGTGATATCGAAAGATTGAAAATGGCGAGAGGGATAAATCCGGACACGACGGACCTTGATCGTTTCGACCTGGCGATCCTGAAGATCCTGCAGTTCGACAACAAGACGCCGCAACGATCCATCGCGGCGGAGATCGGGTTGTCGGCGCCTGCCGTCCAGCGCCGTATCAAGCGGCTGGAGGAGAACGGCACAATCCTCGCCAATGTCGCCGTCATAGACCCCTCTCGGGTCAAGCGCGAAATCACGATCTTCGTCGAAGTCGAAATGGCCAACGAACAACGGGACATGCACGACAACGCCAAGAAAATCTTTTCCGAAACGCCCGAAGTCCAACAATGTTATTATGTTACAGGCGAAGTCGATTTCATCCTGCTTGTCGTCGTTCGAACCATGGCGGATTACGAGGCGCTGACGAAACGCCTTTTCTTCACCAACAATAATGTGAAACGCTTTCGAAGCTTCGTGGCGATGAACCGCGTCAAGGTCAGCCTTTCCTTGCCGATCGCGTGAGAGCGGAGCATTCTGAAACCGTTCTCCGCGCCAGCTCGAAAAACCAAAGCAAGCGATACTCGACTCCGCTCAAGTTTCAGTCCGAGAAGTTGCCCCAGCGGCGCAGCTGACACCCGGTCAAAGCATGTCGCGCGCAGCGCCATCCTTCATACGCTCAAAGATCAATGCCAGCCTGTCCATTGAGGCTGGAGCTGCGGCCCGCCACGGAGAGCGCCTCGCCATCCGAAGCCAAGCGGCCTCGGATCGCTCTTCCGACCGGCCCCTTGGAACCAGCTACCCCCAATATGCAATGTGGCAGCGCATGCCGGGGGCAGTTCGGTGCGGATTATGGGTTGCTGCGCAGCCCGGCGCGTCTCAGGCCGTCTCGCCGACCGCCTGCAGATAGAGGTCGAGGATCGCCTCCTCCTCCTTGCGCTCGTCGAGATCGCGCTTGCGCAGCGCCACGACCTTGCGCAGCACCTTGACGTCGTAGCCGTTGCCCTTGGCCTCGGCATAGACCTCCTTGATGTCGTCGGCGATCGTCTTCTTCTCCTCCTCGAGCCGCTCGATGCGCTCGACGATGCTCTTGAGCTGGTCGCCCTGAACCGGATCATCCATCTGATAACCTTCCCGGATACGAAAATCGGCCGGCAGCGTTCGCCCGGATCGGGGCCGGGCGTCAAGTCGGGAACGCGCCTTCCTCAACAGCCCCGATGCCGCAAGGCGGGTGACGGCGCCCTCGCGCCGACCTACAAGGATTCGAGGATATGCCCGCTGCTGCGTGGCCGAGACAGGGGGAGCCGCGCGGCGTGCCAGATTCCACCACCGAAACGAGCGCGATGCGCGCCACCGCACGCGCGATCCTCGACGCGGCCGTCGCCCGCGCCCATCCCGCGGGCTGCCTCCCGCAGCACTTGCCGCCACCGCCCGCGAGCGGGCGCCTGATCCTGCTCGCGGCCGGCAAGGCCGCCGGCAGCATGGCCGCGCTGGCGGAAGCGCATTATCTCGACCAGGGCTTCCCGCCTGCGCGTCTTCTCGGTCACGCCGTCGCCCGCCACGGCTATACCGCACCCACCCGCCGGATCCCGATGCGCGCTGCCGGCCACCCGGTACCCGACCAGGGCAGCATCGACAGCGCCGAACGGGCGCTGGCGCTCGCCGCCTCCGCGACGGCCGACGATTTCGTGCTCGTCCTGCTCTCGGGCGGCGGCTCGGCCAACTGGGTCGCGCCGGCGGGTGCGCTCACGCTCGCCGAGAAGCAGGCCGTCACCAAGGCGCTGCTGCGCTCCGGCGCGCCGATCGGCGAGATGAACATCGTCCGCAAGCGGCTGTCGCGGATCAAGGGCGGCCGGCTCGCGCTCGCCGCGGCGCCTGCCCGGCTCCTGACGCTCGCCATCTCCGACGTGCCGGGCGACGATCCGGCGGCGATCGCCTCGGGCCCCACCGTGCCCGATCCGAGCACGATGGACGAGGCCCGCGCCATCGTCGCCCGCTACGGGCTTAAGCTGCCGCCCGCCGCCCGCGCGCTCATCGACGATTCCCGAAGCGAGACGCCGAAGCCCGGCCATACCGCTTTCGCCAACAGCGAATTGCGCATCATCGCCCGCCCGGCCGATGCCCTCGCCGCTGCCCGCGCGGCGGCCGAGGCCGCCGGCTACGCCGTGCACGATCTCGGCGCCGATCTCGAAGGCGAGGCGCGCGAGGTCGCAGCCGCCCATGCCGCGCTCGCCCGCCGGCTGAAGCGCGAGGGCCGGCGCGCCGCCATCCTCTCCGGCGGCGAGCTCACCGTGACCCTGCGCGGTTCAGGCCGCGGCGGCCCCAACCAGGAATATGCGCTGGCGCTGGCGATCGCGCTTCAGGGCGAACCCGGCATCGTCGCGCTCGCCGGCGACACCGACGGCACCGATGGCGGCGGCGGCGAGGCGACCGACCCGGCCGGCGCGCTCGTCGATCCCCAGACCCTGGCGCGGGCCGCCGCGATCGGCCTTGATCCCGCCCGATCCCTCGCCGACAACGATTCGACCGGCTTCTTCGAGGCGCTCGGCGATTTGCTGGAGCCGGGACCGACGCTCACCAATGTCAACGACTGCCGCGTGATCCTGATCGAACCGTGACAATGCCGGATTGCACCCGAACGCCCCTGCCGCTCGCCTGCTGCGCCGCCGCCCTCCTCCTCTGGAGCGCGGCGCCGGCGAAGGCCGATCTGCGCATGTGCAACACCACCTCGAGCCGCGTCGGCGTCGCGATCGGCTATCGCGACGCGCAGGGCTGGATCACCGAAGGCTGGTGGAACATCAGCCCGCGCGGCTGCGAGACGCTGCTGCGAGGGACGCTCGCCGCGCGCTTCTACTACGTCCACGCCGTCGATTACGACAAGGGCGGCGAATGGACCGGCAAATCCATCATGTGCGTGCGCAACAAGGAGTTCACGATTCGCGGCATCGAGGATTGCCTGGCCCGCGGCCATGACCGCGCCGGCTTCTTCGAGGTCGACACCGGCGAGCAGAGAAGCTGGACGATCCAGCTCACGGATGGCGGCGGCGGCGCGCCGCCGCGGCCCTGACCGGCTTACGCCGGCTGACCGTCTCGGCTTAAGGTATGGGAATGCGGGGCCCGGCCGGGTCCGAATCGGCCTGCGGGCCGCAAGGGGAGGAACGATGAAGCGCGAACGCCGGATCAAGATGATCGCCACGCTGGGGCCCGCCTCCTCGACCGAGGCGATGTGCGCCAGGCTGTTCGAGGCCGGCGTCGACGTCTTCCGGATCAACATGAGCCACACCCAGCGCGAGACGCTCGCCGAGAAGGTGGCGATGCTGCGCGGGCTGGAGGCCAGGTTCCGCCGCCCGGTCGGCATCCTCACCGATCTGCAGGGGCCGAAGCTGCGCGTCGGCGCCTTCGGCGGCGACGGCGGCGTCATGCTGGAGAATGGCGCCCGCTTCATCCTCGATTCCGACCCGGCACCGGGCGACGCCGGCCGCGTCCACCTGCCCCATCCCGAGATCCTGAGCGCGCTCGAACCCGGCCACCACCTCATCCTCGACGACGGCAAGCTGCGCCTCGTCGTCGAGACGGCGTCGCCGAAGGAAGCCGTGACGCGCGTCATCGTCGGCGGCCGGCTGTCCTCGCGCAAGGGGGTGAGCCTGCCCGACACCACCATCGCCGTCTCGGCCATGACCGAGAAGGACCGCGCCGATGCCGAGGTCGCAGCCGAAGTCGGCGTCGACTGGATCGCGCTCTCCTTCGTACAGCGGCCCGAGGACATGGCGGAGCTGCGCAAGATCGTGCGCGGCCGGGCGCTGGCGCTCGCCAAGATCGAGAAGCCTCAGGCCGTGGCGCGCATGGAGGAGATCATCGACGCCTCCGACGCGATCATGGTGGCGCGCGGCGATCTCGGCGTCGAGATGCCGCTGGAGAAGGTGCCGGGCACGCAGAAGCGCCTGACCCGCATGGCCCGGCTCAAGGGCAAGCCGGTCGTGGTCGCGACGCAGATGCTGGAGAGCATGATCACGAGCCCGGTGCCGACCCGCGCCGAGGTTTCCGACGTCGCCACCGCCGTCTTCGAGGGGGCCGACGCCGTCATGCTCTCGGCCGAAAGCGCCGCCGGCCAGTTTCCCGTAGAGGCGGTCACGATGATGAACCGCATCGCCGAGGAGGTGGAAAGCGAGACGGTCTACCGCTCGATCCTCGCATCGCAGCGCGCCGAGCCCGAGGCAACCGGCGCCGACGCCATCGCCAAGGCGGCCCACGAGATCGCCGAGACGCTAAACCTCAAGGCGATCTGCGCCTGGACCTCATCGGGCTCCACCGCCTTCCGCATCGCCCGCGAGCGCCCGAACTCGACGGTGATCGCGCTGACGCCCAACCGCGCCACGGCGCGCCGGCTGACGCTGGTCTGGGGCGTGCACGCGATCGTCACCAAGGATGCCAGCGACGCCGACGACATGGCCTTCCGCGCCTGCAAATTCGCGGTGCGCGAGCATTACGCCAAGCTCGGCGACAGGATCATCGTCGTCGCCGGCGTGCCCTTCGGGACACCCGGCGCGACCAACATGGTCCGCATCGCCTTCGTCGCGCGGGAGCATGTCGCCAAGGCGTGAGGGAGACGCAGGGGCGCGCGCGCCGCGATCACGCGTCGCGGCCGTCGACCTCGGTCTTCAGCGCATCGACGGCCTTCCTGACGGCGTCGAACTGCGGATAAACCTCCAGCGCCTTGCGGAAGGCCGCCATCGCCGCCTTGTCCTCACCCTGCTGGCGCAGGATCATGCCGAGCCCCATCATCGCGCCGTAATGGCGCGGCTCCCGCTTCAGCGTCTCGCCGATATCGAGCATGGAGCGGATCGAATCGCCGGCGAGATAGAGCGCGTTGGCACGCTGGTTCCACGCCTCGGCCCAGTCCGGCTGCAGGCTGATGATCCGGTCGAGCAGCTCGATCGCCAATTCGTTCTGCTTGTCCTTCAGCGCCTGCTGGGCACGGCTCATCAAGAGGTCCGCCGTATCGGAACCGGAGCGCGCCCAGCGCCGCTGGATCAGGCGGGCGACGCCTTCGGCCTCTTCCTGCGTTGCGGCGTCGTGCAGGCGCTGGAAGAGCCGCTCCAGCGTCGCCGCCGGGCCGCGCTTCGCCGCCCCGGCCGGATCCTGGGCCTTGTCATCGGGCGCGACGATACCCGGCCGCAACGGCGGCATCGTCTGGGCGAGCGCCGCGCCACCCGCGAACGAGCCGGCCGGGGCCAGCAGCGACGCGAGGACGACGGAGGCGATATAACGACGGATCATGGCCCTGGACTGTAGCCCGTGGCGGCGGCCCGTCAAATCACAGGCGGGCGAGCGCGCAACGCAAAGAGCGGGCACGCCGCCGGCGCCCCGCTCCTATCCGAGATCCAGACGAAGCCGGCGCGGCCTTCAAGGGCCGCGCGAAGGCTCAGCCCTGGCGCGCCTTGAAGCGCTTCTGGACCTTGTTGATGATGTAAATGCGGCCCTTGCGGCGCACGAGCTGGTTGTCGCGATGGCGCGCGCGCAGCGACTTCAGCGAATTGCGGATCTTCATCGTCTCAACTCCATCGGCACGCTCTTGCAAAGCGGACCGGTCAAAAACCTCCGGCCTGCGACGCGGACCCGACGATCCCCGCCGCCCCTGTCACGGTGCGACCGATGCGATGCCGGCTGTATACGGATTTTTGCGCGGATCGCAAGTGCGAACGCTCCCCCCGCCTTGCCGGCGCCCGGCTGGCACCGCATGGCCGCGATCGGCCCGATCGCAGCGCGGCCGATCGAGCCGGGGACCGAGCTTGCGCATCGCCCCTCCCCCTCTCCGCTGCGCACGGGGGGCCGGAGGCCGTTGAGACTGGAGCCGGCGGGGCGGCTGGCGGCCCGTCGATCGCGCGCGCCGCGCGAAACACCGCTCCGCCGGCGATTCGACGGCTTGTCGATTTTGAGGGTTGCCAAGACGAAACGGACGGGCTATTTCGGCCGTCATCAGGCCAGACGCGACGCGTCATGACGCTCTGAGACGCGCCCGTAGCTCAGCTGGATAGAGCATCAGACTACGAATCTGAGGGTCAGAGGTTCGAATCCTTTCGGGCGCGCCATTCACCCCTTCGGGGTGACCCATCCCCTTGAATTTCAACGTCGACAAGCCCTTCGGCCGGGTTGCACCCCGTCCGAATGCATAACATCGTGCATAACATGGCTGACGACGACGTGCCCGTTGCGAACCATCTCACTACGCGGAGCGGTGTGTGCCAGTACGTGCGCCGCGTGCCCGAGGACCTGCTCGGCACGTTTGCGTTCGCGCGCGTCCAGCTGTCTCTGAAGACGCGCGATCAGCGCATTGCCCGCGAGAAGGCGCTCGCGCTGGACCTGGAATGGGACCGCCGCTTCGCCGAGGCCCGTCAGCGGCGCGGGCTGGCCAGCGCCGCTGACCAGTTGCCGTCCACCGACACGTCCGGCTGGAGCTGGGAGGATTGGGACGCGCTCGCCCGCTGGTTCGGTGCGAGTCTGCTGGAGGACGACTGGCGCGAGCGCCTCCGGCAGGTCAGGGGAGCCGCCTTCGCGGCGGTGCCCGACATCTCCGACCTGCCGCGGCGGAGCAATGTCGACGTGAAGGAGCATTTCACACGGGAACGACGCCTGCGTACGATGACGATCGCCGACTATGCGGCAGAGCGATCAGGCTTCGTCCAGGCTTATGTCCGCCGGCTCGGCGTCTCGCTGTCCAGGACCTCGCAGCATCACGACCGCTTCATGGCCCCGTGCCTCGAAGCCGAGCTGTCCTATCTCGATGTCTTCCGCCAGCGGGAGAGCCGCCGGGGCGGCATCGGCACCGCCCATCCCGATACGATCGCCGGCCCGTGGCGTAAGGCGGTTCCGGCACAGGCTGGGTTGCCCGCACTCCATGTCGGTCCCGGCGCTCCGGGCGCTTCGATCACGGTGGGCAAGACCCTCGCCGATTGCGCGACCAAATGGCAGGAGAACCGACGCCTCGCGAAGAAGCAGGTCAGGCCGGAATATCTGCGGGAGATGAAGCACACCATCTCCGACTTCACCGCGCATGCCAAAGTCAAGGATATCGGCGAGATCAGGCGCAAGCACGTGCTCGCCTACCGCGATCATCTCGGCTCGGCGCACGACTATGCGATCCAGACCATCAACAAGAAGGTCGGTTTCATCTCCTCGCTGATGGCGACGGCCTTGAACGCGGGATGGGTCGAGACGCCGCTCGGCAAGGAGATCTATCTGGAAATCCCCGAGGACGAGGATCGTCGCGAGCCCTACAGCGACGCCGAGCTCAAGCGCATCTTCGCTCACCCGATCTTCACGCAGAGCAAGCGGTTCACGAAGGTCAAGGCCTGCGCGGAACTGCAGTTCTGGCTGCCGCTGATCGCCTGCCTGCACGGGATGATCAGTTCCGAGATCATCCAGCTTGGCCCCGACAGCATCATGCCTCACCCCGATGCTCCGGATGTCCTCTGCTTCGTGGTGACCAATGCGGGAGACCGCCGCGTCAAGACCCTGGCCCGCCGCCGCTGGGTTCCGATCCGGCGCGAACTTCTCGACCTCGGCCTGCGCGATCTCGTCGAGGCGGCCCGTACCGGTGGGCAGACGTTCCTGTGGTCGGCGATGGTGACGCACGACAATGACGTCACGCGCGTATCGGGATACTTCTCGTCATTCTGGGCCGACTTTTCCCGCAAGGATCTGGAGATCGCAAGCGAGGGTACGACGCTCTACTCGTTCCGGCATGCCTTCCAGGACCAGCTCAGCCGTGCCGGTCACGCCGACGAGGTCAAGAAGGCGCTGATGGGGCATGCGGAAGGCGGGATGACGAAGCGCTACGGAACGAAGCGCAAGCCGCGCGTCGTCAACATCGGCGAGCTCGACGAAGCCGTGCAGGGGATCGACTGGGCTTTCTTATCCACGGTCAGCCACACAGCCTAGCAGTTATCGCTCGTTGAGCGCATGGCATCGCCCTGCTTCAGGACGAGCGGATGTGGAGGCCAATCCCCTTGCCGTTCTCGAACATGATCGCCAGCGTCGAGCGGACGGCCGCGGGTGCCTTGCAGGCGGATTTCGTCGCCGATCCGCTGCTCGGGCCGGGCCTCAGCGTTTGTAACTCGTATCTCTCCTCCGTCGTCAAGCGGCATGGCGCCTGATCGACGCGGCGATCTGCGAGGCGCTGGAGCGCAGCGGCGAGTATCTCGTGCTGCGCCAGGTCGAGATGCCGATCACGGATGCCGCCGAGGCGCTGGTGGCGACCAACACGCCCGAAGCTCTCGCCGGCCTGACGGCGACGGCGCATGGGCCGTATCGGCGGGTCGCGTTCTTCGATCTGATCGCGATCCACCTGAAGACCGGTGCGGCGAAGATCATCGAGATCAAGCGCGGCGGTGGCATCACCGAGGTCCGCAAGCGGCGCCTGATCGAACGCGACCTGCGCTGCGCCAGGTTGCAGCTGCCGTCCTTCCTGCGGCCGCGCTTCGATTGCGAGCCGCGCAGCTACGAGAGCTGGCTGCTCGACTATTACGGGCGCAGCGGCTTCAGCGACGGCCTGACGGTCACGCGCGAGGGCATCTATGTGCTCTTCGGCGTGCCGGTCCGCGATCTCGTCGATACGGTCACCAACCGCCTTCGGGCCGAGGTCCTGCGCGAGGTTCCCCGCCTCCTCACCGTCGCCCAGAATATGCTGGGCGCGGCGAATGACGGCAGCCTGGAGGCGCACCCCTTCGCCAACCCGGTTAAGCCGAAGCCCGCCCGTCGGCCGGCCGTGAACGACAACGCCACCATGGCGCGGGCGAAGGCGCGGTCCGGGACCCAGCGGCCGACGATCCAGTAGCCGACACGGGAGCGGTGCAGGTCACCGCTCCCGTCCCAACGCCATTCCTGCACACCCGCCGTGCGAACCTCGGTCCGCGCGCATGGAGCCGCTTTGCCATGACCGACCGTCCCGCCGATCCGCCGAGCCCGATCCTGAAGCCCCATGCGCCCGCGCTGTTGCGGCTGTGGACGGCCGCCGCCCTGCCGCTGCACACCGATGTCGCGGCCCGTCTGCGGAGCCTGCTGACGCATGTCGCGATCCTCGGCATGCCGGGCCTCCCCGAGGCTCTCCAGGGCGATGCGGCGATGGCATCCCGGCTCGCGCTCGACCTGATGCATGATGACGACGACACGCGGCGCGATCTGGCGATGACGGCCCTGCTCCTGCGTGCCGACGGGAACGGGGCCTGCCGTCTCATCCTCGATCATGCGCGCGCCCATGAGCGCCGGCGTCGGGTTGAGTGGCATCGTCGGCCCGACCGCTCCGCCGGGCGGTTGACGAATGCCCGGCCTGCCTCCGCTCAGATCTGACCAGGCTATCGCCATGACGTCCGACGATATCCCGCCGAACTCCGAACCCACCGATCCGCGTCGCGCGGGCATCCTCGCCTCTCTCGCGCAGCCTCGTCGCGCGGCTGATGATCAGGAGACCCCGGTCGAGGCCGGGGCTGACGACGAAACGGTCTGGCGCCTCGAAGCCGATCGTCCCGAAGCGGCGGATGAAGGGCTCGACCAGAACGACAGCAGCCGCAGCTCGGGCAGCCCGGCGAACGGCGTGGCGGCCGGCCGCGCCGTGCAGTCCGCCTACAATCCCGTCGAGCTCATCGTCGAGCTGGCCTTTGACGAGCAGGCCCGCGCTGATCGGCTGGACCTGCGCAAGATGCCGTCCGGCAGGACGCTGGTGATAGTCGTTCGGGTTCCGACCGAAGCCTGGGAGCAGCCACTCGCCAGGCTGATTGAGAGCATCGATGGGCATCTCGCAATCCATACCGGCAGGAATGAGGTCAAGGCCCGGGACGGCGTGGGCCGGGACATCATCCGGGATCTGCAGGCAGGGCGCACCATCATCGGCATCGCCGCCGATCCCGATCAGCGCCTGCCGGCTCTCCTGCGCGGCGCGGCCGATCTCCGGATGACCATCAAGAGCCCGACGCCCGTCCTGATGCGCAAGGCCATCCGGCGCTGGACCGGTCGCTCGGCGCCGGCGATCTCGGGAGCCGATATCGCGGGGCTCGATCTGCACGAGCTCGGTCTCGCCCTTCGCCGCGGCAGCTCGGCACACGTCTGCGTCGAACGGCTGAAGCGCGCATCGGCGGCGACCACCGTGACCAGCTCCACCGACGAGACCCCGCCGCTTGCGGAACTGACCGGCTATGGCGAGGCCAGGGCTTGGGCGCTCGATCTCGTCGAGGATGTGCGCCGCATGCGTTCCGGCCTGATCTCGCCGAGCCAGCTGGAAAGCGCGATCTTCTACGGGCCGCCCGGCACCGGCAAGACCACCCTGGCCCGTGCGGTGGCAAAGGCCGCGGGATTGCCGATCGTGACGACCAGCATCGCGGACTGGTTCAAGGCGGGGCCCGGTTACCTCGACAGCGTCATCAAGGCGGCGTCCGCCGTCTTCGACCGGGCGCTCGCCTGTGCCCCCTCGGTGCTATTCATCGACGAGCTCGATGCGCTGCCCGACCGGGCGAAGATCTCGCAGAGGGGAGCGGATTGGTGGCTGCCGGTCATCACCAGCGTGCTGCTCCGGATCGATCAGGTCCGTGCCGACAAGAGCGGCGTGGTTCTTCTCGGCGCGACCAATCATGTCGACCGTGTCGATGCCGCGATCCGGCGTCCTGGCCGCTTCGACCGGTCGTTCCTGATCCCGCCGCCCGATGCGGAGGGCTTCGCCGGCATCCTGCGCCTCCATCTCGGTGCCAATCTGCCCGACATCGATCTGCTACCGCTGGCCCGTCAGGTTCCGGGCTCGACCGGAGCGGATGCCGTGCAATGGATCAAGCAGGCCCGTCGCAAGGCACTCACTGCGGGTCGAGCGATCACCCTGGGGGATCTGCGCGCCGTCATGATGCCGCGGGACACGCGCTCGCCGCGTGAGCTGGGACTGGTCGCCCTGCACGAAGCCGGCCATGCCGTCGTGGCGCGGAGCCTGGGACTCGAGGTTCGCTCGGTCACGATCCAGGCGCGCGGGAATGCCGATGGCTGGGCGGAGCTGGTCATCGACCGGGCGCCGGATCGCGACCGTCTCGACAATCAGATCGTGGCGATCCTGGCCGGTCGCGCTGCCGATATCGTTCTGGGCGACGGCCCGAACGCCGGTGCCGTCAGCGATCTGGAGAAGGCCACCGAATGGGTCGCTGCCGCTCACGTCGCCTTCGGCCTGCGCGGCCGGCTCACGCATCGCGGTGGTGCCATCGATGCCGTACGCTTGCTGGCCACCGACAGGGCTCTCGCGACCGCCGTGGAAGCTGACCTGCACCGTCTTCAGGATGAGGCCATCATGCTCGTGCAGCGTCACAAGCGCGAGATCGTCGCCCTAGCCACTCTCCTCGTAGAGCGTCGCATCCTCGACGCCAGCGAAATCGATGCGGCGATGAAGGAAGACCTCGAGGACGCGGGTCCCGATCCGTAGCTCGTGGCAAAGATGCTCGACGAAGCTGGCTGGGTGGCCATCGCGCCTTCCATATCGAGCGCGTGATGGTGGCCCGGCATGGGAACCTGTTCTGGATAACAACTACCCGACTGAAAATATTCTGATTTTTCCTACATTGTATGGCTAGACATCGGCGCGGGCGCTGCCGATCTTCTGCGGCGAGAGCCGGCTCTCACGACCTCGGTGCACCTCAAGAGGCGTGGGACCAATGACGAATTTTCTACATGATCCGCAAGCCGCGGATATCGCGGCGGAAGAAAACAGTCCGCTCGATCCCGGCTGGCGTCAGCACCCGCCGGAGGTCGAGAGCGCGTCGTCGCACACGGCGCCGCCGGGAGCGAAACCCAGGCAGGCCAGGGCGCTTGTCACGGTCGGCGCCGAGGCGAGCGCCTTCGACGATGGGGCGGCTGACGGCTTCGCCGAGCTGGACGAAGCGGTCGTCGAAGGCATCGTCGGTCGGCCCGTGCGGCCGCCATTGATCTTCCCCGTGGCAATCGAGAATTGCCTCGACGATGTTGCGCGCGTCCACTCGCTTCCGCGAATCTTGGCGACCAGTGCGCTCCTCGTCATTGCCGGTGCCGCCATCGGCACGCGGGTGCGGGCGAGGGCCGGCGCCGTCTGGTCGGAACCCCCCACTCTCTGGGCCTGCGTCGTGACGCCGGCCGGCTGGCGCCGCATGGCGGTTGCGGCCAGCTTGTCGAAGCCCCTGCTGACGATCGAGGAGGGCGAACTGGCGAGGTGGCAGGAGGCCCTCGGCAAGCTCGCCCAGGAAAAGGTGATTCACGATGCCGCGTTGAAGAACCATGCCGCCCTGGCGAAACGTGCCGAAACTGAAGGCAGGCCCGAGCCGCCATCGCCGATGTGGTCGGGTGGGCAGAGCGCTCCTGTGATGCCCCGGATTACGGTGAACGAGACGGCCCCGCCTGCGATTGTCGAGGCTGCGGTCGCCGGGCGGGGCCTGTTCTACATGGCGGAAGAGGGCGGCAAGCTCTTGCGGGCAGCCCGACCCGGCGAGCCGCTCGGCGAACTCGTCCTCGCCGGCCATGACGGCAATGCTTTCAATGTGCCCTCGGCGATGCATGCCGATATCCGGCGGATCGAGGGGTTCGGGTTGTCGCTTCTGATCGGGACCGTTCCGGCGGCGCTCGCGGACCTCAAGGTCGAGCGCAACGATGCGCTCTTCGCGCGGATGATGTGGATTGTTCCGACCCGCAAGCCCGCTTTCGCCATCGCGCGCCATGCCGCAGACCAGACGGTGATCGAGAGCATCCTCTCCGTTCTGCGGAACTGGGGGGACACGGAACACGAACTCGTCCTCGCCATGCAGGCGGTCGAGGTTCTGGAGCAGGCCGTGCGGCGTTGGGAACAGGAAGCTGCCCGGCTCGGCGGTGGCCCGGCTTCGGCCTGGATGGAACGTGCCGGCACGCGGGCGATGAGGGTTGCACTCGTCATCGAGATGCTGCGGGCGGCCACGACTGTCGAGCCGCGCCGGCCCGGATGATCACCGCGTGCACGCGATGAGGAGCCTATTTGAGTTTTTGGCATTCTGGCATTTCGCCCTACCTGCATCTGCCAAGTTACCGGAAATCCCGCGTCTTCACCTTGATCTCATCGAGATGGAGTTATGGGTCGCCAAGCTCGCCAAGCGCCGCGCCATCGGCAAGGCCGCGTTCGCCAAGAGCGGACGCCAGGTCAACTGATCAGGCCGGATGCGCCCGTGGCCCTCGCCGGATGGATACCGCCTGGCTCGTTTTGTCCTCGTTCTTCGTGCCGGAGCACACGGAAGATCGCGAAGGCTCCTATTACGACGATCCGATCATCGTAGCCCCGACACAACGCGTGCGCGGCCACCTATCCCGCAGCCCTCAGCGTATGCGTACTAAATGGCGTCAGTTATCGGCCTTCAGCCATGCGGCGGGCAGCTCAAGGATCGCAGCCGTGCCATTCAGCGCCACGTCGCGGCAGGCCCTGGCCTGCGGGAACACATGGGTGGCGTAGATCCGTGCCAGCAGCAGCTTGGCGCGAAGGAAATTGCTCTCCTGACCAGCAGCGATCCGAGTTTCGGCCGCACGCGCAGCGTCGGCCATCGCCCAGCCCCCCGTGCAGAGACCAAAAAGCTCCAGCACAGCGCTGCCCGCAGCAAGCGCTGTCTTTGGCTCTTGCCGTAACAGCCAAGCTACAGTCTCATCTATCAGGTCGGCAGCTTCGGCCGCCATTGCTGCCATATCGGCATCGCCGTCATTTGCCGCGGAGCGAATATCCCCAATCAGTTCGCCTGCGGCCCGGCCGCCATCACGAAGAATCTTGCGCCCGACCAGGTCCAGGGCTTGGATGCCGGTCGTGCCTTCATAGATAGTGGTGATACGGGCATCGCGGAAATGCTGGGCCGCGCCGGTTTCCTCGACATAACCCATGCCACCATACACCTGAACGCCGAGCGAAGTAGTGCCCACAGCCATTTCCGTGGACCAGCCCTTGACCACTGGAATCAGCAGATCGACCCGCCGCTGATGCACCGCGCGGGTTTCACCTTCCTCGGCGCGTTTGGCGAAGTCCAGCGAGCGGGCGGCGCGATAGGCCACGATGCGTGCCGCATCAGTCCGCGCCCGCATCACAGCCAGCATGCGCCGCACGTCGGGATGGCCAAGAATGGTGTCACCATTCGAGGCATCGGCAGGCTTGCCCTGCTTGCGTTCTGCGGCGTACCGGATGGCATGTTGGGTCGCATGTTCGGCCACGCCGATGCCTTGCATGCCCACATTCAGCCGGGCATTGTTCATCATCGCGAACATGTACTCGAGCCCGCGATTGGGCTCGCCAACCAGATAGCCCATCGCGCCACCCTCGTCGCCGAAGGACAGAGTGCAAGTCGGGCTGGCATGGATCCCTAGCTTGTGTTCGATCGAGACGCAGCGGACATCATTACGCGCGCCAAGCGAGCCGTCCGCATTGACCAGGATTTTCGGCACCACGAACAACGATATGCCCTTTACACCGGCCGGCGCATCCGGCAGCCGCGCCAGAACCAGATGAATGATATTCTCGGCAAGGTCATGCTCGCCGTAGGTAATAAAGGTCTTCTGGCCTGAAATCCGGTAGTGATCGCCCTCGGGTACCGCCTTGCTGCGCACCGCCGCCAGATCGGACCCGGCCTGCGGCTCGGTCAAGTTCATGGTGCCGGCCCATAAGCCGCTGACCAACTTTGGGAGATAAGCATGTTTGAGGACATTCGAGGCATAGGCCTCAATCGCCTCGATTGCACCCTGGGTTAGCATTGGGCACAGCTGGAAGGACATGTTGGCGCCCTGGAACATCTCTTGGACGGCTGCATTGACCAGTTGCGGCAAACCCATGCCACCATATTCGGGATTGGCAGCGGGGCTGTTCCAGCCTGCCTCGACCAGCATCCGGTACGCGGGTTTCCAGTCTGCCGGAGTCGTGACCAAGCCGTCCACAAAACCCAGACCAGACCGATCGCCCGCATGGTTCATCGGGGCCAAAACCTGGGAGGCATATTTGCTGGCCTCCTTAATGATCGCGCGCACCATGTCAGGTGTCGCATCCTCGAGGCCAGGAAGGCTGGCAACCTGATCGAGATCACACAGATCCTCAAGGACGAAGATCATGTTCTGCAGAGGCGCGGTATAAGTCATTCGTTGATGGCTCCTCAGATATCGGTGGCTGCCGCAAGGGCATTGTATCCATCCCCTTCCTGGCGCTTCCCAGGTGTCAACGGCGGTCGGATTCCAGGCCAGCGTGGCGGAGTAAAAGCAGGCCACTGGCGTTGAGGGTGGCGGATATGGCAGGGGCCCCGATCGGGGCCCCTGCCATATCGCGCTGTCGGGATTGATCAGGGGATGATCTCGCCGGTTTCTGGATCGGCTTCGTTGGCGGTGGTCTGTTTTTGCCCCGCCGCGGCGGAGGCGCGCCGGCGGCCGGCCGATTGTTTGAGGCGGTAGCTGTCGCCGTTCATGGCGAGGATGCTGACGTGGTGGGTCAGGCGATCGAGCAGCGCGCCGGTGAGGCGCTCCGATCCCAGGACGGACGTCCAGTCCTCGAAGGGCAGGTTCGAGGTGACGATGGTTGAGCCGCGCTCGTAGCGTTGCGAGAAGATCTCGAACAGGAGCTCGGCGCCGGTCGGCGACAGCGGCACATAGCCGAGCTCGTCGACGATCAGCAGCTTGACCGCCTGCAACTCGCGCTGGAGCCTGAGCAGGCGCTTCTCGTCGCGGGCTTCGAGGAGCTGGTTGACCAGCGAAGCCGCCGTCGTGAAGGCGACGGAGAAGCCCTTCTGGCAAGCGGCCAGCCCGAGCGCGAGGGCGACATGGGTCTTGCCGGTGCCGCTGTTGCCGAGCGCGATGATGTTCTCCCGGCGCAGGATGTAGCCGCAGCGCGCCAGCTCCAGCACGAGCATCTTGTTCAGGCTCGGGATCGCCGTGAAGTCGAAGGTGTCGAAGCTCTTCACCGCTGGGAAGCGCGCCGCCCGGATCCGCCGCTCGACCGTGCGCCGCTCCCGGTCGATCAGTTCGAGCTCGACCAACCGTAGCAGGTAGCGGGGATGATCGACGCCGTCGCGGGAGCATTCCCGTGCCACCTTGTCGTACTCGCGCAGGACGGTTGGCAGCTTCAGTTGCTTGAGGTGGTGCGCCAGCAGGACCTGCGGCGTTCCAGCGGTCGTGCCCGCCGGCATCGTCTCTTTCCCCGAGCCCGTCATGCCGCGGCTCCCGGCAGGAGCACGGCGTAATCGGCCGCCGAGGTCGTCTTCACCGTAGTCCTCGGCAGATACGGATAGGCCGCCAGATCCAGACGGGCCGGGCGCCGTTCCAGCCGCGCCAGCGCGATCAGCTTCACCGCATCGAAGCCGATCGCGCCCAGCCGGATCGCCTCGCCGACGGCGAAGCTCACGACCTCGCGCGGCAAGGCCTCCAGCAGCCGCAGCACCTGGATGAACTCGCGCTTGCCGCGATTGCCCATGCGCGCTTCCAGGAGATGGCGCAGGTGCTGGAAGGCCTCGGGCAGGTCCCAGCCCTGCAAGGCCGCGGCCTGGTCGAGGGCGTTCGGCTTCTCCTCGATTAGCGCCAGATAGTGCAGCGGATCGGAGACGAACACGCCCGTCCCGTAATTGCGGGGATGGCGGGCAATCTCCTCGCCCCGGCACAGGATCACGACCTCCTCGACGAAGCCCTTCACCACCACGTCCTGGAAGCCATAGGCCGTCGGGACCGAGTAGTCGTTCGACCGATATCGGACCAGCGCCGTCGACGAGACCCGCGCACCACGCTTCTCGCACGGCTCCAGCGGCACTGCCGGCAAAGGGCGCAAGACCCCGAGATCGGCAACAAGCCGCTCTCCGATCGTCTGGGCATGCCGGCCGGCCCGCTCGTCCTGTCGCCGGCGGCAGCGCTCGGCCAACATCGCGTTCAGTTCGGCGAAGCTCGCCGCCAAAGGGATCGGCGTCATGAAGTTCGAGCGGGCATACTTCACCAGCCCCTCGACCTTGCCCTTGTCATTGCCCTTGCCCGGGCGCCCGAACCGATCCCGGAACAGATAGTGGCTCACCAGCTCCGTGAAGGCCCGCGTCCGCTCGCGCCGGCCATCGCCGCAGATCTTCGCCACCGCAATGCGGGTGTTGTCATAGAGGATCGACAGCGGCACACCGCCGAAGAAGCCAAAAGCCGAGACGTGACCGTCCAGGAACGCTTCCGTCGTCTCGCGCGGATACGCCTTCACGAAGCAGGCATCCGACTGTGGCAGGTCCAGGCAGAAGAAGTGGATCTTCTGCCGCACGCCGCCGATCACCGCCAGCGCCTCGCCAAAATCCACCTGGGCGTGACCGGGCGGATGGGCCAGCGGAACGAAGGTCTCGCGGCCCCGCGCCCGGCAGAGCCGCACATGGTCCTTCACCACCGTGTAGCCGCCGGCAAAGCCGTGCTCGTCCCGCAGCCGCTCGAAGATCCGCTTCGCCGTATGGCGCTGCTTCACCGGAGACGCCCGGTCTCCGTCCAGGATCGCCTCAATCACCGGCAGCAGCGGACCGAGCTTCGGCTTCTCGACCGGCTTCGTGCGCGTGTAGCCCGGAGGGATCGAGAACCGGCACATCTTGGCGATCGTTTCGCGGCTCAGCCCGAACACGCGAGCCGCTTCCCGTCGGCTCTGCTTCTGATTGAAAACGAAATCGCGAACCGCCGCGTAGACCTCCACAGCGAACATCCCCGCCGACCCCGAAAGGGATCAGCCTATCCAGTGGACGACTTTTACGCCGCCCGCGCCCGCACAAACGCAGGCGCTTCACTGGATGGTTTTCTCACCGCCCTGCACACCCTCATGATGAGTGCCGCTACCGTCGCATCAAATTTTTCGAATGTCCACCGATATTCGAAAATTCATCAATTTGGGTCGTCGAGCGCGAACAGGGTCGCATCGGAATCGAGAACGATCTGAGTCGATCGGCTGATGTGCCGGCCAATCAGATAGACACCTGCGGGCGCATCGCGTGCCAGGGCCGCTTCCATGATTTCCCGGTGCTCGGCCAGGACGTCGCGCTCATATCGCGTGAACTGGATGCATAGGTTGCTATAGCGCGCCCATTGATCAGCCAGCGTCTCACGGAACTGCAATAACCAATCCGATCCGCACGCGGATGCCAGCGTAAAGTGAAACGCCTTATGGCGACGCCCCCATTCCAGGTCGAGCGAACCATTATTGTTGTTTGTTGATATCGAGGAAAGTTGATGAAACGAAGCCAACACAGCGCTTTCCCAAGCTATGTCTCCTCGCTCTATGCTTAACTTCAGAGCCATTGATTCGAGTTCTTTGCGCATGAAGCTGATATCCATCAGCTTCATGCGCGATACAGGTGCAACCCGGAACCCGCGATGATCCTCCGAGATCACGAGACCTTCGCTTACGAGGCGGAACAATGCTTCACGAAGCGGGCTCAAGCCAACATCGTAGCGCGCTCTGAGCTCCTCGAAACGCAATCGCAGGCCTGGCTTCAGCATTCCGCTTACAATATCCGCGCGCAGCCGCTCGCGAACGTCACTGGCGAGGGTCCGTGTTTGAATTTCCTCTTGCTGCAGCTTGGTCGGGAAGATGGTCATGCGCGATTTCGCCTCGATTGTCGATTTTCGAAAATGTGATTAAATGCCGCAGGCACTCTGGCGTCAACAATGAATTCGTTCTCGGTCATCGCCGAGCCGCAGACCAATCCAGGGGGCTAGGAGTTCTTCCGGCACGGCAAGGCTTGAGCTAACAGGTTCCTAACGCAGCTCGCACCACCGAAGCTCATTGGCCGTTCGCCGAATCCAGCCTTGCTCCGCCGATCCAGAAAATCCGGCATGGTCCTATTCATCGGGATCCGTAGGCTCGGGAAAGCTTCTGAGCCAACAGGTGCCCGATGCCATCCCAGACCGAGAAACCGGCCATGCCGCTCATAGCCGCGATCCCCGTGCCGAGTGTGACCAGCATCTTCGCCGTGCTCGCCGCGACTAACCCGGCCTTCCGCCCCTGGCGGCGCTCCTGCAGTCCGCCGAGACCGGCGGCTGAAACCGCGCAGCGGCCACGCCGGTGCAGCCCCCACGAAGTCGCGGCCGGTTCGCGGTTCTGACCGGAAATGGCGGTGGAGGTAATCCGGCCTCCGGCGGGCGGCTGCGGTGCAGGAGAATCACAACGAACAGGCTGCCACAGGGAGACGAATCCGTCCGGAATCACGGACTTACACCGAAATCGATCGCTAAAGGTCGCCAGTCAGGCCCGGCAGGCGCCCATCCCCGCTCCCGCGCCCCGGCCCTGCCGCCCGCCAAAATCGCCATGTTCCTGCGAGCGTTCAGCTAGCCGCCAGACCAACAATCCAGTAACAAACAAACTGGACCACTCAGCGAGGGTGCTTCATCATCGACCAACTTCAGAAGCAGTCTAACGATGGGACTAGGCATAAATGGACAGCCCAAAGGGTGCCATCTCAAGATCTTTAGCAATCCTAAAATGTCTGGTTGACGAGAAGATCGGGGTAAGAATTCAAACGCTCTCGAGCAAAACCGGCTTGAACATCAGCACGGCTCATCGCATTCTTCAAACATTGACCGCCGAGCGAATGGTCGCCTACGACCCCGACACCCGGTGCTACTCGGTCGGGACCGAATTTGTTCGACTGGCGGCGGGTGCTCTCGGAGAAGGATCCCTCGTCTCCCGCATTGGAGAAATCGCCAAAGTCGCGGCCCTGGAGCTCGGGGAGACATGCGCATTCTATAAATACGAGCCTGATACGCAAAGCATGATGGTTACGGTCGTTCGACATGGACCGAATCCACTTGGGTACGGCTACAATGTCGGCGAACAGGCCCCGATTTATGCCGGCGCGAGCGGCAAGGCCATTCTCGCGTATCTTCCCGCTGACGTGATAGAGACGGTTCTCGCAGGACCTCTGGTCCCTCTAACCGAAGCGACCATCGTCGACCCGGCCAAGCTTCGGCAGGAACTGGACAATATAAGACGTGCCGGGTACGCTATTTCAAGAGCTGAGCGCGCGCCCCATGGTACCGGCCTTGCCGTCCCCGTCATCACGAAAGCGGATAAGGTGGTCGGCTCCCTTGGCCTGACGATTCCCTTCTTTCGCTTCCGAGAGGACCGAATGGGTCCTTGGGCCGACGACCTGCGGGAGAGCGCAAAGGAGATCGCTGTGATCTTCGATGTTTTCAGCCACGAGGCCGATTGACGTGAAAACTACAAAGGATGCGGCCGGAACTGTTTCACGGGTTGCGACCATACTCAGTACATTGGCTGAAGCGGCACAGCCGCTCGGCGTAAAGCAAATATCGCTGGCCGCAGAACTGCCGATGAGCACGACGCATCGGCTATTGGATCTCCTGTCGGAAAGCGGCTTTGTTCAACGCATCGCGAAAATTCACAAATATAGTCTCGGGCCGGACTTCCTGCGGATCGCCGCGACGACCACCTACAAGAATCCGCTGCACCGCATCGTGCAGCCAACCTTGAACGATCTCACCGAGCGGACGGACGAAACATCAGCTTTCGCATTATACCATCAATCGCGGCATGATATCAGTTATCACGCGAAGGCCGACAGTCGCCAGCCCCTACGCTTCAGGTTGCCCCTCAACCAAAGAGAACATCTGCAAAGCAACGCCTTTGGCCATGCGGTATTGGCCTCACTGTCCGACGCCGCGCGCGACAGCGCAGCCTCCGCCGGTCTCGTCCTTCCCAAGGCCACTGACGGCGGCTTGCTCGACATGGTCCTGCAGCGTATCCGGGACGAAGGATACGCCGTCTCCAAGGAGAACGAGCCGTCCGGGGTCGCCTATATTGCGGCGCCCGTCAGGGCCATCGACGACAGCCCCCTCGGGGCCATCGGATTGGTCATTCCGGTCGTGCGATTCGAGCGCTCCAAAGTCGAGGCTTACGGGGCGCTCGTCTTCGAGGCGGCGAAGAAGATCGGAAATCTCCTTTAATCGAGCAGCCTGAACCGCGGCAGCGTCACGCCGTCATCCATCTCAACCGGCTGCAAGGCGACACGCCGGCCGATGACAGAGCCGGGCGGAGGCTCCTCGACCAGGTTGCTGATCATCGTCGGGCCTTCGTCGAGCCGCACCGCGACGACATTGTAAGGGCTGGAATATTCCGGCAGATACGAGCGGTGGAAGACGATCCAGGACAGGATCTCGCCATGGCCCGAGACCGGCTTCCAGTCGTAATCCGGCGACAGGCAGCTCTGGCAGACCGGCCCCGGCGGATAGCGCCAGGTGCTGCAATGGCGGCAACATTGCAGCGACAGGCGCCCGTCCTGCTTCAGCCGCTTCCAGAACGGTTCGTCATAAAGCCCGAGGACACGAGCCGGGGTGGCCGAATTCTGCAGCATCATCGTTCTAGGCTCCGTAAATGATGGAGACGGCCTTGCCGGCGACGTCGGAGCAGTAATGGACACGCCGGCAATCCGGCACCTGCCGGTCGCCGCATTCGCCTCGCACCTGCCGGACGCACTCGATCTGGTGGTTCCAGCCCTGCATGTAGCTCTCGGAGAGATGCCCGCCGCCGGTATTGGTCGGCAATGCGCCCGCCAGGCCGATGCCGGATTCGCGCATGAACTTGCCGGACTCGCCGATGCCGCAATAGCCGTAGCCCTCCAGTGCGAGCGGCACATGCACCGAGAAGCTGTCATAGACCTGCAGCACGTCGATGTCCTTTCGATCGAGGCCGCTGGCGCCGAAGATCTGTTCCGCGACGGCCTGCTGGGCCGGGCGGTAGAACTCCGTGAGGCGGGGTTCGAGCGACGTCGCCCCCTGGTTGAGATCGTAGCGGCCGACGGCCTCGACGAAGACGGGCCGCCCCGAAAGCCGCCTGGCCAGGTTGGCTTCGGCGAGGATCAGCGCGACGCCGCCATCATTGATCAGGCAGTAGTCGAATAGGCGCAGCGGCTCGACGATATAGGGCGCCGCCATATAGTCCTCGATCGAGATCGTCTTGCGCATGATGGCGTTCGGATTGCGGGACGATCCCTCCCGCTGCGCGACCGCGACATGGCCGAGGTCGCGCTCGGTGACGCCGTAGAGCTCGCAGAAACGGCGGAACATCAGGGCATAGAGCGCCCCCTGCGAGGTCATGCCCCAGGGCGCGTGATAGACGTAAGACAGGAACATGTCGCCGCCCATCGCCTGCGGCCCGCCATATTGCGTGCCGACCGAACGCTGGTCGTTGCCGTAGACCAGCGCCACCACGTCGGCCAGACCGCTTTCGATCGCCGTCACCGCCTGGATGACCGACAACACCGCGTCCGCCTGATCACCCCAGCGCACATTGAGGTTCAGCACCTCCGCCATGCGCTCATAGGCCGTGGTCGGGCCGACGATCAGCCCGTTGATCCGGCTCCGGTCGATGCCGGCATCCGCCAGGGCATTGCGGAACGCGCTGGCGCCATAGCCGTAGTTGTCGTCGGGGCGCTCGCCCGCGCGCACGCGGGCCCAGTCGCCCACCCAATCGCTATGGCCCACGCCGATGACGGCGGCAACACGGCTCAATCGATTCACGTGCATGTCTCCTCTTGTTCCAGCGCTCCGGTCGGGATCGCAGCCATGCTGTCACCTGCCTTGAAAGGATGGGTCGCGCCGCTCGAAGAAGGCGGCGATGCCTTCCCGCCGATCGGCACTTCCGTAAGCGAGGGCGCCGGCCGTTTCCTCGAGCGCGAGCCCGGTCTCGAGATCGCTTTCGACGCCGCGATAGACGGCCCGCTTGATCAGCGCGAGCGAGAGCGGTGCCCGCTGCGCCAGCGTCTCGGACAGCTTCAGCGCCTGCGGGAGCGCCTGGCCTTCCGCGACCAGCTCGCTGACGAGCCCGATGCGGTAAGCCTCGGCGGCGTCGATCGGCGTCGCGGTGAACAGAATGTGCAGGGCGTTCGACACGCCAACGATGCGCGGCAGCCTTTGCGTGCCCCCCGCCCCCGGCACGGTGCCGATCTTCGAGCTGGTGATGCCGAAGGAAGCTCCCGCGCCCGCGATGCGGATGTCGCAGGCGAGCGCCAGCTCGCAGCCGCCGGTTATGCAGAAGCCCTCGATCGCCGCGATCACGGGCTTCGAGGAGCTTTCCAGCGCGGCATTCATCCGCTTCCAGTGCTTCACGACCTGCATCAGGTCGGTCGGGGTCTCGATCCTGGCAGCCTCATGGAGATCGCCTCCGGCCGAGAAGAACGCCGCCCCGCCGGTGATGACGATCGTGCGGATGCCTGCATCCGTCTCGACCCGCTCGGCGAGCTCGGCCAATTCATCCATCATGCGGATGCTGATGGCATTCCGCCGCTCGGGCCGGTTGAGCATAACCACGAGGGCCGGCCCCCGACGCTCGGCCTTGATCGTCTCGAAAGCGTGGATCTGAGCGTCTCCGACCTGCGTCATCGCGTTTCCTCCGCGCCGAAGACGCGCTCGATGCCCAGCGATCCGAAGATCGCGATCAATGCCAGCGCGGCGATGCCGACCGTGATGCTGGAAGCGGCGGCGATGACCGGTTCGTAGCTGTATTCCACGCTGCGGTAGATCGTGACCGGCAGCGTCTGTACCTTGGTGCCGGTCGTGAACAGCGAGATGGTCACCTCGTCGAAGGACATGATGAAGGCGAAGGTCGCGCCGGCGACGATGCCCGAATAGGCCGACGGCAGGACGACGCGGGTGACCGCGACGATCTCCGAGGCGCCCAGATTTCGGGCTGCCCGGTAGAGGTCCCAGTCGAAGCCGTCGAGGCTCACTCCGACGAGCCGGATGGCATAGGGCACGGCGACGAGCATATGCCCCAGCAGCACGCCACCGACCGTGTCGAGCATGCCGAGCGAGGCGAAGAACTGCAGCATCGCCGCGCCCAGTACGATCACTGGCACCATCAGCGGAGACATGAAGAAGGTGGTCAGCACCTCGCGCCCGCGAAATTGGCTCATCGACAGGCCGCAGGCGGCGAGGAAGCCGACGATGATCGACAGCACCGCGCAGGCCGTGGCAAGGCCGAGGCTGACAAGCAAGGTATAGGACAGGGTCTCGTCCTGAATGGCCGCCACGAACCACTTGAAGGAAAACCCGACCGGCGGAAACCGGATAAAGTTGGTCGATGTGAAGGAGGAGGCGATCACGGTCAGCATCGGCGCGACCATGAAGACGAGGACCAGATAGGAGAAGCCGATCAGGCCAGCCCGCACGGCGAGCATGCCCGCCGGCCGGCGATTGCGGCGGCCCGCCGGAGAAGCCGTCATGGCATGAGAAATCTCAGGCATTCTTGCTCCTCAAGGTCGAAGACGCCAGGAACACGACCGCCGCTACGCTGACGACGAGGAAGATCGAAAGCACCGACCCTTGCCCGAAATTGTGCAGGACGGAGAACTGCTCCCAGATCGAATAGGACATGACCCTGACCTTGGACGCTCCGAGGATCGCCGGCGTCACGAAGGCACCGGCGCTCAGGGCAAAGACCGCGACGGCGCCCGAGAGCACGCCCGGCAGGCTCAAAGGAAAGATCACCCGGGTATAGACCCTGACCGGGCTGGCGCCATGGATACGCGCGGCATTGAGGACGGCGGGGTCCAGGTTGCGTAGCGATGCCGCGATCGGCAGCACCATCATCGCGAGGAAGAGGTGGACGAGCCCGATCACCACGGCGGTCTCGGTTCCGATGATGCGCGTCATCGGACTCAGGCCGAGCCAGGGCAGCGCCGACTGGATAGGCCCGCCCTGTCCCAGCAGAATGAGCCAGCCATAGGTTCGCACGATCGCGCTGACGAACAGCGGCGCCAGCAGGCCGGTATAGATGATCGTCCTGTGCCGACCCTGGAACAGGACCAGGCAGACGGCCACCGGATAGCCGATCAGGATGCAGACGAGCACGGCCGCCAGGCTCAGATAGCCCGTCTTGGCTATCACGCTCCAATAGAACGGGTCGGAAAACACGGCCTGGTAATATTCGGCGGACCAACCCTCGGTCGCACCGAGAAGCGGATCGAAGTGCCGTGCGCTGTTGCTGAGCATCATGCCCATCGGCACGATGAAGGCAAAGACGAGGAAGATGGCGATCGGCAAAAGCAGGATCAACCTGAAGAGACGCTCCCGCGTGCTATTGTTCATGGATCACGACCGCACTGTTGGGAGCGAAGCTGAGAACGACGGACTGGTCCTGTTCGCGGATCGCGATACCGTCGTTATTATGCGCTTCGACGCGCAGGATGCCGGCGGCGGAGGAGACGACATAGGTCGTGGCCGATCCGACGAAGGACACGCTCTTGATCGTCCCGACGATGGCGTTCTCGGCGTTGCGGTCGTCCGTGATGCGGAGACGCTCGGGCCGGAGTGCGAGGGTTCCGGCGCTGCCGACGGGGATCCTCGCGTCCGCCGCCATGGCCCGCAGGACTGTGCCGCCCCAGGCGAACTCGACCCGGTCTCCGGATTGCGACACCACCTTGCCCGGCAGCAGGTTCGCGTCGCCGAGGAAGGAGGCGACGAACTTGTTGCGCGGGTGCTCGTAGACTTCCTTCGGTGTGCCGATCTGCTCGATGGCGCCGCGCCGCATGAGCACGATGCTGTCCGACATGGAGAGCGCTTCGGCCTGGTCATGCGTCACGAAGACGGTGGTGATGCCGAGCGTCTTCTGGATGCGGCGCACATCGCTGCGAAGCTGGGCCCGGAGGCTGGCGTCCAGCGCCGAGAACGGCTCATCGAGGAGAAGGACGGCCGGCTCGATGACCACCGCGCGCGCCAGCGCGACGCGCTGGGCCTGGCCGCCGGAGAGCTGGCGGCGATAGCGGTCCTCGAAGCTGCTCAATTCGACCATCTCGAGAGCCGCCTCGACCTTGCGCCGGATCTCGGCCTTGGGAATTCGGCGCATGCTGAGGCCGAAGGCGACGTTCTCGAAGACGGTCATGTGCGGGAACAGGGCGAAGTTCTGGAAGACCATTCCCAGATTTCGCTTATGAGACGGCGTGGTCTGAATTGCCTGGTTATCGATAAAGATCTCGCCGTCATCCGGATCGATGAAGCCGGCGATCATGTTCAGCGTGGTGGTCTTGCCGCAACCGGAAGGGCCGAGCAGCGTAATCAGATCGCCGTCCTGTGCCACGAACGAAACCTTGTCGACCGCGGGAACGCGGCCAAAGCTCTTCGTCACTCCGCGAATTTCGACGCGGGCCATGCTCAGGCCTCTCGCGATACGAAGGCGCTTCGGGGCCGGCCCTGCGCCCGGATATGGCAGGGAGCAATCCGCACGATAAAGCGCCTGCTGGATCTGAAATTCATCGGCCTTCCCTCCTCATGTCAGTTTTTTGCTTTGCCGCCGCTCCCGGCGGCGCCTTCCCTTCCGTGTCCCTCGTCAGTCGGATCCCGGCGCCTCCTTCGACCCCGCCCATGATCAGCACAGCTTCATCGCCGCCGCGGAGAGGTCCTTGCGGAACTCAGGCGCGGCGATGGCGATCATCGCCGCCGCGCGCTCGTCGAGCGAGCGCCCGCGAAGCTCGGCGATGCCGTATTCCGTGACGATGATGTCGGCATCGGCGCGCGGCGTAGTGACGGCTCCGTCAGCGAGGCGGGCGACGATGCGCGACGTGGTGCCCCGCCTCGCCGTCGCGGGCAGGGCTATGATCGATCGGCCTTCCCGCGAGCGCATCGCGGCACGCATGAAATCGCCCTGGCCGCCGATCGTCCCGATATGCCGCCCCATGGCGGTTTCCGCATTGATCTGCCCGGTCAGATCCACTTCCAGGGCAGAATTGATCGCGACGATGCGGCTGAGCTGCGACAATACGACGGGATCATGCGTGTAGAGCGGCGAGCGTACCCGCAGCGACATATTCCGGTCGGCGTAGCGATTGAGACGATGCGAGCCGAGCAGGCCCATGGTCACGGTCAATCCCGGATCGATCTCCTTGCGGCTGTTGTCAATGGCGCCGGCCTCGATCAGGTCGAGAACGCCGTCGCCGATGACGCCGGCATGGACGCCGAGCCGACGCTTGGCGCGCAAGGCCCGCGCGACGGCATTCGGCACGGCGCCGATGCCGAGCTGGATCACCGAGCCATCCGCCACGAGCTTCGCGATATGCTCGCCGATCACGCTGTCGAGGGAGGTCGGTTCGCTCTGCGGCGGCTCGATGATCGGCGTGTCCTCCTCGACCAGAACGTCGAAAGCGGAGCCCTCGACGAGCGTATCGCCGAAGGTCCAGGGTACGTTGCGGTTGACCTGGCCGATCACCACCCGCGCCTTCTCGATCGCCGTCTGCATGTGCTGGACGCCCAGGCCGAGATTGTATCGGCCCTGGTCGTCGGGCCCGCTGACCTGGACGAGGGCCACCTCGACGCGGATGTTTCCCGCCGCGATCAGCTGGCAGAGATTGGAAACGTTGCAGGCTATGACGCCGCCGGCACTCGCCGGATAGAAGCGCTTGTTGGTGCCGGCCCCGCCGAACGACTTGAACGTCACGTTCGGATGCTCCGGCCGCAGATCCTCGGCGAAGCTGAGGCTGAGCAGCGTCGAGAAGTGCGGGCAATCGCCCGCCTGTGCATCGAGACGCGAGATCAAAGCCACCGGCTCGGCGGTCGAGCCGAGCCAGGTCACCGCATCACCGGAGCGCATCCAATCGGCGAAACGCAGATCCTCGATCGAAATCGTGCTCATACCGGCATCACCCGTGCCTTGTAGTAAGGGATTTCAGTTCTTGGCGTGGGTGAAGTCCGGCTTGCGCTTCTCGCGAAACGCAGCGCCCGCTTCCTTCGCTTCCGCAGAATAGCGGTAGAGCGCGGTCGCGTGGAAACCCAGGGCCGAGACGCCGCGCAGATGCTCGCTGTCGGCATTGAAGGAAGCCTTGGCAATTCCGATCGCGGTCGGGCTCATATTGGCGATCTCCTCGCACCATGTGTCGACTTCGGCATCGAGCTGATCGTCGGGCACGACGCGATTGATCAATCCCATCGCCAGGGCCTCGGCCGCCGGATAGCGCCGGCAGAGGAACCACATCTCGCGGGCTTTCTTCTCGCCGACGACGCGGGAGAGCAGCGCCGTGCCGAAGCCTGGATCGACCGAACCCATCTTCGGGCCGACCTGGCCGAAGATCGCGTTCTCGCTGGCGATGGCGAGGTCGCAGAGCGTGACGAGGACGTTGCCGCCGCCGATCGCATAGCCCCGGACCTTGGCGATGACCGGCTTCGGCACCGAGCGGATCGCGGCGTGCAGCTCCTCGCCAGGAACGCCGGTGATGCCGCGCCCGGTGCTTTTGGAACGCGTGTCGCCAGTGTCGCCCCCCACGCTGAAGGCACGGCTGCCCGCCCCCGTCAGCACGATGACGCCGATGTCGCGGTTCCAGCCGGCGCGCTGGATCGCCTCGGTCAGCTCCTCATAGGTGCCGCCGGCGAATGTCGCGTTGGAGCTGCGGAAGGAATTCATCCGGTCCGGGCGGTTGATCGTGATGGTCGCGACGCGGCCTTCCTCGCGGTAGAGGACGTCCTCGAAATCATGGCTCATGGCGGGTCTCCGATATGGCGTTGCGCTAGGCGCGATAGGCCGGGATGCCGGTGATCTCCCGGCCCTCGATCAGTGTGAGGATCTGGTTGGTGCCGTCCGGGATCGGCAGCATGCGCGCGTCACGATAGAGCCGCTCCAGCCCGAGCTCGGTGCTGATGCCCATCGCGCCGTGGACTTCCATGGCTTCCGAAATGGCGCGCTGGCAGGCGGCGAGCGAATAGCGCTTGGCCATCGCCGAGATCTGGTTGGAACGCTCGCCGCGATCGATGCAGGACAGGGCGTAGTAGCAGAGCAGGCGGCTCGACGTGATCGCGGTGGCGATGTTGGCGAGAAGCTCCTGGACGAGCTGGAATCCTGCGATCTTCCGGCCGAACTGAACCCTTTCACCGGCAAAGGCCAGCGCCGCGTCATAGGCCTTCTGGGCCAGGTGCACGGCATAGAGGCCCATGAAGGGGCGGTTGGCGATCCAGGTCTCCGTCAGGACACGCGACGCGTCCCCCGTCTCGCCCAGGACGTTGCGCTTGGGCACGCGGCAATCGACGAAGGTCGCCTCGCCGAGATGACCCGACTTGAGCCCCAATGTCGGGATCTTCCGCGTGGTGAAGGGCGATTCCTCCTTGTCGATGACGATCCGCATCATGCGGCTGAGGCCGTTCTCGTCGCGCCCGACCGAGGTCGTCACCATCATCACGTCGCAGACGCTCGCATTGGTGACCCACATCTTGGTGCCGTTGACGATGTAGTGGTCGCCGTCCTCGACGGCCGTCGTCCGGATGCTGCGCGGATCAGAACCGGCATCCGGCTCGGTTGTGCCCGTGCAGGTGATCTTGTTGCCGGCGATCAGGTCCGGCAGGATGCGAGCGCGCTGTTCCGGCGTGCTGCCCCGGTAGATGCGCGCGATGGTGACTTCCTGCGCCCCGAGCGCCCATTGCGCCACCGGCGGCAGCTGCTCGAGGATCAGCCCGACGGTCAGCGCCGACAGGGCGGAGCCGCCGGCTTCCTCCGGCAGGCGCGCGGTGGTCAGGCCCTGCTTGGCGAGGATCTGGATCAACTGGCGCGTCGCGTCCTTCGGCAGGGGCTGATCGGGATCGTACCCGGCGATCAGCGGCTCGATCTCCTGGCTCACCATGCGCCGCGTCGCGTCCTGGGCGATCCGCTGTTCATCCGTCAATTCGAAGTCCATGCCTCACTCCTCGACAATGCGTCGTGTATGGCTTGCTTGGTCCCTGCGGCTAGGACGCCGCGCCGCGCACCGCGCCTTCATTCGCAGCCCGCAATTCCCCGAGAATTTCGCCGCGATGGAAATCGACCGGCGCGGCCGGCTCCATGAGGCGCGGAGGCGTTTCCATGAGCCGCAAGGGACAGGCCAGGACCGGCCACGCGAAACCGCGATCATGGCGGTAGTCGAACAGCCGCCTGTCCGCGACCAGCGGCAGCTTCAGCATCTCCAAAACGCTCAGGACCGGCGCCGCCTCGATGCCCTGCCGCTTCAACTCGGCATCAGCCTCGGCGCGCGTCATCTGCCTGAACCGGTCGAGCGGGAGGGCCTGCCATTCGCCCCGCGGTTCCACGGCGACGACATAGCCGTCGCTGCACGGGATCGTCTTCACTGTCGGCCTTCTGGCCCGGCCGTCCCAGACCAGTTGCGTCACCCATGCCGAGGCGTCCTGCATGGAGATGTCGAGGCTGACCCCCGGTCCGCCCGCGGCGACGTATTCCAGCGCGGCGATGATGCCCAGCAGCCCGAACTGCGCGCCGAGCAGATCCGAGATGGAGATCCCGGCCTTGACCGGCTCCCCGTCCCGGCTGGTCTCGGCCATGATGCCCGCTTCGGCCTGGATGACCGTGTCATAGGCCGGCCGGCCGGGATAAAGCGAAGACGCGCCGTAGCCGTTGATCGAGCAGTAGACGAGGCGCTCGTTCATCGCGTGCATGGTCTCGAAAGAGAAGCCAAGCTTCGCCAGCGCGCCGGGCTTCATGTTCTCGACGACGACATCCGCCTCGCGGACCAGTTCGTTGAAGATCGCTGCATCCTGCGGGTCTTTCAGGTCGAGGCTGATCATCTTCTTGCCGGAGTTGTTGAACCGGCAGAAGATCGACTGGCCGTCCAGAAGCGGCGGCCAGGTCCGCGTGCTCTCGCCGCCCGGCGGCTCGACCTTGATCACCTCTGCACCCAGAGCAGCGCAGTAGCGCGCGACGAGCGGCGCGGTGGTATACTGGCCGATCTCGATGACCCGCACGCCGTGCAGCGGCAGCCGCATGGGGCCGGACGCAGCGGATCGAGCGGACGGCGCCGTCCCAGTAGCTTCCACCCGGGCGGCCGAGGCCGCGTCGATCCGGATGGGAGAGCGGGAAATATAGGTCTTCCCCCCGGCGGAAGCGTCGTCGACCTCGAAGACCGATCCGCGTGCGACGAGGTTCGGCTCCCGCGGAAAGCCGTCGTTGCGGACGACGCGGCCGTTCGCGATGGAGATCGCCGAAAGTTGCCGGCCGCAGTCCTCGATCGAGTGCCGCTCGGTCCAGGCCTGGATCGCGGCATCGACCTGGGCGCGCCGGGCGACGCGGCCGAACTGGTTGGCGAAGTCCGGGTCCGCGGCCAGTTCGGGACGGCCGATCAGTTGGCAGAGACGCTGCCATTGCTGGTCGTTGCCTGCGCAGATGACGAGCGAGCCGTCCGTGGCGCGATAGGTGTTCCAGGGCGCCGCGGAGGGGTGAGTGTTGCCCATGCGCGCAATCGGCGTCTCGCCGCCGACCAGCGGCTCGGCGACGAAGGTCGCCATGGCGACGAAGGCGCAGTCGAACAGGCTCATGTCGATGGCCTGGCCATGCCCGCTCTGCCGCCGCACGCGCAGCGCGGCGACAACGGCCGCCGCCGCGTAGAGCCCCGTCGTCATCTCGACCACAGGGAAGCCGATCGGCACCGGTGGACCGTCGGACACGCCGGTGGTGTCCACGATGGCCGACATCGCCTGGATCTGGAGCTCCGTCAGCGCCGCGCCGCTGCCGGCCATGGCACGGCCGAGCGCCGTGATGTCGCACAGGATCCGCCGACCGTCGTCGCGGCTCGACGCAGCCTGCGCCTCCGCGACGTCGGACGAGAACAGCGCGACATCCGCATCGCTCTCGGCCGCGACGAGTGCGCCGCCGCTGAGGATCGCCTTGCCGTGCCGCAGATAGGCGTAGCCGTCATAGCCTGCCGGGCCGGCCGCCGAAGCGTAGCTGCCGGAGCAGGAGACCTCGGCGCCGAGCTCCCGAAGCAACGCGCCGCAGACGCCCACCGCCAGCCTCTCGCCGCTCTCGACGACGCGGACGCCGCGCAGAGGCATGCTGAACGGCGCGGCGGCAGCCTGGCGCGCCTCAGCGCCACCCGCCCCCGACTCGGCTGCCTGGACTCTCGCGGACACGAACCTGTCTCCCCAGCTGCGGCAGTTGGCGCCGCCCTTCTCTAATTCCGTTTAACGGAATTTGTTATCATATTTGATTATTGAGCTACTGCGCCTTCGCCGGCTTGTCAACGCCTGCTCGAGCGCGCAGCCCGATCATGTTGAAGGCGCAGAGCGGTCAATCCCGGGCCGAATTCGGCGTAGAATCAAAAGGTTGCGCCGACGGCCCGCATCGGCGCGCCCCATCAGGCCATCAGGAAGCCGCCATTGACGCTCAGCACCTGCCCGGTCACCCAGCTCGACTGCTCGGCACTGAGGAACGCGACGGCGCCGGCGATGTCGTCGGGCTGCCCCAGACGTCCGACCGGGTAACGCGCCAGGATCTTCCGCTCACGCGCGAGAAAGCGCTCCTCGCCGAGTTGGGCGCGCAGCGCCGTCTCCCGCTGCGCGCGCAGCGGCGTGTTCGTCGCGCCCGGCGAGACGACGTTCAGGGTCACACCATCCTTTCCGACCTCCTGCGCCACCGATTTGATGAGCGCGACGACGCCGCCCTTGGCGGCCGCGTAATAGGAAAGGCGCGCCTGGCCGATCAGCGCGGAGTCCGAGGCGAGGTAGACGACCCGGCCATAGCCCCGGCGGACCATGTCCGGCAGGACGGCCTTCAGGCAAAGCATGGCGCCGAAAAGGTCCACGCGCAGGATACGCTCCCAATCCTCCGGCCCGGATTCCAGGAACAGGTTGTCATGGGTGATCGCCGCACAGTTGACGAAAATATCGATCTCACCGAGCTCCCGCTTCGCACCCTCGACCATCGCGGCGACCGACTGCGCATCGCCGATATCGGCGGCCAGCCCCACCGCTGTGGAGGACAATTCCCTCGCGGAAGCTGCCACCGCCTCGCCATTCATATCGGCGAGAGCGACCCGCGCCCCGCTGTCGCTCAGCGCCTTGGCACAAGCAAATCCGATGCCGCGCGCGGCACCGGTGATCAATGCATTCCTACCTGTGAAGTCAAAAGCACGTCTTACGTCCATCACATCCCCTCGTAATAATTCAAGTAAACTTCAGATTGTAACGAATTCTATTCGATATATCGGTATAATGTAGTTTTAAAATCTGGATTTAGGCAGATAGTCATACCGGAATATACCGATCTATTCCGACATCTTCTGTGGCTGGCGCCGCTTCCCGGCCGCAGGCGAGACGGGGCCGATCACGTTTTCCGTCCATCGGAATTAACTTGCGTGCCTGCACCCCGCAAGCTATATTTTCAAAAAAATGGCATCACATTCCGATTAGCGGAATTACTAAAACGGAATACCGACCCAGGATATGGAGGAATGCCGGTGGCGTCCGAGGAAGCACGAGAAGGCGTTGTCACTCTGCACAAAGCGGGCCGGGTTGGTTATATCGCGTTCGAGAATCCTGCCCGCAAGAATGCCGTCTCCCTCGAGATGCTGATCGACTTTGAGCGTATTATCATCGACCTGGTGAACGACAAGAACATCCGCACCATCGTCATCACCGGCGCTGGCGGAAACTTCGTGACGGGCGCCGACATCTCGAAATTCGAGAAGGTCCGCTCGACGGAAGAAGGCATCAAGCACTACGCCGAGACCAATGAGCGGGTCTACGGCCTGGTGCTGAACTGCCCAAAGCCGACGATCGCGATGATCCGCGGCTATTGCGTCGGCGGCGGCCTGAGCCTCGCCATGGCCTGCGACCTGCGCATCTGCAGCAGCAACGCGCGCTTCAGCCTGCCCGCGGCTAAGCTCGGCCTCGGATATAGCCCGAGCGCCTTGAAATGGTTCGTCCACATTCTCGGCCCGGCCCAGACCAAGGAGATCTTCCTCACCGCCCGCCTGTTCAATGCGGATGAGGCCTTCGGTATGGGCCTCGTCAACCGCACCGTCCCCGACGAGGCGCTGGACGAGTTCGTCGGCGAATATGCCGAACTGATCGGCGGCAATGCGCCGCTGACGCTGGAATCGATCAAGGTCAGCATCGCGCAGATCCTGCGCGGCGAGGCGGCTGCCGACAGCGCCATCTGTCAGGAATTCGTCGACCGCTGCTGGAAGAGCCAGGACTACGTCGAGGGACGACGCGCCTTCATCGAAAAGCGAAAGCCGGTGTTCGTGGGGGCGTGAGAAGCCCAGCCGCTGCCGCCTGACTTAAACAGAAGAACAGAACGAGCCAAGGGGGAAAAGAATGATATCGCGTCGTAACGTTGTCATCGGCGGAGCGTCCGCAACCACGATGATCGCCATGCCTTACGTGGCCAGGGCTGCGCAGAGCGTCGTCTTCTGCGGTGTCGGCGGCAGCGCTGCCGAGACCTACAAGAAGAACATCTTTCCGAAGTTCGAGAAGGCCTTCGGCATCAAGGTCCAGTATATCCCCGCGACCATTATGGAAGGTCTCAGCAAGCTCGAAGCTCAGCGCGCTTCGCCGCAGATGGACATTGTGATGGTGACCGAAGAGGGGTATGCACAGTATCGACAGAAGGGGCTTTTCGAGCATATCACCGCTGATATTCTTCCTGCCATCACCGATATTTATCCCGTATTGCGCTATCCGGGCGACGATGGGGTTCCGATCCAGGCGGTGACCACCGGCATCGCCTACAACTCGAAAATCTTCGAAAGCAAGGGGCTGAAACTTCCGACCTCGGTCCAGGACCTGTGGCGCCCGGACCTGAAGGGCCGTGTCGCGATCTGGCCCCCGGCGACGACGACGGGCGTGCTGATGCTGCTGATGATCGCCAAAGTCGAAGGCGGAAGCCCGACCAATATCATGCCGGCCTTCGAACGCCTGAAGAA
Organism: Bosea sp. (in: a-proteobacteria); assembly: GCF_023953965.1. NCBI lineage: Bacteria > Pseudomonadati > Pseudomonadota > Alphaproteobacteria > Hyphomicrobiales > Alloboseaceae > Allobosea > Allobosea sp. Next base: position 109,579 of record NZ_JAMLIX010000001.1, read on the forward strand.
ATTCAAGAACGACGTCTACTTCAACATCGCCGACGAAATGACGCTGCTATTCCAGCAAGAGACGATCTGGCTGGGCTGGTGGAATAACGTGCGCGCATCGTTGGTGGCCGATACGGGCTTCCCGGTTTCGTTCATCACCCCGGTCGAAGGCGCTCCGCTGTTCACCAACGGCACAACCTTGGTAAAAGGCGCTCCGAACAGGGAAAATGCTATCAAACTGATGAACTGGCTGCTTTCGCAGGATGGCCAGGAACTGATTGCGCAATACTACTATGGCGGCCCGGTAGCCCAATCGGTCAAGCTTGATCCTGAACTCGCGAAAAAAGTGGCCTACGGCAAGACGATCATGGATGGAGCTTACATGGCCGACATGAGTGCTGTCGTAAGCGAACGTTCCAAGTGGATCGATCTCTGGGCGCGCGAGATCGCACGATAAATCCGGCCACGAATCCAACAGCGGTTCATCTGAAATACCACCTCTCGGCCCGGGAACCGCATGTGCGGGTCTTGAGCGGGCTGCGGCCGGAGGTGTCCAGTCTTTGGAGGTAGCATGACGACGCGTCACCGCAATTTCATTAACGGCAAGTTCGTCGATACGGCGGGAGGCAACTTCATCCCCGTGTTCAACCCTGCAACCGATCAGGTGATTTCGGAAATTCCCGACACGCCAGCCGGTGTCGTTGCGGAGGCAGTCGCGGCAGCCAAGGCGGCGCAGAAAGGCTGGGGCAAGCTGCCAGCCATCCAGCGCGCCGCGGCGCTGCGCGCGCTCTCCGCGAAGATTCGCGAGAACCAAACGGCGCTGGCGCGGACGATCGTCGAGGAGCAGGGCAAGATTCTCGGCCTTGCCGAAGTCGAGGTGGCGTTCACGGCCGACTATCTGGACTACATGGCCGAATGGGCGCGCCGCATCGAGGGTGAGATCATCACCTCCGACCGGCCGGGCGAGAACATCTTCCTGTTCCGCCAGCCGATCGGCGTCGTCGGCGGCATCCTGCCCTGGAATTTCCCGTTCTTCCTGATCGCCCGCAAGCTCGGGCCCGCTCTCGTGACCGGAAACGCCGTCGTCATCAAGCCGAGCGAGGAGACGCCCAACAACGCGGCCATGTTCGCGCAGCTGGTGGCGGAAACGGATATTCCGCCCGGCATCGTGAACTTCGTCTTCGGAGGCGGCGGGTCCACGGGCGCTGCCCTGTGCGACGACCCTGACGTCGGCATGCTGAGCTTCACCGGTTCGGTCGAAACCGGCTCCCGCATCATGGCCGCGGCGGCGAAGAACATTACCAAGGTCAATCTCGAGCTCGGAGGCAAGGCGCCGGCGATCGTCCTGGCCGACGCCGACATCGACCTGTCGGTGAAGGCCATCCGCGACTCGCGCGTCATCAACAGCGGCCAGGTCTGCAATTGTGCGGAACGCGTCTATGTCGATCGCCGTGTCGAGGACGAGTTCGTCTCGAAGCTCGCTTCGGCGATGGACCAGGCGACCTATGGCGATCCGTTGGCGAACCAATCGGTCGACATGGGCCCTCTCATCAACAAGAAGGGGCTGGCAAAGGTCGAGGGCCTGGTCCAGCGCGCCTTGAAGGCCGGCGCCAATCTGGTGACGGGCGGTTCCGTCGCGGAGCTCGGATCCGGATCCTACTATCGGCCGACGGTGCTGACCGGGTGCGGGCAAGCCGACGAGATTATGCAGAAGGAAATCTTCGGCCCGGTCATCCCGGTCAATACCTTCGATACGCTCGACGAGGCAATCGAGCGGGCGAACGACTCGATCTACGGCCTGACCTCTTCGATCTATACGCGCGATATCGGCGTCGCGATGCGAGCCTGCAACGAGATCCGCTTCGGCGAAACCTATATCAATCGCGAGAACTTCGAGGCGATGCAGGGCTTCCACGCCGGAACCAGGAGGTCCGGGATCGGCGGAGCCGACGGCAAGCACGGGCTCTACGAATATACGCAGACCCACGTCGTCTATCTGCAGAGCTGAGACGACCGGCTCGACATGTTGCAGGCGCGCCCCGCTCGGGGCGCGCCTGCGAGACGAACGCGACGCTCCGGGGGCGGTTTGATGTGCGGCATCTATTTCAGAAAGAGCTTCCAGCGCTCCTTCGGAACCTATCCTCTGAAAGGAGAAGAGCTGAAGCAGGCGCTGGGGCACGCCCTCGCGGTCGGCTACCGCGCCATCGACACGGCCCAGAGCTACCAAAACGAGGCCGAGGTGGGGCGCGCCATAGCGGAATCCGGCATTCCGCGGGACGAGCTCTGCATCACGACCAAGGTGAGGCCCAGCAACTTCGGCCCGAACGAATTCCTCCCCAGTGTCGAGAAGAGCCTGACGGAGCTTGGACTGCCCTTCGTCGACGTTCTCCTGCTGCACTGGCCACCGATCGGCGGAGACGTCCGGCCCTCGCTCGAATGGCTCCAGAAGGCGAAGGAACGAGGCTACACGAAGCATATCGGCATCAGCAATTACACCGTCAGCATGATGAAGATTGCCAAGGATCACATCGACGGGCCGATCGTCACCAACCAGGTCGAGTTCCATCCCCTGCTTGATCAGGGCAAGTTGCTGTCGGCGGCGAGCGAGCTGAACATCCCCCTCTCCTCCTATTGCTCGATGGCGCGCGGGGCCATCTTCAAGCACGAACTGTTCGCGCAACTCGGCGAAGATTACGGAAAGGAAGCGGGGCAGATCGCACTTCGCTGGATTCTGCAGAAAGGCGTATCGATCAATACGATGTCGACCAAACCCGACCATATCCGCAGGAATTTCGATGTGATGGATTTCACCCTGTCGAGCGTGGACATGGCCCGGATCGATGGGCTGACGGCCACGAATCTGCGGATCAACACCCAGGACATCACACCGTTCGCGCCGCGCTGGGATTCAGCGGCGCACGCATCGCGACCGCCAGGGGGGGCGCGGCCCCATTCTTTCCCCTGACGCTCAGGGTCAGTGGCAGCGCCGGGTCCTCCCGGCCGAGACCGCCGCAAGTATTCCACTCAAAGAGGAATCAATACACAAGGCGCACGGCAAGACGATAATCCAATATCGCACCTTCGAGCGACTTCGGGACGACTACGACGCATATATAACGACGACGAGAACGGTGAGGTCGCGGATCTGCTTTGCCTTAAAGAAGGCGACCAAGGTGGAATGATCAGCGGAACGTCGATGCGAGGAAAATCGGAGCTTTCGTCGCCAGGCGGCTATCCGCTGCTGTTCAGACAAACGAAAACCGGGAGGAATACCTATGAAGCCTGTCTATGCTATTGCCGCGGCTGCCATCGCCGCCCTATTTTCGGGGCTGGCCCCGGCCAGTTCATCAGCCCAGGAATTCCCCAAGCGCACGGTCACTATTCTGGTCGGCTTTAGCGCGGGCGGAGGGACCGACACCATCGCGCGTATGATCGCAGGTGCCTTGACCAAGAAATGGGGCCAACAGGTGATCGTCGAAAACCGGCCGGGGGCTAACGGCGCGATCGGCGTGCGCACGCTGAAGAGCGCGCGTCCGGACGGCTATACGCTGGGTATGTGGTCAACCTCTGATGTCGGCAATGCTTCGGTCCAGAACAAACTCGATTACGACCTCGTCAAAGACTTTGAGCATATCAGCCAAGTCGCGTCCGGCGCGACCGTACTCGTCGTCAACAGCAAGCTGCCGATTAAAGATTTGGCGGGCTACATCGCGTACGCCAAGGAGCATCCTGGCCAGTTGAACGTATCCGTCGTCACTGGCGGCGATCTGCACCTCGATACGATCCGTCTCAACAAGGCAGCCGGTATCGAAACCGCGCTGATCGGCTATCCGGGCACCGCTCCAGGGCTAACCGACGTGGTTGGAGGCCAAACCGATGCGGTTCTGCTGCCTATCGGACCGGCAAAGCCGCATATCGAAAGCGGCGCTCTGAGGGCCGTCGCAGTGGGCTCGACACAGCCTTCCAAGCTTCTGCCCAATGTTGCCCCCATGTCCAGCACGCTGCCAAACTTCACGAGCACGTTTTTCTATGGGCTGGCCGGTCCCAAGGGGACCCCTGCGGATATCGTCAAGAAGATCAATGCCGATGTTCAAGATGCATTAAATTCACCGGAAGTCATTGAAAAACTCACGACGCTCGGCTTCGTCGCCGACGGTAGCTCACCAGAGGCATATCGAAACATCATTGCTGAAAAATTGAAAAACTCACGTGAAGCTGCCGTCCTTGCAGGGATGGTCAAGCCTGAATAATCCTACAATCTACACAATAGACCGCAGAAGATCCACTTCTGCGGTCATTCTCTGACTTACATATAGGTAGATCGTAATAGGACAAACCTAATATGAGTGGCTTTAATTTTAAAGTGGCAAAGCCAAAGGACCTGATCCTTGGTATTATCTTTCTCCTGCTTGCGGCCTCCGTTGTTTCAGTTGCCAGCGGCTATAACATCGGAACGGCCCGACAGATGGAAGCGGGTTACGTTCCGATCATCATGGGGTGCTGTCTCGGCGCAATCGCCCTGATCCTGATCGGCAGAAGCTTCTTCGGCGAAAATGAGCCGACCGCGCCGTTCTCGATCCGGCCTACGGTCTACGTGTTGGGATCCACAATCCTGTTCGCGTTATTGATCGGGCCGCTGGGCCTGCCAATCACCGTATTCCTGGTTGTGCTCCTGTCGGCGTTGGCCGACGACCCGCGCAGACCGGCATCCACTGTTCTGGTGCTCGCCGCGTTCCTCGCGGCAGGAACGACGCTCATGTTCCCGATCGCCCTTGAGCAGCAGATACCGATCGTCGGCTACCTTTTCGACCGTTGAGTGACATGGACATTCTTTCAAACATCGCACTTGGCCTTTCCACGGCCATCACACCGGACAATCTTCTCTATTGTCTTGTGGGGTGCCTTCTCGGCACTCTGGTCGGGGTTCTGCCCGGCCTGGGACCGGCAGCGACGATCGCCATGCTGCTGCCGCTGACGTTCGGTCATGATGCCACCGGGTCGTTGATCATGTTGGCGGGCATCTATTACGGCGCGCAGTATGGCGGATCGACGACGGCCATGCTGATCAACCTTCCCGGAGAGCCGTCGAGCGTGGTCACCGCGCTGGATGGATACAAGATGGCGAGAGCGGGCCGGGCCGGGCCGGCACTGGCAATTGCGGCTCTCGCCTCGTTTTTCGCCGGCACCATCGCAACGGTCATCATCGCATTCTTCGCCCCGGTCCTCGGGGCAATGGCCCTGACTTTCGGCGCGGCTGAATACTTTTCGCTCATGGTTCTCGGCCTCGTGGTGGCGGTTGCGCTTGCGCGCGGCTCCTTCGTCAAGGCGCTCGGGATGGTCGTCCTCGGAGTCACGCTCGGGCTGATCGGTTCGGACAGGGGTTCCAGCGACCTTCGTTTCACTTTCGGGATACTTGAACTCAGCGACGGGCTGAACATCGTTGCCGTCGCCATGGGCATGTTCGGCATCACCGAAGTCATCCACAACTTGCCGGGAGGAACCCAGCGTCGATCGAGCCTGCAACCTTCGCTGCGCGATCTCTGGCCGCAAAAGGATGACATCAAGGCATCGACCGGCCCGGCAATACGAGGCACGGCGATGGGCGTCCTGCTCGGCATGCTTCCGGGAGGCGGCGCCATGTTGTCCTCCTTTGCCGCGTATCTGCTGGAAAAGAAACTGTCCCGGGAGCCTCAGCGGTTTGGAAACGGCGCGATCGAAGGTGTAGCGGCTCCCGAAGCTGCCAACAACGCCGGCGCCCAGATGTCCTTCATTCCCCTGCTGACGCTCGGCATTCCGTCGAACGTCAATGTGGCCCTGATCGCCGGCGCGCTGATCATCCAGGGGATCCAGCCGGGCCCCGGCATCATCCACCAGCAGCCGACATTGTTTTGGGGGCTGATCGCCTCGATGTGGGTCGGAAACCTGATGCTCGTGATCCTCAATCTGCCGCTCGTCGGTCTGTGGACGAGACTTCTGACGGTCCCCTATAGCTTGCTTTATCCATCGATCATCATCTTCTGCTGCATTGGCGTCTATTCGCTGAATAACTCGCCGTTCGACGTCTATATCATGATCGCGCTCGCTTTTTTTGGCTATGTTTTGAGGTTGCTCGACTGCGAGCCCGCGCCCCTCATCCTGGGTATGGTTCTTGGCCCGCTGATGGAGGAGTACCTGCGGCGCGCGATGCAATTGTCGCGAGGTAACCCGATGATCTTTATCGAGCGTCCGCTCAGTGCTGCCCTCGTTGCCGCGACGGTCGCAATCGCGCTCTTGATTGCCGTCCCGATGGTGAGACGCAGCCGCGAGATCGCCCTGCAGGACGAATAGGGAAGGCTTGCAGGCAATGCGACCTCGGCACGAAGCTGCCGGCAGCGAGATAAGAACGGGCTGGACCTGGCCGGGGGTTACCAAACGCGCGCTGTTGAGCCTTGCTTCCGCAACACGTGCCGTCCGAACCGGCGTGCAGATGGATATCTCGCCGGCCGTGGCGTTCGAGCGCGTTCCGGGAGACGCGCTAACCCAGGTTCGCCGGACGTTGACGGCGCGACACGGGCCAATATTGAAAGGAATCCGATAATGGACAGCCTGACCAAGAAGCTTGCGAGCCAAGCTCTGAGAACCGCGCGCACCCGATTGTCTGGGGACGCCGTGCGCGCGGCGCAAACGCGCATGCTGGACACCATCGCCTGCGCTTTCGCCGCCTATGACGATGAGCTTTGCGCTCGCCTGCGCCGCATTCTGGCCTCTCCTTCCGTCACGCGCGGCGCGCGCATCTGGGGAGCAAGCAGTCGCGCCACGGTGGAAGATGCGGCACTGGTGAACGGGACCATGGCCCGCTACCTCGATCTCAACGACACCATCCTGGGTCGAACATCAGGACATCCGAGCGACACCATCCCCGCGCTGATGGCGCTTGCCGAAGAACGGGGTGCATCCGGCGAAGCGCTGCTTCGTGCGATTATCATCTCTTACGATCTCTATTGCGGCCTGTGCAACGGCGTCGCCTTGGCGGAGAAAGGGGTCGACCAGGTCATCGCGGCGGCGCTGGGCGCCGCTGGCGGATCCGCCTGCCTGCTCGGGCTCGACGAGACACGGACGGAGCATGCTCTCGCGCTGGCGGTCTCAGCGAATGTGGGCCTGTTCAATGTACGGATGGGCAGCCTGTCCGAATGGAAGGCCTGCGCGGGGCCGAATGCCGCCCGCAACGGTGTCTTCGCCGCCCGCTTGGCGTCGGAAGGCGTGACGGGCCCGTCTGGCGTGTTCGAAGGCATCGGCGGTCTCGAAGCGGTGGTTGGCAAGATCGTCTGGCCTGAGGATGGCGGGCATTTTATCCTGAAGACCCACATCAAGCGCCATCCGGTCTGCTATCACGGCCAGGCAGCGGTCGATGCCGCGCTCGACCTACACGGCCGCATGGCAGATGCCGATGTCGCAAAGGTTCGCATCGAGGTGAACAGGATGACGTTCGAGGTCATGGGACGCGAGGCGAGCCGATGGGATCCGCGGACTCGTGAGACCGCTGACCATTCCCTCCCCTACGTTGTGGCCGTCTCCTTGCTCTCGGGCAAGATTTCCGCGGCCGCTTTCACGGATGAGGCCTTGGCGTCCCCGAAAACTCGTGCCTTTCTCCCGAAGATCGAAGTCGCCGAGCTTCCTGCATTCACGCATGGCGACGCCAATACGTCGCCTGCAAGGATTACGATCACGCTCGCCGCGGGTGGGCATGTGAGTGCGGAAACGATTTATCCGATCGGCCATTGCAACAATCCGATGTCCCACGACGACGTCGAGAAAAAATTTGGTACGCTCTGGCCACGAGAGCGCTCGATCGGACAAGCTAAAACGATCGTGGCCGAGGTCGCACGCCTGCAAGAGGCGGCGAGTGTTACACCGCTGATCGACGAGTTGTGTAGATAGTCAGAGCTCGCTTGCGAGCTTTGATCGGCTGGCGGTCCGGATCCCGTTTAGCGAGTATCTGGACCAGCTGGAGACCCGCAATAAGCCGAGCTGTCCTATCTCGATGCCTTCCGCCAGCGGGAGAGCCGCCTGGGCGGGATCGGCACCGTTCATCCCGATACGATCGCCGGCCCGTGGCGCAAGACGGTTCCGGCGCAGCCCGGATTGCGCGCACTCCATGTCGTTCCCGGCGCTCCGGGCGCGTCTACCACGGTGGGCAGGAGACGTATCGGTCAAGACCCGGGGCCCGCCCTGCCTGAGAGCACGCACAACCACGGAGCCAAGGGATGGGTCGGAGGCGCTGAGGAGGTGATGACGAACGGTCGGACCGGAATTGGGACAATCCGGTAGGTGTTTCGTGCTGTCCAAGCGCGCGGGACCGTTTGGAACCCGCCCCAGGGATCTCATCAAGGCCAGCGGTCATGCGCACCGCAGCAACAGGCCGGACGCATGACTGCTGCCGATCAGATCGTCCCAACCCCCACAAACTTCTGGACCCGCGGGCGCCGTCCACACAAGCACTTAGCCGAAGCGACGCCTTAGGCCCTTCTCGAGCGGTAAAATCTCCAGCGTCATCGAGCCCGGGCAATCGCGCCGCCACCTCATCTACAGCTCTCGTCGGTTCGCGTATGATCCCTTCTCGTACATGAGAGGTCTATCCTGCGCATAAAATTGAAGAAACGCATAAATCCTGCGTCATAAGTTACAAGTTGGCTGCAAAAATGCTCGAAAAAACAGTACCCTGCACCGCAGCAAGAGCTTCTAAGCCACCGTCAGTGTGGAGAGCCAAAAAGGGGATAAGCATGAAGCGTGCCCAATCAGGTCTATTGACCACCAAAATGTCCAGGAGAGCAGCGCTGCGCGCCGGCATCGGTGGCGTGATCGCCGCCCCGTTCGTGCTCCGGGCGCCCGATGCGCGCTCCGCCACCAGCGTCGTCTTCGGGACCTATGGAGGCAGCTATGGCGAGGCGCTGAAGCGCATCTTCTTCCAGCCCTTCGCTAAGGAAACCGGCATTCAGGTCATCCAGACGGCGCCTGCCGACATGGCGAAGCTGCGCGCGCAGGTGCAGTCCAAGTCGCCGGAATGGGACGTGATCGAGTTGATCCCGTCGGAATGCGTTACGGCCGCGCGGATGGGCCTCGTCATGCCGCTCGACTTCGGGAAGATCGATATTCCGGAGCTCTCGGTGCCCGAAGCCAAGCAGACACATTGGCTGAGCACCTACAACTACACCACCGGCATCGGCTACAACTCGGCAAAATTCCCGGCGGGCAAGCATCCCGAGACCTGGGCTGACTTCTGGGACGTGCAGAAGTTTCCGGGGCGTCGGTCCCTGCGCTCGCGCCCCGACAACGTGCTCGAGATCGCCCTGCTGGCGGACGGGGTCGCGCCGTCGGCGATGTATCCCCTTGACGTCCCGCGAGCCTTCAAGGCTCTCGATCGGATCAAGCCCCATATCGCGAAGTGGGCGGACACTGCGCCGCAGTCGATCGAACTGATCCAGACCAACGACGTCGATTTCACGCACACCTTCAACAACCGCGTCTTCGCCGCGCAGTCGAGCGGCGTGCCGGTCGCGTTCAACACGGAGCAGCTGATGATGGCCTTTCCGGCCTTCGCCTTGCCGACCGGGGCGGCGAATGCGGAAGCTGGCATGCGGCTGCTCGGCTACATGATGAAGCCCGATCTCCAGGCCGAGCTCTGGAAAGCGCTGCGGCTCATCCCCGTGACCAAGGCCGCTTCTGCCTTGATTCCGGAAGCCGAGCGCAAGGCCTGGTTTCCGGATCTCACGACCGGGAAACATCTGGCGCTCAATGCCGAATGGTGGGGAGCGGACGGGCGGCTGGCCGAGGTCACCACCCAGTACCGCAACTGGCTCTTGCGCTGAGCCGGCAGCCGGTATCCCAGTCCATGACGGCCGGCCGGTATCGCGGTGCCGGCCACCTCCTGCAGTATCGGCCATGCATAGATCACCGCTTTCACGATTGCTCGCGCCCCGCTCGGTGGCGCTCGTCGGCGCCTCGGAGCGTCCCCATTCCGCGGGGTTGCGCGTTCTCGGCAACATCATCGCCGGCCGCTTCGGAGGCGCAATCTATCCGGTCAATCCGCGCTACGAGACCATTCTCGGGCTACCCTGCCATCCTTCGCTGAGCAGTCTGCCCGAGGTACCGGACACCGTCTTCGTCGCGATCCCGGGCGAACAGATTTCAGGGATCGTCGACGAGGCGGGCCGGCTCGGCGTCGGCGCCATCATGACGAACGCATCCGGCTTCTCGGATGCGGGCCCTGAAGGCGAGAAGCGGCAGGAGGAGTTGGTTGGACGGATCAGACGGCATGGGATGGTGCTGTGCGGACCCAACAATTCCGGCTTCATCAATCTCTGGGACCGCTTCTGTCCCAGCACCTTCTACGATCTGCCCGTCACCGGCCCCGGCCCGGTCTGCGTCGTCTCGCAGAGCGGCTCGGTCTCCGCGGCTCTCTCGCAGGACGATCGCGGCCTCGGCATCGGCTACAACATCACGGTCGGCACCGAGGCGGCGCTCGACGTCTGCGACTACGCCGAATTCGTACTGGCCGAAGAGCGTGTCCGGGTCGTGATGTGCTTCATCGAGACCCTGCGGAATCCGCAGCGTTTCGCCGCGATCGCGCGGAACGCGGCCTGCCGCGGCAAGCGCATCATCGTCACGAAGGTCGGACGCTCGGAGGGGGGCCGTTCGGCCGCGGCCGCCCACAGCGGCGCGCTGGTCGGCGACGACGCCGTCTACGACGCCTTCTTCGAGCGCAACGGCATCGTTCGCGCGCCCGATCTCGACGCGATGATCGAGGCGGCCAAGCTCTTCTCACACCATGCGCCGCCGTTGCGGCCGGGCACGGTGGTCGTCACCATGTCGGGCGGCGAGGCGGGCCTCATCGCCGACGTCGCGGCGGAGGTTTCGCTGCCTCTGATGTCGCTGAGCGCGGAGAGGATCACGGCGCTCAAGCCGGATGTCTCGCCCTATCTCGTCCCGCGCAACCCGCTGGATTCGATGGGGCTGAGCTGGGACAAGGAACGTTTCGCGCGCATCATCCGCACGCTGCGAGCCGACCCCGAAATCGGCGCGATCGCCATCGCCTCCGACGCCTCCGGCGCCGGCGTCGGCGACCAGCTCATGGTCAACGACATGGCCCATGTCTGCGCCGCGGAAAACATGGGCGACACGCGCGTGGTCTTCTTCACCAACACCGCCGGCGGCGGGCCCAATCGCGACATCGACGCGGTTCTCGGCCGGGCCGGGATTCCGTTCCTGTGCGGCATGCGCGCGTCGCTTGCCGCCATGGGAGGCTGGAGCAAGGCCTGCGTCGCCTTCGAAGATTCCGCGCCGGCGCCGGCGCGTGCGGATGCAGCGCGGTTCCTGGATGCCGACGAGGCGGAGCGCTTCGCCGCCCTGAGCGCGGCCGGCGTGCCGATGGCCATGAGCCTCAAGGTCACCGATGCCGGGGCGGCGGTGGCGGCAGCGGCCAGGATCGGGCGGCCGGTGGCCCTGAAGGCGACGGCACCCGATCTCCTGCACAAGAGCGAACTCGGCCTGCTGCGGCTCAATCTCTCGACACCGGCCGCCGTGGCCGGGGCATTCGAGGACTTGTCCGCCGGGCTTGCCCGCCATTCGGCGGGGCCGGGAGCCGCGGTGATCATGCAGCCGATGGCACCCGCCGGGCTCGAGCTCATCATCGCGGTGCGCAAGGAGCCCGGCTTCGGCAATATCGTTGTCGTCGGTCTCGGCGGTGTGTTCGTCGAGCTCCTTCGCGAATCGGCGATCCGGATCGGCCCCGTGACCACCGCACAGGCGAAGGCGATGCTGGCCTCCTCCCGGGCCGGCCAGCTCATGGACGGCTTCCGCGGCGAAGGGCCCTACGACATCGATGCGGCCGCGGGGGCGATCGCCGCGCTGTCGGACTTCGCCGAGGGGCTCGGTCCGCAGGTGAGCGCGGTCGAGATCAACCCGCTGATCGTCCACCGCCGCGGTGACGGCGCCACGGGCGTGGATGTCGCAGTCGAACGGAGCGCCCACTCAGCCGGGCATTGAGATCGGGAAGCGGATGAAATGAACTACGAAGCAATTACCTTCGAAGTCGACGGGCGCGTCGCCATAGTGGAGCTGAACCGCCCCGATAAGCTCAACGCCATCAACAAGGCGGTGAAGGAGGAGATGGCGGATGCGCTGAAGCGCTTTTCCGAAGACGACGATCTGCGCGTCATGGTCATAGCCGGCAAGGGCGGAAAGGCGTTCTCGGTCGGGTTCGATCTTGTCGAGTCGACCGGAACGCCGCGTACCGACGTCAAGAAATGGCGCGAACGGACGCGCGACGACTACCTGTTCTGCCGTTCGCCCTGGGACTGTCCCAAGCCGATCATCGCGATGATCGACGGCCACTGCCTCGCCGGGGGGCTCGAATTCGCGCAGATGTGCGACATTCGCTATTGCTCCGACACCTCGTCCTTCGGCGTCGTCGAGACGCGGTTCTCCGCCGGCGTCGTGGCGCTCGGCATGCCGTGGATCATCGGCAACCGCTGCCGCGAGCTGATCTATACGGGCGACACCTTCGATGCCGCCGAGGCGGAGCGGCTCGGCCTCGTCAACCGGGTTTATCCGAAGGACAGGCTGCGCGAGGAGGTGATCAAGAACGCCAAGCGCATGGGCCAGGTCGCACTCGACTGCCTGGTCTGGAACAAACGGGCCATCACCAACACCTATTCCGCGATGGGCTTCGAGCCGGCGTTGCTCTACGGCCTCGAAGCCTGCACGCTGATGGACGTGATCCATACGCCCGAGTACATCGAATTCGCACGGATCCGGGCCGAACAGGGGCTCGGAGCGGCGCTGGCCTGGCGCGACGGGCAATTTAAGCCCTATGAATGAGGCGGCAGCAACCCGACGCATGGGTGGGGGCGTCCGCTGCCGGCGCCTTCCGGGCTGATGCGATGTATCTGTTCTTCCTGCCGGCCCTGATCGTCTTCGCGGTGATCTTCATGATACCGCTCGGGCTCGTGTTCTATACGAGCCTGTTCGATCCCGGCTTCACCTTCGTCAAATACGCCCAGCTCCTCGACGAGCCGCTCTATGGCCGCGTTCTCCTCACCACGCTGGAAATCACGGCCACGGCGACGGCGCTGACCCTGCTGATCGGCTATCCAGTCGCCTATCATCTCGCGGGCCAGCCGCCGCGCCGCCGGACGCTCCTGCTCGTGCTGGTGCTGCTGCCGTTCTGGACCAGCATCCTGGTCAAGAGCTTCGCCTTCGCCGTTCTGCTCGGTCGAGGCGGCCTGATCAACAATGCGCTCGCCGCGCTTTTCGGAGAAGGCGCCAGGCTGGAGCTGCTGTACAACCGGGTCGGGGTCATGGTCGGCATGACGCATTACCTGCTGCCCTTCATGGTGCTGATCGTGCTCGGCAGCCTGCTCGCCCAGGACGGCAGCCTGCGCCGCGCGGCGATGATGATGGGCGCCGGGCGGCTGCGGATCTTCTGGTCGATCACGCTGCCGCTCAGCCTGCCCGGCGTGATGGCCGGGACGCTGATCTGCGCGATCCTGTCTTTCGGCATGTTCATCACGCCGGCGCTGCTGGGCGGCCGGCAGGACTACATGATCTCGAATCTGATCGACCTCAATGTCCGCGAGACGCTCGACTGGCCGCTGGCTTCGGCGCTCTCCGTCGCCTTGATGGTGATCACGGCGCTCTTCGTCGTCGGCCTGGCCCGCGTCCGCAAGGGAGAGCTGTTTGATTGAGCGCCCCGCCCCCATGGCCCGCGCCGGCGCGGATCGCCCGACCGGAGGCCTCTTGCGATGAGCGACGCTTCGGAGATCCGCACCTTCTCCTGGCTCTCGCTCGGCGCCAAGCTGCTCGCCTGGCTGGGCTACGCTTTCCTGGTGATCCCCAGCCTGATCGTGATCCCGCTCTCCTTCGGTGACTCGCAGATCCTGGTGTTTCCGCCGCCGAACCTGTCGATGGCGCATTACCGGGAGTATTTCGTCGAAGGAAACTGGCTCGATGCGACCTGGCAGAGCCTGCGCGTCGCGCTGGGGGTGACATTCTTCTCGCTGGTCATCGGCGTCGGCGCCGCCTATGGGCTGCAGCGCTCGGAATTCCGCGGCAAGAAGCTGGTGACGCTGATCCTGCTCAGCCCGATCTTCGTGCCGGGCGTCGTCGTCGGACTGGCACTCTACATCTATCTGTCGCGCCTGGGCATCGCGGGGACGACCTTCGGCCTGATGATCGGCCATACCATCGTGGTCGTGCCTTTCGTCATCGTCACCGCGAATGCCGGCCTGCGCCAGATCGACAGCGGGCTCGAGACGGCGGCGAGCCTGATGGGCGCGGGAAAGCTCTACGTGCTTCGGCGGGTGACGCTGCCGCTCCTGCTGCCGTCGGTGCTCGCCGCGGGGCTGTTCGCCTTCCTGATGTCGTTCGACGAGGTCGTGATCTCCTATTTCATCGCGAGCGTCAGGCAGACGACGCTGCCGGTTAAGATGTACAGCTCGATCAAGTGGGAGATCACGCCCGTGATCGCCGCGATCTCGAGCATGCTGACGGTCTTCGCGCTGATGATCTGTGTGGTGACGGCTCTGCTGCAAAGGAAGAATTGATGTCCGAAAGCGCGATCAGGCTCGAAGGAGTGTCGAAGAGCTACGGCTCCGTCACCGCGCTCTTCCCGACCGACCTGACCATCCGTTCGGGCGAGTTCTTCACGCTGCTCGGACCAAGCGGATCGGGCAAGACGACGATTCTCAACGTGATCGCCGGCATGACGGCGGCATCCGGCGGCCGCATCCTGATCGGGGAGCGCGACGTCACCCGCGTGCCCGCCGGCGAGCGCGGCCTCGGCATGGTATTCCAGAACTATGCCCTGATGCCGCATATGTCGGTGTTCGAGAACGTCGCGTTCCCGCTGCGCGTCCGGCGCCTGAAGGAGGACGAGATCCAGCGGCAGGTCGGCGAGGCCCTCGAGATCGTCCGGCTTCCGAACATGAGCGAACGCAAGCCGAAGCAGCTCTCCGGCGGGCAGCAGCAGCGCGTGGCTCTCGCCCGCAGCCTCGTCTACCGGCCAAGCATCATCCTGATGGACGAGCCTCTCAGCGCGCTGGACAAGAAGCTGCGCGACAGCATGCAGTTCGAGATCCGGCAGATCCACGCCAGCCTTGGCGTCACCGTCGTCTACGTCACGCATGATCAGGGTGAGGCGCTGGCCATGTCGAACCGGATCTGCCTGATGAATGGCGGTCGGATCGAGCAGCTCGGCACGCCGCACGAGCTCTATTTCAATCCCAAGAGCGTGTTCGCGGCGGATTTCCTCGGCGAATCGAACATCCTCGACGTCACCGTCGGACAGGGAGCGGCCGGCGGGGCGCGCCTGCACATCCGCTGCGCCGGAACGAGCGTCGATGTCGGCCCCTGCCGGCTGGCGCCCGGCACGAGCGGGAAGATCATGATCCGCCCGGAATCGCTCACGCTGTCCGCGCTCGACGGCGTCGCGCATGGCGAGATCAGCGGCACCGTGGACACCGTCACCATGATCGGCGGGGTCACCGAACTCAGGCTCGCGCTGCCCGACGGCAGCCGCATCGCGCTACGCGAGCTGACCTCGCGCAAGGCGAGCTCTCTCGACCCCGGCCGGCCCGTCACCGCCCGCTTCAAGCCGGACGACGTGGTCATTCTCGCCTGAACCGCAACGACGCCTTTCGATCGTCCCTCGCAAAGGAGTAAGGACATGACGCTCGCGAGCTGCAAACCAGAACCGACGATGTCCGACGTCGAGTGGCAGACGCGCTGCGACCTCGCCGCCGTCTATCGCATCGCCCATTATCTGGGCTGGACCGATCTCATCAACACGCATATGTCGGCGCGGCTTCCCGACGAACCGGACACGTTCCTGATCAACTACCATGGCCAAACCTTCGACGAGATCACGGCCTCCAGCCTGGTCAAGATGGACATGGAGGGCAACGTCATCGGTCCGGCCGGGCGCTATAACGACGCTGGATTCACCATCCATTCCGGCTGCTACAAGGCCCGGCCGGATGCGATGTGCGTGCTCCATACCCACACGCGCGCCGGCGCCGGCATCTCGATGATCAAGGACGCCATCCGGCCGATCAGCCAGGACGCCCTGCACGTCCTCGACGACATAGCCTACCATCCCTACGGCGTTCCGGCTTCGAAGGAGGAAGGCGAGGAGCTCGGCCATTCCGTGGCGCACCACAACTGCATCATCCTGGAGAACCACGGCTTGCTGACCGTGACGCCGTCGATCCACAACGGCGTTTATCTGCATTACCGGCTCGAGCGTGCCTGCGATATGGAGATGGTGTCCCGCATGATGGGCGAGCCGCCGGTCTTCGTCGATGACGCGGTGGTCAAGAAGGCGGCGGTGTACATGCGCAAGTTCCGCGACGATCCCGACTACGGCCGGGCGGAGTTCGACGCGCTCGTGCGCGTGATCGATCGCCAGGGCGCCAACTATCGCTGCTGAGCGGGATTGCGCAAGACGCAGACGGGACGGATCATGACGGGAACGACGATCAGGATCGGCACGCGGGCGAGCCCCATGGCGCTGGCGCAGGCGCGCTTCGTCATGGCGAGGCTGTCGGCGCTCGACGGGCCGGCCCCCGGGACGGTTCTGGAACTCGTGCCGCTGATGACGACCGGGGATCGCATCCTCGATCGGCCGCTCGCGGATGTCGGCGGCAAGGGGCTTTTCGTCAAGGAACTGCAACGCGCGCTGCTCGACGGCTCGATCGACCTCGCCGTCCATTCGCTCAAGGATGTCGAGAGCAATACCGTAGAGGGGCTGGGCCTCGCCGCGATCCTGCCGCGGGACGATCCCCGCGACGCGTTCCTGTCCCGCGACGGCCGGCGGCTGATGGATCTGCCGGCCGGCGCTCGCGTGGGCACATCCTCGCCGCGCAGGCTGGCGTTCCTGCGCCGACTGCGGCCCGATCTCGAGCTGGTCCCGATGCGCGGCAACGTCAATTCGCGGCTGGCGAAGCTCGATGCGGGTGTTTGCGACGGGCTGGTGCTCGCGCTCAGCGGCTTGACGAGGCTGGGCTTCGAGCAGCGGGTCACCGAGATCCTCGAGGTCGAACGCATGTTGCCCGCAGCCGGGCAAGGTGCGCTCGCGGTCGAGTGCAGGACATCCGACGCGGCGGTCACTGCGCTCGTGGCCCGGCTCGCCTGCGCGCGGACGACGCTGATGGTGCGTGCGGAGCGGGCCGTGCTCGCTGCCGTGAGCGGGAACTGCCATACCCCGCTGGCCGCCTATGCCGATATCGGCGAGGACGGACTTCCGCGTCTGCGCGCAACGCTGTTCGATCCGGCCGGGGCATCGGCCTGGTCGGTCGAGGGTTCGTCTTCGCGGGAGGAGCTTGAGCGGCTCGGCCAACGTCTCGGGTCCGAGCTCCGGGCTGTTGCGGAGCGGGCGCATGCGAACCTCGGCTGATCGCCCCGGCCCGCGCGGGGAGCGGCTCGATCTCCTCGTCTATTCGCCGAAGCCAGACAGCTACGGCGAGCGCATCGCGCAGGCGTTTCCCGATGTCGCCCCGCGGATCGCGGACACGCACGACGCGCTGCGCCGGGGGCTGGAGACCGCCGATATCCTGCTCGCCGGGCGCTTCCCCGCCGAATTGCTGAAGGAGGCCAGGCGGCTGCGCTGGCTTCAGGTCACCAATGCGGGCGTCGACTTTCTCAGCGGCGCCGCGCTCGATCCGGCTCTCCTCGTCACCAATGCGCGCGGCGTGCACGCACAGCTGATGGCCGATTACGCGATGACCGTGATCGGCATGCTGCGCTGGCGGCTGGCGAGGCTGCTGGACCAGCAGCGCGCGCGGCGCTGGGAACAGGTGCCGGTCGCTCCGCTCAGCCGCAGTACGCTCTTCCTTGTCGGGCTCGGAGCCATCGGCGGCGCGATTGCGAGGCGGGCGAAGGCCGCCGGGATGCGCGTCCTCGCCGTCAGCAACAGCGGCATCGACCGTGCCGGTGTCGCGGATCGAACCGGCCGCCTCGAAGACCTGGACAGCTTCCTGCCTGAGGCCGATTTCGTGGTGCTGGTCGTGCCGTCGACATACCGGACGCGGGGGCTGTTCGATCGCGCGCGGCTGGACCGCATGAAGCCTTCCGCCTTCCTGATCAACATGGCGCGCGGCGACGTCGTCGACGAAGAGGCCTTGCTGGAAGCGCTGGAAGCCGGCGTCATCGCCGGGGGCGTGAGCGATGTCTTCCGGACGGAACCCCTGCCAGCGGACAATCCTCTCTGGACGGCGCCCAATTTTATCGTCACGCCCCATGTCTCGGGCTTCCTGCCCGACTACGAGGAACTCGTCTTCGCGATTTTCGCCGAGAATCTGCGGGCGTTCCGCGCCGGCCTGCCACTGACGAACAGGGTCGACCCGGCTGCGGGCTACTGAACGGGCGCTGCGGCTATTCCTCGTTTACCGGCAAGGCGAAACCGACCTTGACCCGGTCCATCACGACCATCGTCGTGAAACCCTTGATGTCGGGGTTCTCGTAGAAGAAGGCGCGTGTGAAACGCTCGTAATCCTCCATGTCCCGGGCCGAGACGTAGAGGACGAAGTCCGATGCCCCGGTCACATAGAAGCCGTTGATCACCTCCGGCGTGTTCCTGATCGACTTCTTGAAGCGGTCGATGATGTCGGTCCTCTCGCGTTCCAGCGTCACCAGCACGAGCATCTGGATCGGCCGGTTCACGGCCTTCGGCGAGATGATCGAGACGTCCGCCTCGATCACCTTTTCGGCGCGCAGGCGCTTCAGGCGGCGCTGGCAGGCCGTCGACGACAGGCCGACCATTTCCCCCAGCGTGTCCGAGGTCAGCCGGTTGTTTTCCTGAAGAAGGGCGAGAAGCCGCCTGTCGATGCGGTCGAGTTCCATGAGATCCTACGTTTGTGCAGTTATTCAGCGCAATACTCAGAAAAACGCAGTTAAAATGCCCATATTGAGCAAGCTATCTAGGATATCTGCCTGTGAAATCGATAACTTGCAAGAAGCCGGCGAGAGGGAGGCCAACTTCGGTGCAGATGACCGCAAAAGCGCGGATTTTGAGCTTGAGTAACAGCGCGCTGTTGCGGGACGCCGCCTATGTCGGCGGGGATTGGTTGCGCAGCGGGGAGACCGCCTCCGTGCAGGATCCGGCGTCCGGCGAACCGATCGCCGCCGTTGCGCAATGCCCGGTCGAGGTCGTAGATATCGCGGTCGCCGCAGCGCAGGCGGCGTTCGTCGATTGGCGCGCGCTTCTGCCGCGTGAGCGTGGTGCGTTGCTGTCCCGGTGGGGAACGCTCATCCGCCAGAATGTCGAGGATCTGGCGACGATCCTCACCTGTGAACAAGGCAAGCCACTCG
Organism: Bosea sp. (in: a-proteobacteria); assembly: GCF_023953965.1. Classification (NCBI taxonomy): domain Bacteria; kingdom Pseudomonadati; phylum Pseudomonadota; class Alphaproteobacteria; order Hyphomicrobiales; family Alloboseaceae; genus Allobosea; species Allobosea sp. The sequence continues at coordinate 128,899 of NZ_JAMLIX010000001.1, forward strand.
TCGAGGCGCGCGCAGAGATCGCCTATGCGGCTGAGTTCGTCGACTGGTTCGCGGCCGAGGGAGAGCGGGCATATGGCGAGACGCTGCCCCCGCATAAGCGCGACAGCCAGATTTTCGTAAAGGTGCAGCCTGTCGGCATCGTCGCGGCCGTTACACCATGGAATTTCCCCTGCGCGATGATCACGCGCAAGGCCGCGGCGGCGCTGGCGGCGGGATGCCCCGTCATCGTGAAGCCGGCCGACGAGACGCCGCTTTCGGCCTTGGCGCTCGCGCAGCTGGCCGAGCAGGCAGGCCTTCCCGGAGGAGTCTTTCAAGTGCTGACCGGCGAGCCCGGTCCACTGACCGGTGCGCTGCTCGCGGCGCCCCCGGTAAGGGCCTTGTCCTTCACAGGGTCGACGAGGGTCGGGCGCCTCTTGTCCGGTCAAGCGGCGAGCTCGATCAAGCTCGTCTCGATGGAGCTCGGGGGACATGCTCCTTTCATCGTCTTCGACGATGCAAGGCTCGACAGCGTCGTTCAGGGCGCGCTCGCCGCGAAGTTCGCGACCAGCGGGCAGGACTGCCTCGCCGCCAACCGCATCTATGTGCAGCGGCGCCTCTACCGGGACTTCGTCGCCGCCTTCGCAGCCGAAGTCTCGCGGCTCAAGGTCGGGCATGGGCTCGACCCGGCAACACAGATCGGGCCGATGACGCATGCCGGCATCGCGCAGAACTGCCGCCGGCAGATCGCGGACGCCGTCGCGGGCGGCGCCAGGGTTGTCGTAGGCGAGCGGGACGTCATGAGCGACGGTGGCAACTTTGTGTCGCCGACGCTGCTGGCCGATGTGGCCGACGGCATGCTGATCAGCCGCGAGGAGACCTTCGGTCCCGTGGCGGCGATCCTGCCCTTCGACGACGAGGACGAGGTCATCGGGCGCGCGAACGCCAGCGAGATGGGGCTCGCGGCCTATGTCTACACCGACGACCTGCGGCGCGGCATGCGGGTGTCTGACCGGCTTGAGTACGGAATGGTCGGTGTCAACACGCCCTCCTTCACGGGGGCGCCGATTCCCTTCGGCGGCTGGAAGCAGTCCGGCCTCGGCCGCGAAGGCTCGCGGCACGGCCTGAACGCCTTCACGGAGCTGAAATATGTCTGCCTGGGCGACCTGGCGGCTTGAGGAGAGTACCGATGCACGCCTATGACGACCTTGCTGCAATGGATCGCGCGACGGTCCTCCACCCCTTCACGAACCTGAAGGACCACCGCAGCGGCAGCGGACCGGCGCCGACCTTCGTGACGGGCGGCCAGGGCATCAGGATCAAAGACGCACAGGGCAACAGCTATATCGACGCCTTCGCCGGGCTCTATTGCGTCAATATCGGCTACGGGCGCAGCGAGGTCGCCGAGGCGATCGCCGAGCAGGCCCGGCAACTCGCCTACTACCACAGCTACGCCGCCCACTCGACCGAGGCGCTCGCGGTGCTGTCGAAGCGGCTGGTCGACATGGCGCCGGGCCGGGCCAGCAAGGTGTTCTACGGGTTGTCGGGCTCCGACGGGAACGAGACCCAGGCAAAGCTGGTCTGGTATTACAACAACCTGCTCGGCCGCCCGCGGAAGAAGAAGATCATCTCCCGCGAGCGCGGCTATCACGGCTGCAGCGTCATCTCCGGATCGATGACCGGCATGAGCTTCTACCACGACTACATGGACCTGCCGTTCCCCGGCATCCTGCACGCCGGTATGCCGCATTACTACTGGGGAGCCGCTCCCGGCGAGAGCGAGGAGGATTTCTCCAGCCGCCTGGCCCGCGAGCTCGAGGAGATGATCCTGCGGGAAGATCCGGACACGATCGGCGGCTTCATCGCCGAGCCGGTGCTCGGCACGGGCGGCATCGTGCCGCCGCCGGCCGGCTACTGGGACAAGATCCAGCCCGTGCTCAAGCGCTACGACATCCTGCTCATCGCCGACGAGGTGATCTGCGGCTTCGGCCGCACCGGGGCCGCCTTCGGTTGCGATCTCTACGGAATCGAGCCCGACCTCGTCACGGTGGCCAAGGGGCTGACCTCGGGCTATGCGCCGCTCTCCGCCGTCATCGTCGGCGAGAAGGTTTATCAGGTGATCGAGGAAGCGGCGGACCGAGTCGGCGCCTTTTCGCATGGCTACACCTATTCCGGCCATCCGATCTCCGTCGCCGCCGCCAACGCCGTGCTCGACATCGTCGAGCGGGAGGATCTCGCCGGCAATGCCCGCGCCGTCGGCGCCTATTTCCAGCAGGGGCTGCAGCAGCGCTTCGCGCAGATGGAGTTCGTCGGCCAGGTCCGCGGTGTGGGCATGATGGGCGCGCTCGAATTCGTTGCCGATCGCGCGACGAAGAAGCGCTTCGACAGCGCCGCCTCTATCGGAGGGAAGGTTTCGGCCGCCGCCCGCCGGCGCGGCCTGATCGCCCGCGCCATGCCGCATGGCGACATCCTCGGCTTTTCGCCGCCGCTCGTCACGACCAGGGCGGAGATCGACGAGATTCTGGACATCGCCTACGAGGCCGTCCGCGAGGTGTTCGACACGATGCCGGCCTGAAGGCCAAGGTTGCAATGCCGGGAGCGCCGAACGACGCTCCCTGACGAACGAGGACGATTCAGGACGACCGATGCCCGCCGCCACCCTCAATTTCTCGCTGGCCGAATACCGGGAGCGCCTCGCCAAGACCCGCCGCGCCATGGCTGCGCAGGGCATAGACACGCTGGTCGTGATCGACCCGTCCAACATGAACTGGCTGACGGGCTATGACGGCTGGTCCTTCTACACGCATCAATGCGTGGTCGTGCCGGGCGACGGCGACATCTTCTGGTACGGCCGCAAGATGGACGCGGCCGGCGCGCTCCGCACCGTCTATCTCGACGACGCGCAAGTGCTGTCCTATCCCGACATCTATGTCCAGACGCCGGACCGGCACCCGATGGACCTGCTCGCGACCATCCTCGCTTCGCGCGGGCTGGCCGGTGGCCGCATCGGCATCGAAATGGACAATTATTATGTCACGGCCGCCTGCGTCGCCGCATTGAAGGCGGGAATGCCGAACGCGATCATCTGCGACGCGACCAATCTGGTTAACTGGCAGCGCGCGGTGAAAAGCCCGGCCGAGCTGGGTTATATGCGCGAGGCTGGCCGGATCGTCACGGCCATGCATGCGCGCATCCTCGAGGTCGTCGCGCCCGGCGTCCGGAAGAACGAGGTCGCCGCCGAAATCTACAGGACCGCGCTGACCGGCGTCGAAGGCGCCGGCGGCGATTACGCGGCGGTGGTCCCGCTGCTGCCGTCGGGCGCGGCCGCGGCCGCGCCGCATCTCACCTGGGACGATGTGCCGATGAAATCCGGCGAGGGGACCTTCTTCGAGATCGGTGGCTGCTACAAGCGCTACCATTGCCCGCTCTCGCGCACCGTTTTCCTCGGCAAGCCGACCGAAGCTTTCCTCGATACCGAGAAGGCGACGCTGGAAGGCATGGAAGCCGGCCTTGGCGCGGCAAGGCCCGGCAACACCTGCGAAGATATCGCCAACGCCTATTTTGCGGTGCTCAGGCGCCATGGCATCCACAAGGACAGCCGCGCCGGCTACGGCGTCGGGCTGAGCTACCCGCCCGACTGGGGCGAACGCACGATGAGCCTGCGCCCCGGCGACCGCACCGAGCTGAAGCCGGGCATGACCTTCCATTTTATGACCGGACTGTGGCGCGAGGCGATGGGCTTCGAGATCACCGAGACCATCGCCATCACCGAGACTGGCTACGAGCTTCTGGCGAACGTCCCGCGCCAGCTGTTCGTCAAGGCGTAGGGCGGCATGTCGCGCTGGTCCAAGCAGGCAGATATCCGCGACCGCCCGCTCCGCCGTGCATCGAGCGCCCCATGGCCGGTCTCGGATGTCGCATCCACGCAGGGGTGGGAATGCGCCCTTCACCAAACGTACTAGAACGCCAGCCGACGGACGAAGACATGGTCAATCGCACGCCGAACTTCTCTCCGCAAGAATATGCCGAACGCCTCGCCAAGACGCAGCGCGCGATGCAGAAGTCCGGCATCGACACACTGATTGTCACCGATCCCTCCAACATGAACTGGCTCAGCGGTTACGATGGCTGGTCCTTCTACGTGCATCAATGCGTCGTCGTTCCGCTGGACCGGGCGCCGTTCTGGTTCGGACGTAAGATGGATGCGGCGGGAGCCCTGCTGACGGTCTGGCTGCCCGACGAAGACGTCGTCGCATATCCCGAGGCCTACGTGCAGACCCCCGAACGCCACCCGATGCAGGTCCTCGCCGCACGGCTCTGCGAGCGTGGGTTGGGAGGCGGCACGATCGGCCTTGAGATGGACAACTACTATTTCACCGCCGCCGCTGATGCGACGCTGCGACAGGGCCTGCCGAACGCCCGCTTCAAGGACGCGACCGGCCTGGTGAACTGGCAGCGGGCGCGCAAGAGCGTGCAGGAACTCGACTATATGCGCACGGCCGGCCAGATCGCCGGGGCAGTTCACAAGCGCATCCTCGAGATCGCCGAGCCCGGCGTCCGGAAAAATGTCATCGCCGGGGAGATTTTTCACTCCGGCATCATGGGCGTCGATGGCAAGGGCGGCGACTACTCGGCCTTCATGCCGATCATCGCCGCCGGCGCTGACGCCTCCGCCCCGCACCTGACTTGGGACGAGAACCCGCTGCAGCGCGACGAGGGCATCTTTTTCGAGCTCGGCGGTTGCTACAGGCGCTATCACTGCCCGCTCTGCCGCACCCTTTATCTCGGCAAGCCCTCCGACGCCTTCCTCGATGCTGAGAAGGCGACGCTGGAGGGCATGGAGGCCGGGCTCGCCTTCGCAAAGGCGGGCAACACATGCGAAGACATGGCCAATGCCTATTTCGCCGTGCTGAAGCGCCACGGAATCGAGAAGGACAGCCGTGCCGGTTACGCCATCGGGGTCAGTTATCCACCCGATTGGGGCGAGCGCACGATGAGCATCAGACCCGGAGACCGGACCGTGCTCGAGCCTGGCATGACCTTCCACTTCATGACCGGAGTCTGGCTTGAGACGATGGGCTTCGAGATGACCGAGAGCATCGCCATCACCCAGACCGGCTACGAACTTCTCGCCGACGTTCCGCGCCGTCTCTTCGTAAAGGATTGATGCGATGCGTCCTTCTCCCGTCACGCTGACCATCGACCCGGACCGCAACGGTGTTCAGCACGGCCATATGCGGCTTCCCTACAGCCGCGACGATTCCGCCTGGGGCTCCGTCATGATCCCGATCACCGTCGTCAAGAACGGCGTGGGGCCGACGGCCCTGTTCACCGGCGGCAATCACGGCGACGAATATGAGGGGCCGGTGGCGCTCTTCGATCTGGCCCGAACACTCGATCCGGCACGCGTCCAAGGGAGGGTCGTTATCGTGCCCGCGATGAATTATCCCGCCTTCGCGGCGGGAACCCGCACCTCGCCCATCGACAAAGGCAATCTCAATCGCGCCTTCCCGGGAAGCCCGGAAGGCGCCGTCACCGCGAAGATCGCCGATTTCTTCACGCGGGAACTGCTGCCGCTCGCGGATTTGGTACTCGATTTTCATTCCGGGGGCCGTACGCTCGATCTGCTTCCCTTTGCGGCGGCGCATATTCTCGACGACAAAGCGCAGCAGCAGCGATGCTTCGATGCCGTCAAGGCGTTCGGCGCACCCTACTCGATGCGGATGCGCGAGATCGACGCCGTCGGAATGTACGACACGATGGCCGAGGAGATGGGTAAGATCTTCGTCACGACGGAACTGCGCGGCGGCGGAACCGCCACGGCGGAAACGATCGCCATCGCCCGGCGCGGCACGCTCAACCTGCTTCGGCATGCCGGCATTCTCGACGGCCCGGTTGAGGTCGCTGAGACCACTTGGCTGTCGATGGAGGCGGATGGCTGCTTTCTGTTCAGCGAGCATGCCGGGCTGGTCGAGCCTCATTGCGACCTCGGCGCCAAGGTCGCGAAGAGCGAGCCGATCGTCAGCATCCACTCGATCGAGCGCTGCGGACAGCCGCCGGTGATCTATCGCGCACCACATGACGGCATCCTCGCCAGCCGGCACTTCCCAGGCCTGGTCCAGGTCGGCGACCATCTCGGCGTTGTCGCGACATTCGCAAGTTGAAACGAGATGGCGATGATGTACTTTAAGTAGATTTAAGAGACCTGTGCCCGGTCCTCGCGTTCAACCTCCTGTTGTTATGGATCGTGCAACGGCTGGGAACCACCGGAAAATCATGATGGCGCCGTGGCCTCCGCCATGGCCGTCATGCGAGAAGCCGCCCCGGGCGGATCGCGGCTCTGGAGCTCCTACCTGGCATCGAAGCGGCCCGCTCCGGGCGCTTCATCGACCAGATCGGCAACGCCAGCCGACTGCGCTCCCCATGGCCGTCTCCAGCCCGCAGCGGTTCGACCATCGACATGTGCGGCGCGCGGTCGCCCGCGGCCCGGTCCTGCCTGCCCGTAAGGGCGCAAACCGGGTGGTCGCGCACATCCGGCAGCGCCTTTTGCCCGGCAAAGAAATCGAAACCTTTACGATCCTAGAATGGCGCGGGTTTTAACGGCCAGCGCTCCCGACGATCGGCATATCCCTTGACGATGACGTTCCCGAACAGGCCCCAGCCCGGGCCATCCCCGGCCGGCGGGCGGCACAGCGCGGGGCATGACGGCGTGAAGGGCGGGACGAGCCTTGCATACGCCGCCGGCCGGCGGCGACCCGGCACCGTTCCGACAATCCTGCAGATGGAGGCGGCCGAATGCGGCGCCGCCTGCCTCGCCATGGTCTTCGCCGCGTTCGGACGCTGGGAGCCGCTCGACCGGATCAGAGACAGCTGCGGCGTCTCGCGCGACGGAACCTCCGCGGCCGATATCGTCACGGCCGCACGCGCGCGCGGCTTCGACGCGGCCGCCTATAGCCGCGAGGTCGGTGAGCTCGCGCAATTGCCGCTGCCGCAGATCCTGTTCTGGGATTTCGATCATTTCGTGGTGCTGGAGGCGATCACGCGCGACGGCTTCCGGATCAACGATCCGGCCCATGGCCGGCGGCAGGTCGACACGGCCGAATTCGGGCGCCGTTTCACCGGCATCACGCTCACTTTCACGCCCGGGCCGCATTTCCGCCCGACGCAACGGCCCCCAGCGATCGCGCGGCGGCTCCTGCGCATGCTGGCGGGATCGTTCGACATGTTCGTCGCGATCAGCCTCGCCAGCTTCGCAGCGGTGCTGATCGGCGTGCTGCTGCCGGGCTTCACCCGGATCTTCGTCGATGATTTCCTGGTCCAGGGCCACAAGGACTGGCTGATTCCGCTGCTCGGCGCGATCCTCGCCGCAGGCAGCCTCAATGCCGTCTTCACGGCCCTGCATCTGCGCGGCCTGCAGAAGCTCCAGACCAAGATCGCCGGTGTCGTGTCGGCGCGCTTCGTCTGGCGGCTGTTCCACCTGCCCTACGACTTCTTCGTGCGGCGCAGCCCGGTCGAAATCTCGGGCCGCACCCAGCTTGCCGCGCAGGTGGCCGGCACGATCTCGGGGCCCCTCGCCCAGGCTGGCGTCAACAGCCTCGCCATGACCGGCTATGTCGTCGTCATGCTCTGCTTCAGCCTGCCGCTGACGCTGGTGGTGCTGCTCTTCGCGGGGCTGGAACTGCTGGTCCTGCGCCTCGTCGCCCGCCCCATCCGCGAGAAGGCGGTCCATCTCCAGATGGCCGCCGGCCAGGCTCATTCGGCCGCCGTGCAGGGCGTCGCCCTGCTCGAGCAGGCCCGGCTCAACGGCAGCGAAGCCGTGCTCTTCGACCGCATGATCGAGGCCGCCGCCCGGCTGATCAATTCCGAGCAGCGCAACGGCCGCGCGATCCGGCTGCTGGAGGCCTTGCCCTTCGCCATGAGCCGCCTGACGACGCTCGCCGTGCTGGGCGGCGGCTCGCTCCTGGTGATCTGGACGGAGATGACGCTGGGGACCCTTTTGGGCTTCCTGATGCTGACTTCGCTGTTCTCGGCCGCGCTCGGCGCCCTGACGCGCGTCGGTACCGCCTTCGGCCAGTCCCATGCCGCGATCGAACGCCTCGGCGACAGCCTCGACCGGGAACACAGCGAGGCTGCCGGCACCGCATCGGCATCCGGGCCGGAGGAGCCGGCACCGGCCGCAACCGGCGCGATCGCCCTGAACGGCGTAAGCTTCGGCTATCCTAACAGCGCGCCGATCCTGTCCGGGCTGCGACTCGACGTCGCCGCGGGAGATTGCATCGGCATCATCGGCGGCTCGGGCTGCGGCAAGAGCACGCTCGCCCGGCTGCTGGCGGGGGTGCTCGCGCCGACGCAGGGCGAGATCCTGTTCGAAACCGCCCGCCGCGACGGTCCGCCCTGGGCAGGGCGCAGCACCGGGATCGGCTATGTCGATCAGACGCCATTCTTCCCGAACGGCTCGCTGCGCGCGGCGCTGACCCTGTGGGGCGAGGCCGTCGACACGGCCGACATCCGGCAGGCTCTCGCCGACGCGCAGATGGAGGAGGTGATCGCCGGCAGACCCGGCGGCATCGACGGCCCGATCGGCGAAGGCGGCGGCGGCTTCAGCGGCGGCGAGCGCCAGCGCCTCGCCGTGGCCCGTGCCCTGATCGGCCGGCCCCGCATCCTCGTGCTGGACGATGCCACCAGCGCGCTCGACGAGGGCACCGAGGAGCGGCTCCTGGAGAATCTGCGGCGCCGGAACATCACCATTCTGCTGTTCACCAACCGCGCCAGCGCCATCCGGCATCTCGACCACGCCTTCGCCCTGCATCAGGGCGAGCTCGTCGCCGTGCCGGTCGAAAGCGCCTATGAGGCGGCCACGCAGGGGCTGGCCGCCATCGGCGCGCCGGAGGTGGCATGAACGTCGCCTTCGCCCCGGCGATCGCACGCGTGCGGCTCGCAGCCGGCGAGAGCCATGCCCTGTCCGATGCCGCCCCCGCGACATTGAGCGGCGGGCCGGCCGATCTCTTCATGGTCACGCCCGGCAGCCCCGGCGGGCGTTTCGTCGCGACGCTGCCGCCGGAGACGCTGCTGCCCGGCGCGCCAGCGGCAGCGGCGCTGTTCATCCGGGCGCGCCGGCCCGCCTCCCTGATGCCCGGCGGCACTTCCGAGGGGGCACGCCCCTGGCTGGAGGCCCTGTCCCGCGCACTGCCCGATCGCGCCGGCGAAACGGCCGAACCCGAAGGACCGGAAGCCTTCGCGGAGGCGACGGAGTATCTGCTCGAAGCCATCGCCCGGCATTTCGCCGACGAGGAAAGGCCCGCCGGAGCCGAGAGCGCTGCCGCCGAGCGCGACGACAAAGCCTATGCGAGCACGCTCAACGGCTTCCGCCTGCTGCTGGCGCAGCGTTTCAGGCGCCGGCCCGCCGCCGCGCCGAGCCCCCTCGCCGGCGCGGCGGCGCAGCTCGCCGCCCTGCGGCAGGCCAAGCCCGTTGCGATCCGAGAGCAGCCCGGCGAGACACGCGATGAGTTTCTCGATCGCTTCGCCGCGGCCCATGGGCTGCGCCTGCGCCGGATCAGGACGAAGGCCGGCGAGCCTCCCGAGGGCGACGGCCCCTTCCTGGTCTTCGACGAGGCGGCCCGCCCGCTCCTGCTGATCCCGCGCGCCCGCGGCGGCTACAGGCTGGAGGATCCGGCTGCCGGCATAGGCCAGCGCCGCAAAGCACAGGGCGAGCGTCAGCGCCTCCCACAAGGGCTCGATCACCGCCAGCCGGTTCGAGAGCCGGGTCGAGCGCATGATGCGGCTCTGGAAGGCGAGGAAGTTCTCGCTCCATTGCGTGAAGGCCCGCTTCTCGCGGTGGCCGGCGCGGATCACCGGGATCAGGCGGATCAGGTCGTAGACGAAGGCCAGGACGACGACGTCCATGCGCTCGCCCTCGTAGATCGCCCGGAACTGGGCCCAGCCGAGGAGACAGGCGACCGCCAGCAGGAGCACGACGAGGCCGATCGCGGCGAGCCCCGCCATCGGCGAGATGAAGGCGACCAGCAGCGCGGCGGCGAGCCCGTTGACCAGGGCCAGCGCGCCGGCTGCCGCGAAGCCGATCATCGCGCGGCGGAACTTCTCGACCGTCTCCATCTGGGTGGCGAGGATCAGCGTGGTGGAGCCGCGCAGCGCCGCGGGCGTCAGCCGCAGCAGGCGGTCGACCATCGCGGCATGCAGCGCCAGGCCCGAGCGCCCCTGCGCCCTGAGTTCGGCGAGGTGGCCGACGACATGGAAGGTGGTTTCCGCCACCAGTGCCACGACCAGCACCATGAGCAGGTCGATCAGGAAGCCGGTATCGGCGGTATGGACCGCGATGTTGGCGATCTGCGCCGAGGCGATCGGCGGCAGCAGCGCCAGACCCGCGCCGATGACGCCGCAGAAGCCGAGGAAGGCGAAATCCCAGGCGCTGTCGCGCAGGCCGAAGCCGAGGATGTCGCGCCAGCCGAGCTTGCCCGCCGGCAGCGTGCGGTAGAAGGCGAAGGCATCGGCCGACAGCAGGCGCCATTGCGCTGCATCGAAGGGCCGGGGCGCGGTCTCGCCGCTCGGATCGAGCTCGGGGCCGGCGAGGCGATCGTCTTCGTGATGGCACTCGGCCGGCTGATACGGGCGGGCCGGGAGCTCGCCCATACGCTGCTCGGCGCCTCGAAGCTGATGCCGATGGCCAAGCTCTCCCAGTCTCTGATCGAACAGCGGATCGACCCGCTGGTCTCGGGCGTCAGGGTGCCGTCACTGTCCGGCTCCATCGACATGACCGGCGTGAGCTTCTTCCATGGCGAGCGCCGCATTCTCAGCGATATCGACCTTTCCGTCGCACAAGGCGAGTTCCTCGGGCTGGCGGGGCCGTCCGGCGGCGGAAAATCGACCCTGCTCGCCCTGCTTTCCGGCCTCGAGCGGCCGCAATCGGGGCGGGTTCTGCTCGGCGGCTACGAGCTTGCCGCCCTCGACCGGCGCCAGATCGCCGGGCAGATCGGCATGGTGATGCAGAACAGCCGGCTCTTCCCCGGCTCGATCTTCCAGAACATCCGCGGCGTCAGCGACATCGACCTCGACGAGGCCTGGCATTTCGCCGAGCTGGCGGGCATCGCCGAGGAGCTGCGCCAGTTTCCGATGGGGTTGCAGACCATCGTCGTCGAGGGCGGATCGGGCCTCGCCACCGGACAGGCGCAGCGCATCCTGATCGCGCGGGCGCTGGCCAAGAAGCCCGCGGTGCTGGTGCTGGACGAGGCGATGAGCGCGCTGGACGGCGCCTCGCAGCAGCGCATCCTCGCAACGCTGTCCCGCCTGCCCCTGACGCGCATTCTGGTCTCGCACCGTCCCTCGACGCTGGCGAAGGCGGACCGGATCGTCGTCCTCCAGCGCGGGACCATCGTCGATGACGGTTCGCCTGAGGATATCATGAGGCGGCAGCCCCTTTTCCACGCGCGCGGATGACAAAGCCGATGAGCGAGCGCAGTCTCTTCCGATCCGAGGCCCAGGCCGTCCTGCAACGCCCCGACCAGCTCTCCTCCGGCCTGCGGCTGGTGAATCCGGGCTATCTGACCGCCGTGGTCATGCTCTGCGCCCTGCTCCTCGCCGCAATCGCCGGCGCCGCCTATATCAAGGTGCCGATCTCGATCACCGGCACGGGCGTCGTGCTCAGCTCGAAAGGCGTGCTCGAATTCACCATCGCCTCGCAGCAGGACGGCCGGATCACGGATCTGCTGGTCGATATCGGACAGCGCGTCGAGCCGGGGCAGGAAATCGCACGCCTCACGCTGCCGAGCCTCGCGACCGACCTGAAGCTGGCGGAAAGCGAGCTCGACCTGATCAGGAGCGAGGAAACGCGGGTTCTCGCGCTGCAGGAGCGCAGCACCGCCCTGTTCGAGACCTTGCGCAAGCAGCAGGAGGCCAATGCCCGCGATACCATCCAGCTGCTGGGGCAGCGGCGCGAATTGCTGCAGCAGCTCGCCGACGGCCAGGAACTGCTGCGCAAATCGGGCAACACCACCTCGGAGCGCTATCTGCGGGTGCATGCGGAGCTGGCGGAGGTGCTGGAGCGCTCGGCCAGCAAGCAGGGCGACCTCCTGTCGCTCACTCTGAACAGCGCCGAGAAACAGGCCCAATACGAGCGCGAGCTCCAGGCCCTGCAAAGCCGCCGCGCCCAGGCCCAGCGGCAGATCGAACGGCTTTCCGACCGGATCCGCCATGATACCGTGATCCGCAGCACGCAGCACGGGCTGGTCTCGGAGCTCAAGGTCCTGCCCGGCGATCTCGTGCGCTTCGACACGCCCCTGATCAGCCTTCTGCCGGTCGACGAGAGCTTCGCCGGCATCCGCCCCGGCGGCGAGCGCCTCGTCGCCGCCATCCTGATCCCGGTGAAGGACGGCAAGAAGATGCGCGTCGGCATGCCGGCGCTCGTCGATCCCACCTCGGTGCGCCGCGACGTATACGGCGCGATCAAGGGCACCGTCTCCAAGACCCCGCAAGTCGCGGCGAGCCCGGAATATCTGCGCCATATCCTGCGCAACGACGATCTCGTGCGCAAACTCACCGCCAGCGGCCCGCCCTTCCTGATCACCGTGGAAATGGAACGGGACAAGTCCACGCAGACCGGGTTCCGCTGGACGAGCTCGCAGGGGCCGGATGCACAGATCACCGCAGGAACCCTGCTGGAGGCGAAGATCGTAATCGATCACGTCTCCGTTCTCAGCCTGCTGCTGCCCGCCCTGAAGGATCTCGTCAGAGGCCCGCCCGCAGCCGTGCAGCCGATCTGAGCATCCGATCAACGGACGCGCAGCGAACGGGTTTCCAGTTAGAGCAATTCAGCAACTCCCCGAATCGCGGAATTGCTCCAAGTCTTTGTTTTATCGCATTTTCTTCACGCGAACCGGTGTCCACTTCGCTCGAAAATGCTCTAGCTTCCACGGAGGTGCCCCCGCCGCGGGCCGTCTTGCAGCCTATTGCTGGCGGGAGCGCAATATGGCGAAGCCAGCCTCGAGCTGGGCGGCGCTGGACGCGCCCTGGCTGGACGCGACCTCGACGGCGGCGTAGGCCCGTTGCAGGTCGGCATCAGCCGGTTCGGCCGCGGCCACTCCGGCCCGCTGCGCCACCTGCTTCTCGAGATCGACCACGGTCAGGAAGGCGACGAGGCGGCTTTTGCCCTCCGCCAGAGCGTGATCGAAATAGGCGATGGAGAGCGCGCGCCGCCCGGCCCTGTAGGCGGCCTCGAAGCCGCCCTCCCCTGCGCCGCTCTCGGCGGCAGCGACGCCGAGCTTGCCGATCCAGCCGGCCTGGGATTGCGACCAGCCGTCCGCTTTCGCGCGGTCGGCCAGCCTCGTCTCCAGCGATGCGCCCTGTTCAGCCATGAGGACCAACGCGGGCGGCGGCGGCAACGCCATGGGCAGCATGAGGCATCCTTTCGCGGCAGATGATGGCCGGATCGCCTTGCGCCCGATCGGCCGCAAAGTGGCAATCCGGCTCCTTGTTCCAGCATCGGACCTTTCCGAAAAGCGGATTCCCCTTTTCGGCGCGATGCTCCAGGGCGTCCTGCATCGGGGCCCGGCTCAATTGCCGCGCGCCGCGACCAGCTTGCGGATCATGCCGAAGCCGGCGGAAACCTGATCCTCGCTCGACAGGCCGCGCTCCGCGGCGACCTGCACGGCCTCGCAAGCCGCCAGCAGGATGTTGTCGGCATAGTCGGGGGCCGCCTCGCCACGCCGCTCGGCGAGCTGGCGCTCCAGCTCGATCAGGGTGAGGAACGCTGCAAAGAGCGTCTTGCCCTCGGCGAGCGCGTTGTCGAAATAGGCGATGGTCAGGTCGCGGCGGGCCTGCGCATAGGCTTGCTCGAGCGCCTCGGGCGCCGGCGTTCCGTCGACCACCGCCTGGATCAGCGGCGCCTTGGCGAGCCGATCCAGCCACTCGGCCTGGGAAGCCGACCAGCCCTCGGCTTCGGCGCGCACGCGGATGAGCCGCGCGGAAGCCTCGTCGAGATGGGCCACGGCGGGGATGAACCGGCTCATCGCATCGGTCTTGTAGGCCGCGATCTGCTCGGGAGTGCTGTTTTTGTCGATCATGTCAATCGTCCTGCCGTTCCGGTGTCGTTCAAGGGATCAGCTGAAGAAGCCCCGGAAGAAATTCGTGATGTGGACCACGGGGGAGGCGTATTTCACGACCTGTCCGACGATGCCGAGCTCGTCCAGCGCTTTCGCCCCCTCCTGGACGGATTTCGTCGCCTCGTTGACGTCGCCGGTGATCTTGATCTTGCCGTTGAAGCCGATCCCGAGCCCGCCGCCGAAGTCGATCTCGGCGTTCAGCTTGCCGTCCTTGAAGTCGAAATCAGTGTCCAGATGGCCACCGATCTTGCCGATATAGACGCCGCCTCCGACATCGGCGCCGCCGCCGTTCTTGCCGTGCAGGCCCTTCTCGCCGTAAGCGCCGACACCGGCCGAGGCTTCGGCGCTGTAGCCGCCCTTGATCTTGATCTTCCCATCCTTCTCGAACGGATTGAAGGTGACCTCGGCGCCTATCTTCGCCTCGGCCTTGGCCTGGGCGTAGAGTTCGAGCTTCTCGGTGCTGGTCAGGTCACCGACCTTGGTCTCGTTGACGAAGTCGACCTTCGCGACCGCCTCGACCGCGGCCTTGGCTTCCGCCGACAGGCCGTCGAAGCCCAGACGGAAGCCCGCCTTGGCTCCCGCCTCGGCATGCGCCATGGCCGCGACGGTCTGCGTCTGCTCCGTATCACCGATCTTCGTGGTCGTCGAATGGCTGACTTCGGCGTGGACGGCGACCTTGGTCGACGCTTCGGCGGCGACGCTGTTCTTGGTCACGGCGTATTTCGCCTTGTTCTCGAAGGAGGCGCCGGCATAGGCCTTGTCCGTCGTGGTCCTGGTCGCGCCGTCGCCGAGATCCTCGGTTGCGACGTGCTCCTTCCCGACCTCGGCCCGGATCGTCCAGGCCGCGCTTGCGCCCTTGCTGCTGCCGTTGGTGTAGGAGACGGTGCCGCCTTCGACCTTCACCTGCGCCATGTCGACGATCTGATGCTTGGTGTTGCCGTCGACCATGACGGTGTCGGTGACGCCGCCGGCGAGGACCTCGTCGATCACGTCCTCCTGATAGGTGCCGTTCTTCTTGGCCTGCGACTTGTCATGGGCCTCCAGCAGTTTCGAGACCTGCTTGTTGCCGCCCTTCCAGCTGCTGGCCGCCATCTTCTGGACCTTGTCGAGCGCGCCCGGCTTGGTTTCGATCTCCTTGCTGCGCGGCTCGGAGACGGTCTTGGACCGGCCGCGACCGTCGTCGTCGCTGGCCTTGTCCTGCGCCGGCTTGTCGGCGACGCTTTGAGAGCGCTGGCGGGCGCCGTCCTCGCTCGCCTTCTTGTCGGCAGGGTCCTTGCCGAGCTTCTGCTTGGCATCCTCCACCGCCTGCTTGGAATCGGCGATCTTCTGCTTGGCGGCATCATGCGCGGACGTCGCGGACTTCAGTTCCTTCGCCGTCTTGCTCTGCTCGGCATAGGCATCCGCGAGCTTCTGCGTCGCCGCCTTCACCGCCTCCGGGTTCTTCGAGTGGGCGTTGCTCTTCGCCACCGCATCGAGGCTCTTCTCGGCATGCTTGACGATCTGGTTCGCGCCGTCGTGCTTGATCGTCGCCAGTTCCTTGACGTGCTCGGCGGCCTTCAGCGTCTCCCTGTCGGCGGGAGCCTGCGCCTTCTGCTTGGAAATGGTGTCGTGCAGTTCCTTGAAGCCGGCCGGGATCGGCTTGTCCGGCGTGGGCTTGTCGTCGAGGGGCTTGCTCCCGGCAAGCCTGGAGGCGGTGCCCTTCTCGAGCGCCTTGTCGATCTTCTCGCCGAGGGCGGGCAGACCGTCGAGCAACTTGGCCTTGGTCTCTGCCCGATCCTTCTGGATCTCCGCCTTGTCCGCCTTGTCCTGCCTGGCCTTGTTCGCGGTTTCCTCCGCCTTGGCCGCAGCGGTCGCGTCGGTCGAGACCTCCTTCGTCCAGCCCTGCGAGGTGCGCTCGTATTCGGCCTTGGTGAAGCTTTTGCCCAGGACCTTGCCGCCCGGGGCACCGGTCTCGGTATTCTGGCCGCCGCGGAGCTCCTTTTCGAGCTCCTTGATGTGCTTGGCCGCATCCTTGTCGGCGTTGCCGCCGCTCCGATCGTCCGCGAGACCGCCATGCGAGGATTTCAGGGCGGCCGGTTCCGCAGCGTCGCTGCCGGCGGTCAGGGCCGCGGCGTCATCGCCGTCGAGCTCGCGCTTCTCGCCTGCTCGAACACCGCCGATGATCGCCTTCAGCTGATCGACGGAGAGCGCATCGGCGCGACTGGCGAACATCGAACCTTCGGTCTCATTCTGCATGATCGGGCATGGCCTTGGGTTGTAGCTGTGGCTGAGGGTTTGCGATGGGGGTTCTTGCGGGGCGGCGGCGCCGAGCGCGGCGCGGATGCGAGACGGGCCGGAGCTGGCGCGGCGACCGGCGCAACTCCCACGGCAGGCACCAAAGAACGGACTCGCCACCTCATCGTTAAAGTAAACACAACGTATATTCGTTTTATATTTTAGTCTTACCGGCTTACGTTTAGTTCCTAATCTACTCGCCCCCTCAAAAGCAACACGATGCTCTTTCGAGGGTTTCCCATGCGTAAATTTCAATCGACCCTCACATCAAGTGACCACCCGAATCACAGCGACTGGCCGTGGCGGAACAGGTTGAAGGGATCGATATCCGCCTTGATTTTTTCCAGCCTGGCGAGGTTTGCGCCGTAATAGGCCTTGCGCCAATCGACCAGCGAGGGATCGGGAAAGTTCTGATAGGCGCCACTGCCGCACAATTCACGCATCTCGCGATAGAAGCCGTCCTGCCAGCGCTGGGCGGGTGCGATCACCTCCGGCGTCGCCTGATCCCCCGCACTCCAGTCCAGGCCGATCGAGAACAGCCAGGCGCTGTCGCGATGGACGAAGGCGGTCGCATCCGGCGCCATCCGGTTGATGGCTCCACCCGTCTGGAAGAAGCGCAGATCGGCGCCGACCGCCGTGCCCGGCCAGTCGCGCAGGCGGCGAAAGCCGCATTCGAGGATGCGCTCGTCGAGCCGCTGCCGCACGAAGCCGGAGCG
Source organism: Bosea sp. (in: a-proteobacteria) (assembly GCF_023953965.1). Lineage (NCBI taxonomy): Bacteria > Pseudomonadati > Pseudomonadota > Alphaproteobacteria > Hyphomicrobiales > Alloboseaceae > Allobosea > Allobosea sp. The sequence goes on from NZ_JAMLIX010000001.1 coordinate 145,976, forward strand.
CTCCTGGTAGAATCCGGGCTCTCCCGGTTCCGCGAGGAAATCCTGGCCGGCCCAATAGGAGCGCTCCTCGACCACGAGGCGTTCCGGCCGGGCGACGCCGAAGACGGGGGCGAGGAGATCCAGCAATTCGCCTTTCGGGCCGGCATGTTGTCCGAGAAGATCGAAATGCACGTCGATTCCGGCCCGGCGTTGCTCCGGCGAGGCCGCGCCCAGCGAGAACCGGCTGGCGAAGCTCTCGGGCGCCTTCTCGGCCGCCGCAACGAAGGCCTGCGCGACGGCTTCGCTTTGCGTGTTCCAGCGCAGCGAGAAGACGGTGATCCGCTCGTCGGCGGGGTGGGACGCCAGGGTGAAGCGCGTCGCGACGCCGAAATTGCCGCCGGCCCCGCCGCGCAGAGCCCAGAACAGGTCTGGCTCGCTGCCCTCGGAGACATGGCGGACGCGGCCATCGGCCGTAACGAGTTCGGCCGCGCGCATCAGGTCAGAGCCGATTCCGTAACGGCGCATGTTGAAGCCGATGCCGCCGCCGAGCAGGAAGCCGGCGATTCCCACGGTTCCGCAGCGCCCATGCGTGATGGTGCGGCCGCTTTTCTCCAGGGCGCGGGCGATGTCGGCGTTGCGGGCGCCGGCCTCGATGTCGACGGCGCCGGTGGCGGCGTCGACATCGATGCGGTTCATCGGCGACAGGTCGATCAGGATGCCGGCCGAGGTCGAATGCCCGGCATAGGAATGGCCGCCGCCCCGGATGGCGAAAGGCATGTCCAGCCCGCGGCACCAGTCGATGACGGCAGCGACGATCTCCGGCGATCCGCAGCGGGCGATCGCCTGCGGGCTGACGCGGCGATAGCGCAGGTTCTGCGGCGCGGCGCGTTCGAGGAAACCCGCCTCCCCCGGCCGCAGGACCTGGCCATGGCTGCGATCGGCGAGGTCGCGCCAGGCGGCCTCGCCCGGCAGGCACCAGCCGCAATCGGCCGACAGGGAGGCACGCGCCAGCGCCGGACCGGAAGCGCCGAGGCCGAGCGCGACACTGCCCATGAGAAAGCCGCGGCGGCTCAGCGCAGGCGCGCGGTTGCTTCTGGTCATGCGCTCGTCCCCCGATCGAATGCCCGATCCTATAGCTGCGGCGGCGTTTCGAATCTCTGAAAGACTCTCCGCGGGGGCGGGAGGCTTGGCATCAATTTTACGGGATTTTCTGCCGAAAATTGAAGATCTGGCCCGCTACTGAGCGATCGCGTGCGGCTCAGGCACATGAAACCGAAGAGGGTGATGATGGTGCGGACTATCCTAGCGGTCGGATTTGTCGCTGTGGCGCTGGCGGGCTGCCAGACGACGAAACAGGCGTCGGAGGTGCTGGAGAACCGCTGGATCGGGCAGCCGGCCGATGCCTTCTTCGTCGCCAACGGGCCTCCGGCGAGCGAGTTCACGCGCGACACGGGCGGTGCGATCTACACCTGGCGCGGCGGCGAGGCGACCTCTCACCTTCCGGCGCAATGGCAGATGCCGGCATCGAAGCCGGCGAACAGGAGCCAGAGCGCGTTTTCCGGTTTCAATCCCCAGCCTTATCCGGTCCTCGTCCAGCCGGCGCGGCGCATCGATTATTATTGCGAGGCCCAGATCGTCGCCGACGCCTCCGGCGTGATCGAGAACATCCGCATCAGCCGTGACACGGATGGCCGAGGCCTGTCCTTCTCGCGCTGCGCCGAGGTGTTCTCGCGGTAGGCCGTGCGTCCCACCGGACGCGGCAACGATCAACTATCGCATTGTTGAGGCATCGGACCGAAGAACACTTCACGGGCGATGATGATCGTCAGGTGGCCGCCGGGCAGGAAGTTCGGCTCGTCGGCGCGGGTTGATCGGCCTCGTGATCCAGAACCATACGCACCGCGCGCACACCTCAGGCGAGAACTTGTTCCTCGTCTTGTGCGTCATAGCCCCGTGCTCTCAGGAGTTGGGCCTCCGGCAAACCCGGCGCGGCTCACCTCAACCGCGAGCCGGGTCACAGCCCGCGCCGCAGCCGAGCTTGCCGATCAATCCGCCATCAACTCGGGCGCCCTCCAGCATCGCGATCGCTGGCTCGGGGCTCCGATCGTGTGCAACGCCGGTCTTTCTTCGCAAATCTCCGCGCGCAATCCGCAGCGCGTGCGAAACCGGCAGCCCTCGTCACCGCCGCCAGCGTCGATCCTGCCTTCGGGAATCTCGACGAAGCTGGAATGCGAGCCGTGAAGACGCGGCACGCAAGCGAGCAGCGCCCGCGAATAGGGGTGGCGGGGACGCCGGATGACGGAGTGCGTCGGCCCTTCCTCCACGACCTCTCCCGCATAGAGCACCACCAATCGGCTGGCGACCTCGCTCAGCACGGCCAGGTCATGCGAGATCAGAAGGATGCCGATGCCCTGAGCCGCCAGGTCCTTGAGCAGGGTGAGGATCTCGCGCTGCACGGAGACGTCGAGCGCCGTCGTCGGCTCGTCGGCCAGAAGGAGCTTGGAACCGCAGGCGATCGCCATTGCGATCAGCACGCGCTGGCACATGCCTCCCGACAGTTCGGAAGGGTAGCTGGCCAACACACGCTGAGTATCATGCAGGCGCACGCGCAGCAGCGAGCGCGTGACGCGGTCGAGCGCCTCGCCGGGCGTCAATGGCGCATGAGCGCGAACCGCTCTGAGAAGCTGGTCGCCCACGCGCACGACCGGGTTGAGCGCCGTGATGGTCTCCTGGAAGACCATCGCGATTTCCCGGCCGCGCACCTCGCGCAGCTGCGCGGCCGGCAGGCCGACGAGCTGCCGGTTGCGATAGAGGATCGAGCCGCTGACGCGAGCACCGCTCGGCAGAAGTCCCATCATGGCGATCGCGGCCGTCGATTTTCCGCAGCCGGATTCGCCGGCCATGCCGACGATCTCGCCTTCGGCGAGCGTAAGGTTGAAATTGCTCAAGGCGCGCGTCGTAGCGCCGCGGCTGACGAAGTCGACCGTCAAATTCTCGATGTTCAGCAGGAGCCCGGCTTCGTCGAACGACGAAGCCGGTTGGATCGATGCCGCCATCAGCGCAGGCTCACCGAACGAAGATCCTGCTTGCCGAGATAGTTCGGCGTATAGCCGTCGACCTTGGAACCGACCAGCACCACGGCCGGCTGATAGATCAGCGGTATCGAGAGCGGATCCTGCGCGCCGAGCAGGGCGATCTGCTTGCCGAGCGCCACGCGCTTGGTCGGTTCGCTGGTGGCCAGCATCTGGTCCATCAGCGCATCGACGCCGATCGCGTTCTTGCCGTAATTGGCGAAGCCGCGCGAATCGAAGACGCCGAACAGGGTCATCGCCGGATCCGGCCGGCCGGTCCAGCGGGTGAGGAAGCAGGGCAGCTTGCCCGCGGCCATGTCGGTCACGCCCTGCGCCAGCGTCTTTTCGACGAGCGTGAGCTTGATGCCGATCTGAGCGAGATTCTCGATCATCAGCGGGCCCGCGATCTCGTAGCCCAATCCGGCGAAATAGGTGCATTCGAGGGAGACGTTGCTCTGCTTCGCCTCCTGCATCAATTGCTTGGCCCGGTTGAGGTCATAGCCGTATTTCGACGCGACCTCCTCGCTGTAATAGGGCGAGGTCGAGGGCAGGAGCTGCGTCGCCACGGCGCCGGCGCCGTTATTGGTCGCGACCAGGATATCGTCGCGGTTGATGGCGCGGCTGATCGCCTCCCGCACCGCCTTGGAATTGACCGGCGCCTTGGTGCCGTTGAGCATCATCAGCGTCACTTCGAGGCTCGGCCCGCTGGAGACCTTGTAGCCGGTGCCATTCTGCAGCGCCGGCACGTCGCGCGCGGGAATCTGCATGGCGATGTCGAGCTGTCCGGTCGTCGCGGCGTTCTCGAGCGCGATCACCTCGGTGAAGGTCGTCCAGTTGACGCCGTCGAGCGCCGGCTTGCCGCCCCAGTAGCCATCGAAGCGGCTGTATTTCACCGAGGCGCCCTGCACCGTCGAATCGACCTTATAGGGGCCGGTGCCGACCGGGTTGCGCGGAAAGCCGTCGCCATGCTTGCTCACCGCCGTCGGCGAGACGATCATCCCGCCGCGATCCGCGAGAATCGCCGGCAGGGACGAGTCGGGATTGGCGAGGGTGAAGACGACCTTGTAGGGCTCGGCCGCCTCGACATTGCTGACGATCTTGAGATCGGTCTGCACGCCTTTCTGCTGGTAGCGCTTGATGCTGGCGACGACGGCATCGGCGTTGAACGGCGTGCCGTCCTGAAAGACGACGCCCTGACGCAGGCTCATCTCGAGCTTGCGGCCGTCATCGGAGAATTTCCAGGCGGTGGCGAGACCCGGCTTGAGCTCGCCGGTGGCGCGATCGGCGTCGACCAGGCGATCATAGATCAGATAGAGATAAGGGTGATCGGAGCCGCCCCCGGAGGTCGCCGGATCGAGCGAGGTGGGATAGCTCGTGCTGCCGACGCGCAGAACGCCCTGAGCCGTTGCCGCCTGAGACCCCGCCATAAGGAAGGCGAGCGCGGCGGCGGCGAGGCCGGCTCGCATGCGCGGCCACCGGCTGCCGGTCTTTTCCATGTATCGAGCATCGCCAAGCCGGCTCTGCGTAACATCCATCATCGCAACCTCCCTTAACGTCTTGTGTTTCGCATTCCATTCCTGAAGCACTGCGTTGCGCTTGCGCTATTCGGTCCGCAGCCACTCCCGAACTCCATTTCCCACCTGAGCGAGCAGGAAGGAAAAACATGCGATGGTGATGCCGGGCGCGATCGTCAGAAGCGGCGCGCTCCTGAAATTGAGATAGGCCTTTGCGAGATCGCTGCCCCAGCTCGGCGTGGGAGCCTGTGCGCCCAGCCCGAGGAAGCTGAGCGCGCCCTCCGCCAGCAGCGCCAGGCTTGCGACCGAGCACAGCTGGACCAGGAAAGGCGCCATCGCATTCGGCAGCACATGGCGGATCGCCGTCTGCGTGGCGCTCGCACCGAGGGTTCTCGCGACGAGCACGAAATCGGCCCGGCGCAGCGGCAGCACCGCCGAGCGCAGCAGCCGCGCGCAGGAGGGCGCGTAGACGATGCCCATGGCGATCATCGCATTGGTGAGGCTGGGGCCGAGCACGCCGCCGATCGCCAGCGCCAGGATGAGGCCGGGGAAAGCCAGCATCGCATCCGCCAGGCGCATCAGCACCTCGTCCCAGAACCGGCCGAGATAGCCGGCGGCGAGCCCCCAGGGCAGCGCCAGCCCGCCGGCGACGCAGATGGCGATGAGAACGCCGCGAATGGATTCCCTCGCGCCGAAGATGAGGCGGCTCAGCACGTCCCGCCCGGTCGCGTCCGTGCCGAGCCAATGCGCCATGCTCGGTCCCTGAAGCCGCTCGCGCACGGCATTCGCCAGCGGATCATAGGGCGCGATCCAAGGCGCGAAGATCGCGGCCAGAATGATGAGGGCAAGGATCGGCAGACCATAGCGCAGCGAGCGCGGCAATGCGCCGTAGCCGGAGATGCCGCGCGCCCATGCTCCGGCTGCGCCGTCACTCTCGGACTGAGCCGCTGCGAGTTTCATGGGCACCCTTGCCTCATACGCGCTGGGGATCGAAGACGACATGCCGTGATATCTTCATGAGCCAAAGTTCTGGTGGAGCATCAGTTGCGGAGCTGGCGTATTCGCGGATCGAGCGCGTTCAGCGCGAGATCTGCGGCAAGGTTCAGAACCGTCACGGCGCACAGGATGACGAGAATGACGCCCTGGATGGTCGGATAGTCCCGGTTGTTGACCGCCTGGACGATGCCCGAACCGAGGCCGGGGATATTGAAGATGCGCTCGGCGACGACGGTGCTTCCGACGAGCTGCGACACCACGAGCGGCAGGAAGGTGATCAGCGGCGCCACCGCGATCCGAAGCGCGTAGTTCAGGTAGATCTCATGCGGACGCAGACCCATGGCCTGCGCCGTGCGCAGATGCACGCTTTCGAGGACGAGCGTCATCGAGCTGCGCAGGTGGCGGGCGACCATGACCGTGCTGATCATCGACATGACCAGGATCGGCGCGATCACCGAATGCAGGCTCGCGGGCATGCCGGCCGAAAGCGGCACATAGCCGCCGACCGGAATGACGGCGAGATAGACGCCGAAGAAGCCGACGGCGAGCGTCCCCAGCCAGAAATTCGGAACCGACAGGCCGACACCCGTCAAGGTCTGCACGGCGCGCCCGTCCCAATGCTCCTTGCGCAGCGCGGCCCATATGCCGAGCGTCCCGCCGACGATCAGCGCGACCAGGAGCGCGCCGCCGACCAGCAGCAGCGTCGGCTCCAGCCGCTGGATGATGAAGCGGCTGACCCGCTCCTGATCCCGGAAAGACACGCCGAGATCGCCGCGGACAACATGCATCAGCCAATCGACATATTGCACGAACAGCGGCCGGTTCAGGCCCAGCCTTTCGTTGACGGCCTCGACCGCCTCGGGCGTGATGTCGCCGCCGCCGAGAAGCGCGGCCGCCGGCCCTCCGGGCACGAGATGCTGGAGGAAGAAGACGATGAACGACCCGATCAGCAAGGTCGGGACGAATGTCAGCATGCGGCGCCGAAGAACATTCAACATAGCGCGATGTCCGGTACGCAGGAAATGAGGTGCTTGGTGTAGTCGTGGCTCGGGTTCGCGATGATGTCGCGCGTCGTGCCCTGCTCGACGATCCGGCCATGCTGCATGACCAGAACCCGGTCGGCCAGGTGAGCGACCACGCTCATGTCGTGCGAAATGAAGATGAAGGACACGCCGGCGCTCCTGCGCAAGTCCGCGATGAGGTTCAGCACGCGAGCCCGGACCGACACGTCCAGCGCGGCCACCGCCTCGTCGCAGACGATGATGCGGGCGCCGGAGGCGAGCGCGCGCGCTATGCCGACGCGCTGGCGCTGCCCTCCCGAAAGCTCGCGTGGCAGCTTCAGGCCCTGCTCGGGCGAAAGGCCGACACGCTGCAACTGAGCCATGGCCGCCGGCTGAAGCCGGCTCGACACCGATTGGCCGCCGCTCACGGCCTCGGCCACGCTGCGCCAGACCGCGAGCCGCGGATTGAGGGCCGTGGTCGATTCCTGGAACACCATCTGGATCTTGTCGGCGGTCGCCGGCGAACGAGCGCCCGAACCCGGCGCCTCGACATGGATCATCCCTTCCGACGGCTGGATCAGCCCGGCGACGCAGCGGCCCAGGGTCGTCTTGCCGGAGCCGGATTCGCCGACGATTCCGAGGATCTCGTCGGCGCCGAGGTCGAACGACACATCCTGCACCGCCTTCACGCCGCCGGTGCCCTGCTGCGGGAATCTGACCGACAGATTCTCCACTCTCAGGATGCATTCCTTCGCGCCCGCCCGGTCGCGCGAGGGAGGCGCCGCCGCCGCCAACGCGGGAGACCGGGCGTCCGGACCGGCCGGCACCGGATTTGCGCCGCTCATCATGTCAGCGCGAGGCTCCCGGCGTTGCGCCCCCGCCGCCCCAGGAGCGGTTGCCCGGGAGCTGGTCGTTGATCCAGCGCGTCCGTTCCGCCACCTCTCCGGGGCTCTTGGGCAGCACGGCCAGGAGGCTCTGCTTGAAGTAGCGGGTAACGCTGCCATCCTGCTCGGCGAGGATCCTGGCCCATTCCATCGCCGTCGGCAGCACGTCCTCGCTGGGCGTCACGCTGTTGACGAAGCCATATTGCAGCATGCGCTCGGCGGAGACGTCCTGTCCGAGCATCATCAACTCGACGGCGATCTTGTGCGGAATGCGTGCGGCGAGACCGCCCAGCAAGCCGCGGCCGACGCCGATCCGGCCCTCCGGGTAGCGGAAGAAGGTGGTGTCGCTGGCGACGCAGAGATCGGCCTGCTGGACCAGCACCACGCCGACGCCGATGCACCAGCCGCGCACCGCGGCGATGATGGGCTTATCGACCTCGACGCCGATATTCGGAACATAGCCATAGCCGGTGACGAGCGGAGGGTCCTTGAGATCGGCGCCGGCCGTGAAGGCCTTGGAGCCTGCCCCCGTGAGAACGGCGACCCTGTCGTCGCTCGCGGCGAGGCGTTTCCATGCCGCCTCGAGCGCGAGCGCGAGAGCGGGATTGAAGGCGTTGAGCTTCTCCGGCCGCGAAAGCGTGATCACGGCCACGCCGTCCTGGGATTCATATGTGACGAGTTCGCTGGACATTCCTGTTTCCTGGTTTTCCCGGAACGCGACGATCCCCGGATCGCCGCTCTCCAAAGGCCCGGACCCGACCGATCGCCGAGGTCACGCCGGGCTTGATGCGATGCCGGTCTCCGCCTGGGACGCCGGCCCAAAATCCTGTTTCATCGCCTGTCGGATCAGGCGACGCCGATCTCCTTGAGAATCGCCGCTGAGTGGTTTCCGACGGCAGGCACCTTGTTGTCCGGGCGCGGCGCGGCGGCGGCGCTGCGCAATTCAAACGGCGAGCCGGGAATGGTCACCTCGGTTCCGTTGATGAGCTGCGCTTGACCGAGCATGCGCAGATCGAAGGTCTCGTTGGCTCTCGGCAACTCGGAAATGCTCCACATCGGGCCACAGGGAACACCGGCCGCGCGAAGCGTCGCCGCGGCCTCGTCGGAGGTGCGCCGCTTCATCCAGGCGCTCGTCGAATTCTCGAGATCGCGCCTCAGGGCCTCGTCGGTGACGTTGATGCGGTTCGATGTGACCTCGGGCGCCCCCCATTCCGGCCGGCCGATCACGTCGCAGAAGCTCTTCCACTGATCGGGTGTGATCGGCGCCACGACGAGATGGCCGTCGGCGGTCTGGAAAGCATTGATGAAGCGCCTCGTCTGGCGATTGCCGACGCGGGTCGGACGTTGTCCGAGCGTCGTCGACTGCGCGACATAGTCGCCGAGCAGCGGCGCGAGCGACCGCAGCATGCTGACCTCGATGAAGGAGCCCTTGCCGGTGCGCTCGCGCAGATGCAGGGCCGCCATCGCCGCCGCGGCGGACTGATGCGCGGTGATGATGTCGCCAAACAGAATGTTGCTGACGAAGGGCGGCCCCGCGGGATCTCCGACCATGTCGGCGAAACCGCTCATCGCCTGGATCACCGGATCGAAGGCGGGGAAGGCCCCGATCGGGCTCCATGAGCCGAAGCCGGTGATGTGGATCAGGATCGCGCGCGGATTGAGCGCCTCGACCTTGTCCCAGCCGAAATTCAGCCGATCCGGCACATCATTCGCGAAATTGGTGATGATGACATCCGCCCACCGGATCAAAGCGGGCAGGACCCGCTCCGCCTCGGGACCGCGAAGGTCGAGGCTGAGCGTGCGCTTGTTGTGGTTGAATGTCGCGAAATAGAGGCTCTCGCCGTCCTCGGTGAAGGGCGGGGCGCGCCGCCCCGCCTCTCCGGCCGGGGGCTCGACCTTCACGACGTCGGCGCCGAGATCTGCCAGCAACTGGCAGGCGAACGGGCCTGCGATATAGTGCGATAGTTCCAGAACCTTGACGCCATCAAGCGCACGCATCGACCGGCTTCCCTTCAGACGACCTCGAACAGGCCCGCAGCGCCCATGCCGGCGCCGATGCACATGGTCACCACCACGTATTTGACACCGCGACGCTTGCCTTCGATGAGGGCATGGCCGACCAGCCGGCTGCCGGTCACGCCATAGGGATGGCCGACCGCGATGGCGCCGCCGTTCACGTTGAGGCTGTCGTTCGGGATGCCGATCGTGTCGCGGCAGTAGATTACCTGGACCGCGAAAGCCTCGTTCAGCTCCCAGAGCCCGATGTCGCTCACGGTCTTGCCGGTCTGCTTCAGCAGCTTGGGTATGGCCACGACCGGTCCGATGCCCATTTCGTCCGGCTCGCAGCCGCCGACGGCGAAGCCCCGGAAAATTCCCATCGGCTCGAGCCCGCGTGCGGCCGCGGCCTTGTCGCTCATGAGGACCTGCGCCGAGCCGCCATCGGAGAACTGGCTGGCATTGCCGGCGGAAACGACGCCGCCCTCGACCACGGTGCGGATATTTGAGACGCCCTCATAGGTCGTATCGGGCCGGATGCCTTCATCCTGCGAGATGAGGACATCTTTGACCGCCGCCTGCCCGGTGTTTCTGTCGACGACCCTCATGCGCGTCGCCATCGGCACGATCTCGTCGTCGAACTTGCCCTCGTCGCGCGCCTTTGCCGCCTTGAGCTGGCTGGCAACGCCGAACTCGTCCTGGCGCTCGCGCGAGATGCCGTAGCGGCTGGCGACGGTCTCGGCGGTCTGGATCATGTTCCAGTAGACCTCGGGCTTGTGCTCCGCGATCCAGTCCTCCTGCGCCATGTGCTGGTTCATCTCGTTCTGGACGCAGGAGATCGATTCGACGCCGCCGGCCACGATGATATCGCCCTCACCCGCGATGATGCGCTGCGCCGCGAGCGCGACCGCCTGCAGGCCCGAGGAGCAGAAGCGATTGACCGTCATGGCCGCGACGCTCACCGGCAGGCCGGCGCGGATCGCGATCTGGCGCGCGATGTTGAAGCCGGTCGCGCCTTCGGGATTGGCGCAGCCGATGACGACGTCATAGACCTCCTCGGCGCCGATGCCGGCGCGCGCCACGGCGGCCTTCACCGCATGGGCGCCCAGCGTTGCGCCATGCGTCATGTTGAAGGCGCCCTTCCAGCTTTTCGCGAGCGGCGTGCGCGCCGTGCTGACAATTACTGCATCCGTCATTGATGAACTCCAGAAGGGATGGCGATGATCGGGGTTTCGCCGCGATGCGCAGGGGCAGCGGTGCGGGAAAATGGGTGAAGCGCGATCGGTTCACGCATCGAAGCCGCCCCCTGACAGGGCTCGCTCGACCAGGAGCGGCGCCGGCGCCCAGGCCTCGCCGTGATCGCGGTGGAACTCTCTTATGCTGGCCAGGACCCGCGCGAGCCCCACCTCCTCGGCCAGACACATCGGGCCGCCGCGATGGCGCGGAAAGCCATAGCCCAGCACCTGAACGACATCGATGTCGCTCGCCTGCCGCGCGACGCCGCTTTCGAGAAGACGGGAGCCCTCGTTGATCAGCCTGTAGATCAGCCGCTCGACGATCTCCGGGCCGGACGGGGCGCGGCGCGCGCCGACGGCTTCGTGCGATCTTGGCCGGCCGGTGTCGGTCCCGCTGGAGCCCGCCTTTTCGAACGGCCCCGCCGGGAAGCCGAAATCCCGCATCGCTTCGTCGATGCGCTGCGGGTCTGCGCCTTCCTCTGCGAGCCGAAAAGCTTCCTGCCGAAAGGCATCCGCCATGCGCTCGCCGATCAGGCCGTGGCCCGTTCCGACCATCACTGGCGCCTTGCCGACGCGCTTGCAGAAAGCCGCGGCGGTCAGCAGCGTTTCAGGGACGCAGGTCTCGCCTGCCGAAATCTCGGCCAGCTTCGCCTCGCGGCCAGACCCTGAAAAGCGCATCGCGACGACCGCCTGCGGCCTCGCGGTCGCGGCCGCAAGCGCGCCGATATCGAGCGAGGCCGTATTGGCGGCGAGAAGGGCATCCGGCTTCATAACCCGGTCCAACATCCGGAAGGTCTCGACCGCCGAGGCCATGTCGCCGGGGACCGACGCAATGACGAGGCCCGCTTCCGCAAGCGTTTCCGGCGAGGTATTCGTGCGGATGAGCGCCATGCACTGATCGACCGTCGACGGCGACAGCGCGCCCGAAGCCAATGCGGCGGCATGGCTCTCGCGGATGACCGCGAGGCATTGCTCCAGACGGGTCGCGTCCTCGTCGAAGATGAGCGTCGCGACGCCGGCGGCTGCGAAGCTCGCCGCGAGATCGGCGGCCGACGAATCCGCGCCTGCGATGGCGACCCGGCTGATTCTCGCGGGTTTGGCGTTTCCGGCGAACTGCGGCGGCCGCGCCGCCTTGCGCTCGGCGAAGAAGATGCGCCGCAGGGCGCGCGACGCCGGCGTCGTGACCAGAAAATCGAACACCCTCGCTTCGAATTTCACGCTCTCCGCAAAGGGCAGGACCGCCGTCGCCTCGACGCAATCCACCAGCGCAAGCGGAGCCGGGCTATACTGCGTGGCCTTGGCGACGCGACGGCGCGCCGAGGCGAAGACATCGACCGCCTGGCGCTCGAAAGCGACCGCGATCTCGCTGGTGCGCCGGATGCCCGTCCCCGCCTCGATCAGCCGGCGCGCATAAGCGAGCGTCGCGTTGCGAATGTCATCGGCCGCGACCTCGTCGACGAGACCGATAGCCAAGACTTCTTCAGCGGAAACCGGCTCGCCGAACGCCAGGAAGTCAAGCGCACGTTCGACACCGATGAGACGGGTGACGCGGGGCGCCCCGCCGGCCCCCGGCAGGATGCCGAGCTTCACCTCGGGCAGAGCCAGGCGTGTGCCGGCTAGCGCAATGCGGTAATGACAGGCGAGTGCGATTTCCAGGCCGCCGCCCATTGTGGCGCCATGCAGGCCGGCCACGATCGGCTTGGTCAGCGTATCCATGAACGGAAGGAGCGCCGGCACATCCGCCTGTCCCTCGGCATAGGGCGTTCCGAATTCGGTGATTTCGGCGCCGCCGCAGAAATTCGCTCCGTTCCCGATCAAGGCGAAAGCCTGGACCTCCGGGTCCCGGCTGCCCTCGGCAAAGACGTCATAGAGGCGCTGAACCATCCCGTTATTGACCGCCAGCGCATTCACCGGCGGGTTGTTCAGGGTGATGACGCCGATGCCATGGCCGACCGCATAGCCGATGCATGCATGGCCGGAGGTGTCGACGAACCTCGCGGTCCCGCCTGCGGTAGCGGCCCTTGCTTGAGGAGCGACGTTCACCGTACCGCCTTCATGCGCGAAGACCGGCAGCAACGCATCATCGCCGAGACGCGCATCCGCGCGCAGACAAGGCGGATCTCGCGGGATGCCGCGGGCCCTTTCGCGGCAGGCCTCGCCCGCCCCTGCGCAGACGGTTCGATGGTCGCGAAGCTGATCGCGCAGTCCGACATCAGGCTTCCTCCGTGCCGCGCTTTTGTTCTGTGACAGCGCTAGCACAAGAGTTGAACCATAGTCGCTAGTACGGATCAAGCGGAATATGTTACCGCTGTCATAATTAGAATCCGGGGATCGAGACGCTCTTCATGAACGAAAAACGCAATGCATTTTTGCGGGCCGACACGCCGACGCTCGCCGACGTCGCCCGTCTGGCGAATGTCAGCGAGATCACCGCCTCGCGCGTCGTGCGCAATCGCCAGCCCATCGCGGAGGCGACCCGGCTGCGTGTGCTTTCGGCGATCCAGCAGCTTGGCTATATCCCCAATCGCGCGGCCGGAAGCCTCGCCTCCGCCGGCTCGACCCTGATCAGCGTCGTGCTTCCCTCGCTCTCGAACATCGTGTTCGCGGAAGTCCTCAACGGCATTCACTCGGCCCTCTCGGGCACCCCGTTTCAGGCGGTCATCGGCGTGACGGACTATGACCGCGAAGCCGAAGCGCGGATCGTCCGCTCCTTCCTGGAATGGCAACCGGCCGCGATCATCGTCGTCGGCCTGCATCACACGCCGGCAGCACGCGGCTATCTCGAGAAGGGGCGGTTTCGCGTCGGCGAACTGATGGATATCGACGGCGAGGCCATCGATGTCGCCGTCGGCATGTCGCACCGGCAGGCCGGCTACGATTCCGGCCGGCATTTGCTTCAGCGCGGCTATCGCCGGCTCGGCTATGTCGGGCATGATCTGGAGGCAGACGACCGCGCTCGCGCGCGCTATGAGGGGCTGTGCGCGGCGCTGCGGGATTCAGGGCTTCCGCCGCCGGCCGAACGCCGCTTCGACGTCCCGACCTCGACGACCGCCGGACGAGACCTGCTCGCGTTGCTCCTGACCGAGCACCCCGGCCTCGACGCGGTCGTGTTTTCCAATGACGACATGGCGGTCGGCGGTTTCTTCTATTGCCTCGAAAAGGGCATCAGGCCCAAGGAGCAACTTGCCCTTTTCGGCTTCAGCGGATTGGAGATCGGCCAGGCGCTTCCCATGCCGCTTTCGACCGTGCGGTCCCAGCGATTCCTTGCCGGCAAGCTCATCGTCGAGAAATTGCTCGCAAGTCGCGAGCGCCCCGCCGAGAAGGTGACGATCGATATCGGCTACGAGATCGTCGAAGGCGCAACCGCGTAGAATGCGAGCGGTTCAGGAAAACGGGACAGATGGGACGCGTGGCGCCTCTGCCTGAGGGCGACATGAGGGCGTGACAGGACAGAGCCTGCGAAATGGGCGCGAAGCAGGGGGCTTCCGCCCAATCTCCGGGCTTGAGAGATTGTCGCCTCCCCGGTCAGCAATCTCAGCCGACGGGAGCCCGGATTTCCAGCGCTGCGGCGATGCCATGCAATTGGAACGCTTGGGCGCCACAAGGCGGAGATCATCGGGCAGGCAGATCTGCCTTGGTACCGTCATGGGCACAGCTGGTTCCAGCTGTCGTACGGCACCCATCGCCGCCCGCACGAAGCGTCTCCCCGAACATTGCGAACAGGGAAAGAACATCGCAGCCATAGGATTTTTGTCAATCGCGCGCGATCGGATGTGAACGACAGCTACCGCGTTCGTGCATGGCTCGTCATAGCCCGGCACGGGGCGAACCAGCCGCTGGCACTGGTCACCCACGGCATGATGTCCTAACCTCCGGCGGTTGCCGGATCATGTGCCTCGCGGGCGGCAGAAGCATTCCGCCACGGAAGCGACGGCCAGCGAAGGATCATGGAGGGAGGCCAGACATGAACAAGCAGGCAGCGATCTCCGGTGCGCCGCAGCGCAGCGTCGTCGTCCAAGGCTTCACGAACAGCGTCCTCGACCCCGCGGCGCCGATGCTGGGGCCGGTCGAGAACGGCGGCACCATCATCGCCAACACCGCCCCCGGCTGCTGGGGGCCGATGATCACCCCGCGCCTGCGCGGCGGCCACGAGGTCACCCAGCCGGTCTATGTCGATGGCGCGGAGCCAGGCGACGGCATCGCGATGCGCATCCGCGACATCACCGTGACGGCGATCGCCACCGCCTCGGGCCATGATTCCTCGCCGGCGGGCTTCTGCCTCGGCGACCCCTACGTCGCCGCACGGTGTCCCACCTGCGACGAGGTCTGGCCCGAGACGCATCTGGAGGGGATCGGCCAGGACGCGGTGAAGTGCGACAAATGTGGCAACGCGGTAAAGCCCTTCGAGATCGTCCACGGCTATACCGTCGTCTTCGACGACACGCGCCGCGTCGGCGTCACCGTCCCGAAGGAGGCAGCGGAGAAGATCGCCCGCAACGCCCATCACTACGCGGCCCTGCCCGACGCATCCGTGCAGCATCCGATCCTCGCCTTCGCGCCGTCCGACATGCCCGGCGTGATGGTGCGCATGCGTCCCTTCCTCGGCCAGCTCGGCACGACGCCGTCACACCCGATGCCGGATTCGCACAATGCCGGCGACTTCGGAGCCTTCCTCATCGGCGCGCCGCATTCATACGCCATGACCGCCGAGCAGCTTGCCATGCACAAGACCGACGGTCACATGGACATCGACGCGGTACGCCCGGGCGCGATCCTGGTCGCTCCGGTGAAGGTGAAGGGCGCCGGCGTCTACATGGGCGACATGCACGCCGCCCAAGGCGACGGCGAGATCGCCGGCCACACCATGGACGTCGCGGGAAGCGTCACCCTTCAGGTCGAGGTGGTGAAGAATTATCCCATCGACGGCCCGGTGTTGTTCCCGCTGCCGGAGGATCTTCCGCCGCTTGCGCGCCCCTTCACGTCCGACGAGCGCGCCCGCGCCGAGCGGCTGGCGCGCAGCTGGGGCATGGAGGCGGTGGAGGAGCTGGCACCCATCTCGGTCGTCGGCACCGCGGCCAACATGAACGCGGCGATCGACAACGGCCTCGAGCGAGCAGCGAAGCTGCTGGGCATGACCGTGCCGGAGATACGCAACCGCGCGACAGTGAACGGCGCGATCGAGATCGGCCGGGCGCCAGGCGTCATCCAGGTAACATTCCTGGCTCCGCTAAGCCGGCTCGATGCCGTCGGCCTCGGCGTCTACGCCCGCGAACAGTACAATCTGTAAGGGCTCCGCGCCGGCGGCCATTTATCCCGGCGCACGTGGTGCCGACGGTCCGCACGGGACAAGGCGACAGCCGGACCGCCGCTCAGCTGGCGGCATCCGCCGTTTCGCGGTAGCTCGCGGCCGCCTCCTCGGCGCGCCAGCATGCCGCATCATGCCCCCCGGCGGATGGCAGAGGCGGTGGCTGCTCGCGGCGACAGCGCTCGGCCGCCAGCCAGCAGCGCGGCGCGAAGGCGCAGCCGGTGATCGTGTTCGACAGGTCCGGCGGGCTGCCGGGGATCGCCGTCAGGCGCGCGCCCTTGTTGAAGGCGCCATCGGCACGGCTGCGCAGCAATCCGATCGTATAGGGGTGCCGCGGCGCCAGGATGACCTCTTCGGCGGTGCCACGTTCGACGATGCGCCCGGCATACATCACCGCAATCCGATCCGCGACCTCGACCGCGGCCCCGAGATCATGGGTGACGAACACCGTCGCGAGGCCGAGTTCCTTCTGAAGATCGCGCAACAGAAGCAGCACCTGGATCTGCACGGTGGCATCCAGGGCCGTGGTCGGTTCGTCCGCCAGCAGGACCCGTGGCCGGCATGACAGGGCGAGCGCGATCATCGCGCGTTGCCGCATGCCGCCGGACATCTCGTGCGGATAGGCGTCGAGGCGCTGGGCCGGGCTGGGAATGCGGACGCGCTCCAGCATCTCCAGCGCGCGCAGGCGCGCCTTGGCGCGGCTCATCGGCTCGTGGCGCCTGATCGCTTCGATGATCTGCTCGCCGACGGTGTAGACCGGATCGAGGGCGAGCGCCGGGTCCTGGAAGATCATGGCGACTTCCCCGCCCCGGAAATCCGAGAGCTCGCGCTTCGACATCCTCAGGACGTCGCGGCCATAGACCTCGATCACGCCTGTCGTCGCGGCGGCGCGTTCGGAGTTCAGCCTCATGATCGCGCGCAGCGTGACGCTCTTGCCGGAGCCGGATTCGCCGATCAGCGCCACGGCCTCGCCGCGGTTCAGGGTGAGGTCGACGCCCCGCACCGCGCCGATGCGCCTGGCGAAGGTCACCGTCAGCCCGCTGATCGCCACGGCCGGCGAGGTGGAGGCCTCATTCATGCGCCGACCCTTTCCTGCGCCAGCGAGTGGCCCGATCCGGCCTGCCGCGCGAGACAGGCGACGTCGTGCTGGGCCGCCACCGGTTCGAGTTGCGGCACATCGCGCCGGCACGGCTCCTCGGCCAGGCTGCAGCGGGGGTTGAAGCGGCACCCCGGCGGCGGCGCGATCGGGCTCGGCGGGTCGCCGGCGAGCGGGGCCTTGCTCGTGCGGTGCCGCGGATCGAGCGACGGCATCGAGGCGAGCAGCGCTTCGGCGTAAGGGTGGGCGGGGGCGCCCAGCACGCGCGCGGCCGATCCAGCCTCGCACACGCGCCCCAGATACATCACCAGAACCCGGTCACAGATGAAGCGGACGACGTTGAGGTCGTGGCTGATGAAGACATAGGTCAGCCCGAATTCCTGCTTCAGGTCGAGCAGCAGGTTGAGGATCTGCGCTTCGACCGACTTGTCCAGCGCCGACACCGCCTCGTCCAGGACGATGAGCTTCGGCTCGATGATGATCGCGCGTGCGATGTTGACCCGCTGGCGCTGGCCGCCCGAGAGCTCATGGGGATAGCGCGCGGCGAAACGCGACGGCTCCAGCCCGACACGGTGCAGCAGCGCATGCGCCTTCTCGGTAGCGATGCGGGCGCTCACCCCCTGCGCGCGCGGGGCGAAGGTCAGCGAGGACTCGATCGTCATGCGCGGGTTCAGGGAGGAATAGCTGTCCTGGAAGACCATCTGCGCATCGCGCCAATAGCGGCGCAGCGGCAGCTCCGGGCTGCCCAGCACGCGGCCCTCGAAATCGATCGAGCCCGCGTTCGGCCGGTCGAGCCCCATGATCAGGCGCGCGGTCGTCGATTTGCCGCAGCCGGACTCGCCGACGATCCCGAGCGTCTCGCCCTTGAACAGATCGAAATCGACACCGTCCACCGCCCTGACCGGCATGGCCTCCTTACCGATCTGCCGCTTGCCCGGAAAATGCCTCACCAGCGCGCGGACACGCATCAGCGCGGGCGCCGGGCTCGCCGAGGCGTGCTGTAAGGCGCTCATTCCTTCACCTCCATGGCGGCGCGCAGCCCGTCGGAAAAGATGTTGAACGACAGCGAGACGGTGAAGATCGCAATGCCGGGCAAGGCCGCGACCAGCGGATTGACATAGAGGGAATTGCGCAACGCGTTCAGCATCAGCCCCCATTCCGGCTCGGGCGGACGCACCCCAAGGCCCAGGAACGACAGCCCCGAAGCCAGGATCATCGAGACGCTGAGCAGGCTGGTCGCGTAGACGAAGATCGGGCCGAGCACGTTGCCGAGGATCTGGACGCGCACGATGGTGAGCGCGGAGGCGCCGGACATGCGCGCGGCGTCGATGTAGTCGCGATGGCGGATCTGCGTGGTGACGCTCTCGGCGACGCGCGCGATCTGCGGAAAGAACACGCAGGTCAGCGCGACGATCGAGTTCAGCATCCCGGCGCCGAGCGCGCCCGACAGCGCCACCGCCAGCAGCACGGACGGGAAGGCGAACAGCACGTCGATCATGCGCATGACGACGGCATTGAACCAGCCGCCGACATAGCCCGCCGCGATGCCGATGACCGAGCCGATGACGAAGGCGAAGACGACGGGCGTGACGCCGATCAGGAGCGAGAGGCGCCCGCCATAAAGCAGCCTGGTCAGCATGTCGCGGCCGAGCTCGTCCGATCCGAGCAGGTAGACGGCGTCGCCGACGGGACGAAGGCGCCGCAGCATGGAGCCGCGATAGGGGTCCGCCGGCGCGATCCACGGCGCGGCGAGCGCGAGCACGACGATCGCCAGCAGGATGAACGCCGCCGCCATCGCCGTCGGATTGCGCAGGAGCCGCCGGCCGACACCGCGCCAGTAGCCGGAGGCCGGGAGCGCCTGTGGCAGAGCCTGCGGGGCTTCGATGCCGTGCGTCGCGTCCATCAAAACCTCCTGATGCGCGGGTCGATCAGGGTCTGGACCACGTCGACGATCAGGTTCAGGAACACGAAGAACAGCGCGAGCACGAGGATCGAGCCTTGCAGCAGGGGCAGGTCGCGCTGGAAGATCGAGGTGTTGAGCAGAAGCCCGCTGCCGGGCCAGGCGAACACCGTCTCGATCAGGATCGAGCCGCCGAGCAGATAGCCGAACTGGATGCCCATCACCGCCAGCGCGGTGGGGGCGGCATTCTTGATCACATGCGCCAGCACCGCCGTTTCGCGCATGCCCTTTGCGCGCAGCGCCATGACGAAATCCTGGGAGAGGATGTCGCCGACCAGCGCGCGCACCGTGCGTGCGACGATGCCCATCGGGATCGCGGCCATCGTCAGCGCCGGCATCAGCAGATATTTGAGATGCTCGAAATCGGGCCGCCATGTCGCGCCGCCGTCGGGGCCTGCCCCGGTCGGCGGCAGCCAGCCGAGCAGCGCCGAGAAGACGATGACCAGCACCATGCCGAGCCAGTAGTTCGGCACGCTGACGCCCAGCACGGAAGCGATCGAGGACAGGCGGTCGAAGACGGTGCCCCGGTGATAGCCGCCGATGAAGCCGAACACGCAGCCGAGGGTGAAGCCGATCAGCGTGGCCGCCGAAGCCAGGATCATGCTGTTGACGACGGCCGCGCCGACCTCCGCCAGCACCGGCCGGCCGGTGGCGATCGAGACGCCGAGATCGCCCTGCAAGGCCCTCAGCAGCCAGCGGCCATACTGGACCACGAGCGGCTGATCGAAGCCGTAGAGCGCGCTCATCTCGCTCGCCATCTGCTGCGATGCGTCGAGCGGCAGGACGGCGCTGAGCGGATCGCCGGGCGCGATATGGACGAGCAGAAAGCAGATTACGCTGACCCCGAGCACCACGGGCATGACGGCCAGCACCCGCTTCACGATGAATAGCAGCATGACCGCATCGGCCCAGGCAGGTCCGGCGCCTCGCGCGGGCGCACGGTCCTGCCGCGGGCCGTCCCCTCAGGACAGTTCGATCGCGGTGAGGTCGACGTACCAGCTGTTGGCGGGCACGAAGGGCTTCACGCGTTTGGACAATCCACGCGGATTGACGTCGTGCGCGATCCAGACGAACAGCGCATCGTCGACGGCGCGGCTATGGATTTCGCCCAGAAGCCGGTTCTGCTCGGCGATGTCGAAGGTCGTCCTCGCCTTGCCGATGAGCGCGTCGTAGTCGGGGTTGGACCAGCCGCCCCAGTTGAAGCCGTTCGGAGCGGCGTAGACGCTGTCGAAATAGCGGACGAAGGCGCTGAACGGATCGAACAGGCCGGCGCTGACGTTCAGGGCCGGCAGCCCCTTGTTCTGCGGCGAGATCGCGCCCGCCCGCCAGCGGGCGAGCAGGGTGCCCCACTCCATCACCTCCAGCTCCAGCTTCACCCCGACATCGGCGAGGTTCTGCTGGATGAACTCGTTCATCAGCAGGGGCTGCATCTGCCCCGAGCCGCTCGTCGAGACGATGACGCGGAACGTCAGCGGATTGGTCGGCCCGTAACCGGCCTCGGCCAGGAGCTTCCTGGCCTGGGCCGGATCATGCGTGATCTTGAAGCCGGGCTTGCCGAACCAGGGATCGTTCGGCTGCACCATCCCGACGGCCGGCTTCATGAAGCCGTTGAGCACCTGCTTCAGGCCCTCGCGGTCGATCGCGAGATTGATCGCCTTGCGGACGCGAATGTCCTTGAAGGGCGAATCCGGCTGGTAGCTCAGCATGTAGTTCCAGCCATGGGGATAGTCGTTGGTCTCGACCCGCGCGCCCGATGCGGCGATCTGCGCCGCCTGGTCCGGCGCGACGGCCTCGATCCAGTCGACCTGCCCGGCGAGCAGGGCCGCGGTGCGGGCGGAGGCCTCGGGGATCGGGCGCAGGATGATGCGATCCACCTTCGGCCGCCGCGCCGCATCCCAATACTCGCGGTTCGCCACCAGCTCGGCGCGCTCGCGTTGCTGGAGGCGCTCCAGCTTGAACGGCCCGGTTCCGGAGGGCTGCGCGGCGAAAGCCTGCCAGTCGCGGCCGAGCTTCTCGAACTGGGCCGGGCTGGAGATCAGCAGGAACGTCAGCTGGTAGGGGAAGAATGCGTCTTCCGACCGGGTGGTGAGCTCGACCGTGCTGTCGTCGATCTTCTTCCAGGACGCCAGCGAGCCGACCCGGCTCTTGATCTGGGCGGAGGCGCGCTGGTCGTAATGGGGCGCCTTGTCGTCGAAGAGCTTGACGATGTTCCAGATCACGGCGTCGGCGTCGAAGGTTGAGCCGTCATGGAACTTGACGCCCTGGCGCAGCTTCAGCGTCCAGCGCTTGCGGTCCGCCGGATCGGCGGTCCAGGATGTCGCAAGCCCCGGCGCCAGCGCCGCCGGCTTGTCGGAGGGGCGCAGGTCCCAGTTGATCAGCGCGTCGTAGATCGTGTAGCCGGTGAAGCGAAACCCTTCGAAGCCGTTGTCCGGCCCGCCCGCCGTCAGCGGAATGTCGCTGGCCGTCATAGCGATGCGCAGGACCTTCTCGGCCTGCGCATCGGCGCCCGAAAGCGCGCCGGAGAGCCCCAGCGAGGCGGTCGCGACACCGCCGACCAGAAACGTGCGTCTTTCTATCTTCGGATTCATTGTTGTCCCCTCTCGTTGTTGCATCGTCGTTGAGCGATTATCGCGCGGCGGCGTTCTCCTGGAGCCGCGTCAGCGTCAGCTGCCCGATCGCGCCGACACGCGCCTGCCAGCCCGGCGGCACATAGGTCGTGGCCGACATTTCCTCGATCACCGCGGGGCCGTTCACCGCCTCGGCGCCGTCGAGTTCGTCCCGCTGCCAGACGGGGCATGCGACGAACCGGCCATCGACGGCGACCTGCCGGGACGAAGCCTTGCCACCGCCGCCGCCGGCCACCTTCCAGCTCGGCGTCTCGATCGGAATGCGCCCGATGAGGCGGATGTTCACCACCTGCACGCCCCGTTCGCTGTCCCTGCGACCGAACTGGCGCTCGAAGGCGGCCTCGAACGCGGCGACGATCGAAGACGCGTCCGCGCCGGCTTCGCAGGAAACGGTCAGCTCATGCGCCTGCCCGTTATAGCGCAGATCGAACTGATACTCATGAGCGATAGCACCGACATCGGCGCCTTCGGCGGTGAACTCCTCCGCGATCGCGACCGCCATGGCCTTGAAATGCCTGCGGATCTCCGTGAGCCTGCCATCGTCCAGCGGGCCCAGCAGCGTGATCGAGCGGTCCTTGGCCAGAGCCGAGCAGAGCGCCCCGAAGGCTGAAAACGCGCCGGGCGCCGGCGGCACGATCACGCTGGGAATGCCAACCTCCTGCGCCACCAATGCGGCATGCAGAGGACCGGCGCCGCCATAGGCGAGCAGCGAGAACTCGCGGGGATCGAAGCCGCGCGCCACCGAGATCTCGTGGACCGCCGCCGCCATCTTGGCGACGGCCAGCCGCAGGATCGCCTCGGCAGCCTCGACCGTGCCGATTCCCAGCGCCTCGGCGATCGGCCGGACGACGGCCTCGGCCTTCTCGGCATCGATCCGCAGGGAGCGCCCCATCTCCTGCGAAGCGCCGAGCCGCCGCAGCACCACGTTCGCGTCGGTCACCGTCGCGCGGGTGCCGCCCTTGCCATAGGCCGCCGGCCCCGGCACCGCGCCCGCGCTTTCCGGCCCGACCAGCAGGCTGCCGCCGGCGTCGACGGAGGCGATCGAGCCGCCGCCGGCCCCGACCGTATGGATGTCGAGCTGCGGCAGCCGGATGATCAGCCCGTCGAGGAGCGTCTCGCGCTTGAGCGGAAACGCCGCATCCGCGACCAGCGCCACATCGGTCGAGGTCCCGCCCATGTCGTAGGTGATGAGATTGGGCGTATCGATCGTGCGGGCGAGATGCACCGTCGCCGCGATGCCCGCGGCCGGTCCCGACAGCACGGTCTTCACGGGCTGGGTCGTGGCCGAGGCGGTGGAGAGCAGCCCGCCATGGGAGGCGACGGTATAGAAGCCCGAGGCCGGATATCTCTCCCGGACCGCGCCGGTCAGCCGGCCGATATAGCTCGCCATCACCGGCATCACATAGCCGTTGATCGCGGCGGCCGAGAAACGCTCGAACTCGCGGATCTCGTTCACGATTCCCGTCGAGATCGTCACATGCGGGAAGTGATGGCTGAGGATTTCCCCGGCGCGGCGCTCGTGCTCCGGGTTCAGGTAGCTGTTGACGAAGCCGACGACCACCGCCTCGTTGCCCTCGGCGGCGAGCGCGGCGCCGAGCGCGTCGAGCGCAGCCTCGTCGAGCGGAGCCGAGACCCGCCCGTCCGCCTCGATGCGCTCGCGGACCGTTCGCCGGTTACGCCGGCGGATCAGGGGCTGCGGGCGCTCGAAGAAGGGATCGTAGAGGCTGTTCGGTACCAGCCGCGTCGTGCGGCCGAGCTCGAGGACGTCGCGAAAGCCCTCGGTCGTCACGAAAGCGGCCTGGGCGCCACGCCGCTCCAGCAGCGCGTTGGTTGCCACGGTCGTGCCGTGAACGATGAGCTTGACGGCCTCGCCCGCGACCTCCGCCTTCTCCAGCCCGGCGAGGACGGCCTCGTCCGGCCTGGCGCGGTTGGAAGGCACCTTCACCGCGCGCGTCTGCCCGGAAGATGGCGTGTAGATCGTCAGGTCCGTGAAGGTGCCGCCGACATCGATGCCGACATAGATCGGCGCGGCGCTGGATTGGACGGTCATGCAGGCACCCGTGCAGGCGTAAGGCGTCGAAGGGATTGCGGGCCCGCGCGGCCGTCCGGGCCGACCGACACCCATCCGTCGTCCAGCGTGTCGTCGATCGCGGCGACCCAGTAGCGGCGGGCCGGCCCTTGTGTCGCGATGAGCTCGATCAGATCGCCGGGGCCGATGCCGGACGCGCTGGCGAGCCCCCGGGCGATGCGGCACTGGCCGCTCGCGACCGCCGCCGACACGCAGGCCTCGGCCATCGGCGCCGCCACCTCGTAGCGATCGCGCGTCGCCGCGGTGACATAGCCGTCGGCGAGATCGTCGCGCAACCGCTCGGGCGGGCGCTCGGTGGGCTTGCCGAAGCCGCCGCCACCCGAGCTCTCCATGACGACGACATCGCCGGGGCGCAGCGGGAAATTGGCGATCTTTCCGGGGAAGTCGCTGGGCTCGACGGTTTTTCCGTCGCGCCGCACGCTGTAGCGGTTCGGCGCGCCGGACTCGCCGCCGCTGACGCCGGCGGGCGGGATGATGTTGCGATCCGACAGGACGGAGAGCTTCGCCTGGTCGGTCATGACCTCGATCTCGCGGACGAGCCCGCAGCCGCCGCGGTGCCGGCCGGGCCCGCCGCTGTCCTGGCGGATTTCCTGCCTGACGACGCGCAGCGGGAACACGCGCTCGACGACCTCGGTCGACTGGATCGAGACGTTCTCGCCCTCGTTGAAGGCGCGCACGGCGACGTTGCCGTCATGCTCGGACCAGGCGCCGGTGCCTCCCGAGGGGTATTCGTAGAAGATGAAATCGTGCCCGCCGATATAGGTGTGGTTGGAGGTGCCGCGCACATCGCCCGTCATCCGGCCCGGAACGGCCTGGCCGAGCGCGCCCATCACCGCGGCGTCGCAACCGAAGCGGACCTCGTTGAGGCCGCCGCAGGGAGCGGGCCTGGCGGCATTGACGATCGTGCCGGGCGGAACGACGACGGAAATCACCCGCAATGTGCCTGAATTGATCGGGCCGGTAGGGTCGAGGAAGGACTTCAGGACGGTCATGACCGATGTCGGCGCGATCGCCGGCCCCGCATTGAGCGGCGCCGCGACCTGGGCGGACGTGCCCGTGAAATCCGCCTCGACATGGTCGTCGGCGATGGTCAGCTTGACATGCACCTCGAGCGGATGGGGCGTGGACGCGTTGCCGTCGATGTAGCCGATGTGCCGGAAGGTCCCCTTCGGCAAGCGGCGCACCGCGTCCCGCATCCGGCGCTCCGCGCCGTCCAGGATGTCCTCGAGCGCGTCGCGCAGCGTCGCGGTCCCGTATTTGCCGGCGAGGTCCCGCAGGCGCCGCTCCGCCACCCGGCAGATGCCGAGCACGGCCTGGAAGTCGGACGCAGCCTCGGCGGTGGCGCGGACGTTGTCGAAGATCATGCGCAGCATCTCCGACTTGCCCGATTTATCGATCTTCAGGAAGTTCAGGCGCAGCCCTTCCTGCAGGATGTCCGTCGCCGCACCGTTGAGCGAGCCGGGGGTCATGCCACCGATGTCGCCCCAATGGGAGCGGATGACGACGTAGAACAGCGCCGCCCCATCCTGGTGGACAGGCCAGATCACGGCGACGTCGTTGAGATGCGTTCCGCCCGTATAGGGGTCGTTGTGCAGCAGGATATCGTTCTCCGCGATCGCGCCATGAATGGCGAGCGCGCCCTGCACCGCGCCGGCGACCGGGATGATGTGGAAGGGATGGTCCTCGCCGGACTCCGCCACGAGCCGTCCCTGCCCGTCGATCAGGACGCAGGAGAAGTCGTAGCCCTCGTAGATGATCGAGCTGTACGAGGATTGCACCATCGCCCGCCGCATCTCGCGCACGACGGAATTCAAAGCCTCGCGAATGACGGCGCTGGTGGCGACATCGGTGCGTCTGACGATCGTCGTTTCAGCTTCTGCCATTGCGCCAGTTCCTTCCGCGACCGCGGGTCGCCCTCTCTCCGAGACCGCCGGAACGCGATCCGGCCGGCTTGATCCCTACCCGTCACGCGGCGTGTTCTCATCTTCGCGAGCCGCCGGGCCCCGCGACGACGCAGCCTCGCCGCAGCAGGTGGGTGGAGCCTATTCGTACACATAAAATTCTGTCAATCCCATTTGTGATATAACCGCTTTTTTTGATTTCGGATACAAAACTACGGATATGATACTGCTGCCGCGATGCTCGCCTCCGGGAAGCTGCCCCTGGGCGCGACACCGAACCGGGCCCGCTGAAGCGCCAAAAGCCAATGAAAATCGGCAAAATTACAGCTATCCGGTCACGGGCGAGCCGGTCGACCGCCGGCTTGGCCGCGCCATGGATAGCCCGGATATGCCGGAACTGGAAGGCTGCCCAAAGCCCGTCAATCTCAAATTTTTTGTACTCTGAAGCAAAAATTTCCTTTGTTATCAATGATAGTTGACAATCCGTAATGTGTACCAATATTTTTTTGGACGCGCCGCGACTTCGCGCCGCCCATCGTCAAGGATCATATCCATGCTTACCGCCTCAACGTCAGCCGATGCCGTTCCGTCGATCGGGCGCCACGGGCGCCTCAGCGAGCGCGAGCGGGGAGAATTCGCCACGGCCGAGCGCCTGCTTCCCGGCGGGGCGCTCGGGGGCAACGCCTTGCCCGGCGATGCGAAGTTCGTGTTCGCCCGCGGTGACGGATCGCGCTTCTGGGACGCGTCCGGCAACGAGTACATCGACTATGTGCTCGGCTCGGGCACGATGTTCGTCGGCCACGCGCATCCGCGCATCCAGGAAGCCGTCACCGAGCAGGTCAAGCGCGGCACGCATTTCTTCGCCTATCTCAACGAGCAGGCGATCGAGCTCGCGGCGCGGGTCACGCCGCATATCCGCTGCGCCGAACGCATCCGCTTCACGACCGCCGGCTCCGATTCGACCTTCCACGCGATCCGGCTGTCGCGTGCCTTCACCGGCCGGTCCAAGGTCCTGAAGTTCGAGGGCGCCTATCACGGCGTCCACGATTACGCGCAGCTTTCGACCGCGCCGAAGACGCTCAACAACTTCCCCAATCCCCTGCCCGACACCGCCGGCATCCCCGAGGTCGTGCAGGATCTCATGCTCGTCGCGCCGTTCAACGACGAGGAAACGCTCGCCTCGATCCTGGCCGAGCACGGCCATGACATCGCGGCCGTCATCATCGAGCCGATCCAGCGGATCATCTCGCCGAAGCCGGGCTTCCTGCAGGCCGTCCGGGACCTGACCCGCAAGCACGGCATCGTCATGATCCTCGACGAGGTCGTCACCGGCTTCCGTTACGGGCTGGGCGGCGCGCAGGCCTATTTCGACATCACGCCCGATCTCGCCACCTACGGCAAGATCATCGGCGGCGGGCTTCCGGTCGGGGCCGTCGCCGGCCGTGCCGATATCCTCGACCAGGCCAATCCGAGCAACAAGGGCAAGCCGGGCTACGTCTATCAGAACGGGACGCTCCAGGGCCATCCGCTCGGATGCGCGGCCGCGCTCGCGACCATGGACATCCTGGAGGAGCCCGGCCTCTACGACCGGGTTTTCGCGATGGCCGACAAGCTGCGCGCCGGCTTGCAGAAGGTCTTCGACGACAACCGGATGGGCCTTCTCGTCTTCGGCGAGGGGCCGATGTGGCACATGCTCTTCACCGACAAGGTGCCGCAGAACTGGCGCGACATCGTCGCGACCGATACCGGCAAGCTCGCCCGGTTCGAGGCCGAGATGATCAAGCAGGGGCTGTTCGTGCTGCCGAACAACCGGCGCTTCATCTCGATCCGGCACGACGAGCGCGACCTTGCGGATACCTTCGCCGCGGCGGACCGCGCCTGCAAGGCGTTCGCCGGCCACTGACGACCTCGAGCGCGGCTGGCCTGCGAGGACCGGCCGCGCGCCCCTTTTCGACCAGCATCGCGACCGCGGTCGCCTTTTGAAGAGACAACACCATGCCTCAAGCCAAGATCTATGGAATCCGCGAGCATCTCGTGCCGATCCGCGATGCTCTCTCCGACGCGGTCAACGAATCGATCTCGGTCGCGTTCTCCTTCCCGGCCGAGCGGCGCCTGCAGCGCTTCTTCCCGATGGACGCGGCGGATTTCATCTACCCCAAGCACGAGCGCTCGGAACGCTATACGATCATCGAGATC
The DNA here is from genome assembly GCF_023953965.1 of Bosea sp. (in: a-proteobacteria). Lineage (NCBI taxonomy): Bacteria > Pseudomonadati > Pseudomonadota > Alphaproteobacteria > Hyphomicrobiales > Alloboseaceae > Allobosea > Allobosea sp. Next base: position 173,825 of record NZ_JAMLIX010000001.1, read on the forward strand.
GAAACCTTCCAGGGCCGCTCCAAGGACGTGCTGAAGACGCTGGTGCGCGAGATCTACCAGCGGGTGCCGGCGGCCACGGGCCTCGCGCCGCGCGACGTCGACGTCATCATCTCCGAGCAGCCCCGCCACGCCTGGGGCCTGATGGGCGAGTGCGGCGACGAGATCAAGCTGACCTACAAGGTCGAGATCTGAACCGCGGCCCGGCCGGGAGGCGGCGCCGCCTGCCGGGCACGCCGAACTGGCGGCCCGGCGGTCATCGCGATATTCACTGGAATCGAACCGATCCGATGGCCGCGGACCGATAACCGACTTTCTCGGACAGGGCAGCGATGACCGATACCGCTTCTCCCACGCTTTCGCCGGGGCGCATCGCCGAGGTCCTGACCTCGGATATCATCGTCGGGCGCATCGCGCCGAATTCGCGCATGATCGAGGATGATGTCGCGGCGCGCTTCAACGTCAGCCGCTCTCCGGTCCGCGATGCGATCCGGCTGCTGGAGCAGGAAGGTCTCGTCGTCAAGACCGAGCGGCGCGGCGCGCGCGTCGCGGCGATGAACCGCCGCGATCTCAACGAGGTCTATCTCTGCCGCCTGTCGCTGGAGGCGATCGCCGCGAGCGAGGCGGCGAAGAACATCCGCCCGCCGGCCCAGCGCCTGCTCGACCGCGCGCTCGTCGAACTGAAGAAAGCCTTCGAGCGCTCCGATGTCGCCCGCTATTTCGAGGCCAACGTGGCCTTTACCGGCGCCATCCACATCGCCGCGGACAATGCCACGCTGCGCCGTTTGCTGAACGGGATCGACAAGCAAAGCCTGCGCTATCGTTTCTTCGCCTATCGGAACTTTCCCCAGTTGATGGGAACCTCGCTGGAAGGCAGCCGCGCCATCGCCGAGGCGATCCGGCGGGGCAATTCCGAGGAAGCGCACAGGGTGACCCAGGATCTGATCCGCAAATCCTGGGACGTGCTCAAGCTCTGCATCCCCGAATAGGCGCCGCCGGCGACGCCGGCGGAGGATGGCATCATGCCCCCGCAGCAGGGGGCCGGCAGGCCGCGCGCTTGCCCGCACAGGATTATGAGGAGAGCCGATCATGGAGCATTTCACGAACATCATCGGCGGGCGAAGCGTGCCGGCCGCATCCGGGCGATGGCTGCCGAGCCTCGATCCCTATCGCAACGAGAATTGGTGCGCGATTCCCGACAGCGACCAGGCCGATGTCGATGCGGCCGTCGACGCCGCGGCTGCGGCCTTCAGGGCTCCGGAATGGGCGGGCCTGTCCGCGACGGCCCGTGGCGCGCTGCTCAGGCGCGTGGGCGACCTGATCGCCGGGAACGCCGCCCGGCTGGCGGAGCTGGAAGTCCGCGACAACGGCAAGCTCCTCAACGAGATGCTGATCCAGCTCCGGACGATCCCGCAATGGTTCTACTACTATGGCGGCCTGGCCGATAAGGTCGAAGGCGCGGTCCTGCCGATCGAGCGGCCCGATCATTTCGTCTACACCACCTGGGAGCCGCTCGGCGTCGTCGCCGCGATCACGGCGTGGAATTCTCCGCTCCTGCTGCTGACATGGAAGCTGGCGCCCGGCCTCGCCGCCGGCAACACCTTCGTCGTCAAGCCGTCCGAGTTCGCGAGCGCCTCGACGATTGCTTTCGTCGAGCTGTTCGAGCAGGCCGGGTTCCCGCCCGGGGTCGTGAACGTGATCTGCGGCACGGGACAGGGCGTGGGCGCTCCCCTGGTGTCGCATCCAGGCGTCGCCAAGATCGCCTTCACCGGCTCCGACGCCGCCGGCAAGGCGATCAACAAGGCCGCGGCAGCGGATCTCAAGCACGTCACGCTCGAGCTCGGCGGCAAGTCGCCCAACATCGTTTTCGCCGATGCGGATCTCGAAGCCGCCGCCGCGGGGGTCGCCTCCGGCATTTTCGCCGCCGCCGGGCAGACCTGCATCGCCGGATCCCGCCTCCTGCTGCAGCGCTCGATCTACGAACCCTTCATCGAGACGCTGCGCGAGATGGCGCGGAACGTCAAAATCGGCGACCCGCTCGACCCCGAGACCCAGATGGGGCCGCTGGCCAACCTCCCGCATTACAACAAGGTCCTCTCGTGCATCGCCGATGCCCGGAAGGAAGGGCTGGTCGTCGCCTGGGGCGGAAAGGCGATGGAGACCGCGACCGGCGGCCTCTTCGTCGAGCCGACGATATTCCGGGATGTCGACAACGAGGCCGAGCTCGCACGCAGGGAGGTCTTCGGCCCCGTCCTGGCCGTCATCCCCTTCGAGGACGAAGCCGAGGCTCTCCGGATCGCCAACAACTCTCAATACGGCCTGGCCGCGGGCGTCTGGACGAAGGACATGGCGCGCGCCTTCCGCATGTCGAAGGGGCTGCAGTCGGGCACGGTCTGGATCAACACCTACCGCGCGCTGAGCTACATGGCCCCGTTCGGAGGGGTGAAGGACAGCGGCCTCGGGCGCGAAAGCGGCCAGGAGATGATCAAGAGCTACATGCAGCCGAAGACGGTCTGGCTGAACAATTCCGATCAGCGTCCCGCCAACCCCTTCGTGATGCGGCTGGCCTGACGGAGGAGGCGCAGCGGCCGGCCGGTCATGGGCCGGAGCCGGCCTCGACCAGCGCGGTCAGGACCTGGATCGGATGCTTGAGCTCGATCGCATCGATCAGCTTCGCCTGCGACCGGCATGAATAGCCCGTCGCCATCAGGCGGCCCTGCCTGCCGGCGCGGGCGACGATCGGCGCCCAGCTCATCTGATAGATGCGCTCCGAGAGATCCCGCTTCGTTGCCTCGTGGCCATAGGTCCCCGCCATCCCGCAGCAGCCGCTGGGCAGGATGTCGAGCCTGGCCCCGAACACCGCGAAGACGGACTTCCAGTCATCGGCCGCGCTGCCCGCATTGGTTCGCTCGGTGCAGTGCGGGAGCAGCTGGAACTCCCGGCCGAGGCGCGCGGGGCGGGCCCGCCCCGCGAGCGCGCGCAGGAGCCATTCCTGAGGCAGCAGCACCTGCGGCGCGGCTTCGCCGAGCGCGCTGCGGTATTCGGAGCGATAAGTCAGCGTCATCGAGGGGTCGAGGCCCACCAGCGGAACGCCCGAGGTTTCCAGCGCTTTCAGCATGGCGGCATTCCGGGCGGCCGCCCTGGCGAAGGCCGCGAGCCGGCCGGTCACGTGCAGCGGCTTGCCGTTCGGCTTGTATGGCGCAAGCCAGGGAATGTATCCGAGCGCCTGCGCGACCCGCGCCAGATCGATCAGGAGCCGGGTCTCGAAATAGCCGGTGAAGGCGTCCTGCACCAGGACGAGGCTGCGACCGCGCTCCTCGGGCGAGAGGCGGCCGATCGCATCCGGCGTGGCGGTTTTCACGCCGAGCCGCGCGAGCGACGGCTCCGGCCGCAGACCGGTGAGCCTGGGCGTGGCGACCAGCCCGCAGGAACGCAGCAGCATCCTGCCGGGGCCGCTCGAGACGACGCCGTTGTAGAGCGCCGGGACATAGGCGGCGACCGGCAGCAGGCTTTCGAGCAGGGACAGGAGCCAATCCCGCGGCGGCCGCAGATAGCGGCCATGATAGGCGGCGAGGAAGCGCGCCCGGAACGCCGGCACATCGACCTTGACCGGGCATTGCCCGACGCAGGACTTGCAGGCGAGGCAGCCATCCATCGCGGCCTTGACCTCATGTGAGAAGTCCGGCTCGCCGCATCTGGCGCGCAAGCTGTGCCAGGCGCGGCGCGGCAGGGTGAGCCATGACGGCTCGCCATGGCCGGCCGAGGGATCGACGCCCTGCCGGGCCAGCAGGCGCAGCCATTCGCGGACGAGCCCGGCGCGCCCCTTGGGGGAATGCCGCCGGTCGCGCGTCACCTTCCAGGACGGGCACATCGCATCGTCGGCGTCGAAATTGAAGCAGGCGCCGTTGCCGTTGCAGGAGAGCGCGTCGCCGAACGCGGCGCGGGCGGCCGGCTCGATCTGCCGGTCGGGCGGCGCGATCGAAAGGCGTGGGATCATGCGATCGGTTCGCGGCGATCTAGCCGGCCTTGAGAAGCTTCCACGTCGCCGTCGCATGGGCGGCGAGCTCGCCATCGGCCCTGAAGGCGTGGGACTGCAGATAGGAGATGCCCCGGCCCTGGCGCAGGAACGAGGCGCGGCAGGTGACCTCGCCGCCACCGATCGGAGCGATGTACTGGATCTTCATCTCGAGGGTCGCGCCGGGGCCGGCGCGATGGTTGAGCAGGTGCCCCATCGAGATATCCAGGGCGGTGGCGAGGACGCCGCCGTGAAGCGTGCCCTGGGGATTGAACAGGGTCGGGATCGCCTCGAAGGCCACCAGGCATTCGTCGCCGGGATAGGAGACCTTGAAGCCGAACAGCCGCGACAGGAAGAAGGAGTTGAACGCCTGCCGGTCTTCGCCGGCCGCGCGCACGAGCATTTCCTGCCCGAGCGCCTGCCAATCATGTTGCGCCTTGCTCATGCGTTCTCCTTCCCGCCGGCGGACGTTTCCCCGAATGCGCCCGAGCAGGCAAGGCCCGCGATCTGCGCCTCGTCCATCGAAAGCCATTCGGCGAGGATCTCGCCGTTGTGCTCGCCGAGCAGCGGGGGCCTGCGCGCATCCGGCGGCGGCTCGTCGTCGAAGCGCACGGCGCTCGCCAGATAGCGCAGGTCGCCGGCCGCCGGATGATGCATGCTGCGCGCGACGCCCCGCGCGGCGAGCTGGGGCTCCTCGCAGACCTCGCCGACCGATTTGATCGCGCCGCAGGGAATCCCCGCCGCGATGAACAGCGCCGTCCAGTGGCCGCGCGGCTTTTCCCGAAAGACCGGTTCCAGGATCGCCTTGAGCTCCGCGCGCAGCGCCGCCCTGTCCGCGGCGCGCGCATAGCGCGGCTCCGCCAGCAGGTCCGGGCGCGCCATCGCCTTGCAGAAGGCCGCCCAGAAGCGGTCATTGGCGACGCCCAGATTGAACCAGCCATCGGCGGCCCGGAAGGTCTCGTAGGGGCTGATGGTCGGATGGGCGTTTCCGCGCCGCTTCGGGCTCCTGCCGGAGGCGAAGTACATGCCGGCGTTGAACGTCAGAAGCGACGCCATAGAGTCGAGCATGGAGACGTCGACGCGCCCGCCGGTGCCGGTGCGCTGGCGCTGGGCGAGCCCCGCGAGCACGGCCTGGGCCGCGTAGAGGCCGGTCACGAGATCGGCGATCGAGGTGCCGACCTTGGTCGGCGGGCCATCGGCGTCGCCGGTGATGTCCATGACGCCCGATTCGCCCTGCAGGATCAGGTCGTAGCCCGGCCGGCCGGCCTCGGGGCCGGTCCGCCCGAAACCGGAGATGCCGCAATAGAGCAGCCGTTCATTGCCCTGCCGCAGCGTGTCGAAGCCCAGCCCCAGCCGCTCCATCGTGCCCGGCCGGAAATTCTCGATCACGACATCCGCCACGCGGGCGAGACGCAGGACGAGGTCGCGGCCGGTCTGCGATTTGAGGTCGACCGCGCAGCTGCGCTTGTTGCGGTTGACCGACAGGAAATAGGCGCTCTCGCCACCGACGAAGGGCGGACCATAGGTCCGCGATTCGTCGCCATTCCTCGGCTCCTCGACCTTCAGCACGTCGGCCCCCAGGTCCCCCAGCAGCATCGTCGCGAAAGGGCCCGAGACGACGCGGCAGAGGTCGAGGACCCTGATGCCGGCGAGCGGGGCGCCGTCAGACCATTGCATCGGCAAGGTCCGTCATTGTCGGCATGGTGATGTCGGGCTGGTGCGGCGTGCGCTCGAACGGCCGGTCGCGCCGGTTGATCATGGCGGTGCGCATCCCGGCGGATTTCGCGCCGATGACGTCGAAGGCGTGGTTGGCGACGAACAGGATCTGGTCCATCCGCAGGCCGAGAAGCTCCGCCGCCTTGGTATAGGTCGCCACATGCGGCTTGAAGGAGTTGGCTTCCGCAACGGAGATGACCCGGTCGAACGGGACCTTGTGGTATTTCTTCGCGGTCTCGAGCATGTCCGGATCGCCGTTCGAGAGCACGACGAGCTTGTACTTTGTCTGCAATTTCGCGAGCGCGGCCGGAACCTCGGGGAAGCACTCGAGCTTCTCGATCTCGGCGACGAGCGCGCTGACCTCGTCGTCGGTATGCGCGATGCCGCAGCGGTTGAGGACGTGGTCGACCGCCCGGAAGCCGATCTCGCGATATGGCGTATGCGCCCTGTGCAGCAGGGCGTCGATCATCGAGTTCTCGAAATGGGTGCGGCGCCACCAGGTCACGAAGGAGTTCGGGCTGCCCTTCCAGCCTTTCGACGCCAGATAGGGCGTGGCGATCTTGGTGAGCCCGCCCTGCATGTCGACTACGGTGCCATACTGGTCGAACATGCAGACCTTGATCGTGTCCTTCAGATTCTGGATATCGGTCACCGGCGCGCTCCTCATATGTGTGCCTGACGGGTTGGAACGGGATCGATACAACCCGATGCTTCATCATCAGCAAAATGGATTGTTTCTCTAGAGGTATTGATATGGTGAATGATTGCGATGCCGGCGGACGCCGGGGCGAAGCCGGGCTGCGGCGATCGGCTCCGGAGGGGCCGGTCTCGGGCAGCGATGCTCATCGCCATTTCGTGGCGCGGCGCTCGATGATCGCAATGACCCGGGCCGAGGCAATGCTCAGCACCAGGAAGATCAGGCCGGCGATCGTGATCGGCTCGTTGTACCGGAACGTCTCGGACCCGATCAGCTTCGCGGTCTGCATCACCTCGATGATCGCGATGGCCGCGAGCAGCGGCGTTTCCTTGTAGAGCGCGATCAGGTAGTTCCCGAGCATCGGGATCATCGGCACGATGGCCTGTGGCATGACGATCTTCAGGAATGCGACCGGCCGCGAAAGCCCCAGCGCCGCCGCGGCTTCGCGCTGCCCCTGTCCGACGCTCCTGAAGCCGGTCCTGTAGACCTCGCTGATATAGGCCGCATAGTGAACGCCCAGCGCGAGGACGCCCGTCGCCAGCGCCGGAAGCACGATCCCGAACCCCGGGAGAGCGAAATAGAGCGCGTAGATCTGCGTCAGGATCGGCGTCGAGCGCACGAACTCCACGAAGCCGCCGCTGAGATAGCGAATGGATCGCCCTCGGCTCTCCCGCGCCACGGCCAAAGGCAGCGCGACGATCAAGGCCAGGGCGAAGGAGGCCGCCACGGCAAACAGCGACACCCCCGTCGCCTTGAGCAGCGCCGGCAGCACCGAGAAGGCGAACGACCAGTCCCAGATGTCATCCATCGCCGGCCCGCACCCTTCTCCACGTTCCGACACGCAGATCGGCGAACGACACGGCCGCGGCGATGATCTGGGCGAGAACGAAGTAGATCAGGAGAACCAGACCCATGATCTGCATCGTCTGCATCGTCAGCTGCGTCAATTGATAGGCGCGATAGGTCAGATCGGCGATCGTGATCAGAGACACCAGCGAGGTCGCCTTCAAAAGCTGGATCATCAGATTGCCCCAGGGGCGGATGAAGATGACCAGTGCCTGCGGGACGATGACCAGGCGAAGGCACTGAAGCCCGGTCAGGCCGAGCGCATGAGCGGCCTCGCGCTGCCCCTTCGCGACGGACGCCAGCGCCGCGCGGACGATTTCCGCGCCATAGGCGCCGTAATTCAGCCCGATGCCGATGACCGCCACCCATAGCGGTGGCCAGGACACGCCAAACTGCGGAAGCACGAAGTACAACCAGAAGAGCTGGACGAGGAGGGACGTGCCCCGGAAGAATTCAATGTAGATGATCGCGAGGATAGCGAGCGAACGCCGGGCGGAGCCCCGCATCACGCCGAAGATCGACGCCAGCAGGAATGCCACCAGAGCGGACAGCACCGCGATCTGGGCCGTGACGCCGATGCCTCCGAGGAGATTGGGCAGATAGGCAGGCATCAGGCTCGTCTCTCGCCCCCAATGACCTCTCGATCCGCCGGCGGCGGCCGGCAGATCGAGTCGCGTCCCGGCCGCGAGCCGGCTCTCACCGGCAGAGTTCGGCCGTGGTGAGATCCGGCAGATTCTCCTTCGTGAAGCCGAACGGGGTCATCGCCGCGAGAAACTCGTCGGATTTCTTGACCTCGGCCAGGGCCGCGTTGAACGCCACCCGCAGGCTCTCGTCCTCCGGGCGGAAGGCGAAGGCGCTGTAGCCGCGCCCCGGCCGCCCGTCGATCGTCGGGTCCGCGACGCCCTTCACCAGCTCGACGCCGCCGGAGGCGCCCATCGCTTCGACGAGCCGGCGCGCCGGCAGGTCGCTGATGGCGAAGGCATCCGCCCGGCCGGTGGCGACGGCCGCCATCGCGCTCGGCCCGTCCGGGAAGGCGGAGACCCGGGCATCGGCCACGCCGAGCTTCTTCAGATAGCTCGCCTGGACGGCACCCGCCATGATCGCGAGCTTGACGTCGTCCCGGCTGACGAGGTCGTTCCAGCCCGTGACCTTCTTGGGATTGCCCTGCCTCACCGCGATCGCCTGGCCGATCTTGTAGATCGGCTCGGAGAAGAAAACCTGGGCGCAGCGCTGCGGATTGACGAACATGGCCAGAACGACGTCGAAACGCTTGGCCTTGAGCCCCGGGATGAGCGATGCGAACTCGGTGAGCACGCCATCCATCTCGGCGATGCCCATCTTCTTGACGACCAGCCGTGCGACAGCAGCATCGGCGCCCGTCAGTTGCCCCCGTTCATTGGCATAGGCATAGGGCACCTGGTTCGGGAATCCGACGCGCAGAAAGCCGTCTTGCCTGGCCCGATCGAGGGTCGACTGCGCGTTTGCAGCCAGCGCGAAGCCCGCAGACAAGAGAGCGGCAGCCGCGAATATCGTCTTGCGCCTCGTGATCATCTTCAATCCCCTTCTGTTTTTCCGGCTTCGCAATGCGGCGGCGCCTGATCTTTGCGCCCGGCGCGGCCCCGGCCGGGCCGGTTCACGCCGGAACTGTCTTGCGCCGGGCTTCGGGGGCGCCGCGTCATCGGCGCCATACGAGCGCAGCCGCACCCGTTGCAGAAATTGATTGTTGTTCTGTCATTATTGACGCCATGAATGGCCGCATGCCGGGCGCGGGACGATTCGAATGAATCTGCGATCCATAGACCTCAATCTCCTGGTGGCGCTGAATGCTCTCCTCACCGATCGGCATGTGACGCGCGCCGCCGACAAGATCGGCCTCAGCCAGCCGGCGATGAGCAACGCCTTGTCGCGACTGCGCCATATCTTCAAGGACGACCTGCTCGTGCGAACGGCGGCGGGAATGCAGGCGACGCCGCGGGCGCTGGAGCTGACGGAGCCGGTGCGTCAGGTCCTGCGCCAGATCGAGCGCGTGCTCGACAGCGAGCCGGGGTTCGATCCGGCGACGTCCTCGCGCTCCTTCACGCTGCGGCTTTCCGATCTGCTCGGCCTGCTGCTGCTGCCGCGCCTCTCGGAGCGCTTGAACGTCGAGGCGCCGGGGCTGGAGTTCGACATCATCCATGCATCTCCGACGCGGACGGTCGAAGCGCTCGAGAAGGACGAGGTCGACATGGCCGTCAGCATGGGGCTGATCCACGCGACCTCGATCAGATCGGCGTGCCTGATGTCGGACCGGATGGTCTGCGTCATGCGAAGGGACCACCCGCTGGTCGGAAGCCCGCTCTCATTGGACGATTTCCTCGCGGCCCGGCAGCTCAAGGTTTCGATGTCGCCGACCGATCGCCGCTTCGTCGACGATGTGCTCTCGCGGCTGGGGCTGACGCGTCGTGTGGCGCTGAACGTCCCGCACTGGCTCTTGGTCCCGCATGTGCTCGAGCGGTCCGACCTGCTGTCGGTGATGCCCCGGCGCCTGGCCCTCGCCCTGGGGCGCAGCGCGATGACGATCCAGGAGCTGCCCTTCGAATCCGATCCGTTCGAATGGTCGATGTATTGGCATCGCCGTCACGAGGGCAATCAGGCCCTGGTCTGGCTGCGGCAGACCCTCATGGATATCGTTGCCGAAAATGAATCCGGATAAGGCGTTGCTCGAACGACGATTGCGTGATGGCTGTGACAGGCGCCGGAGGTCTCCGTCGTCGCCTCGCGAAGCCGCCATAATGTCGACATCGCAGGTTCGCCATAGCTGAAGGCCCGTCGCATGCTGATCGCCAATTCCCATCCCGACCACGGAAAACCGCTCGACCGCGCCGATGCCGGGATGCTCGGCCCCGAAGCCGCAGCCGAAGTCGAGCGGTTCCTCGCGAAGCGGGAGGGCCACAGGCAAACCCCGCTGGTCGCGCTTGCGCGGCTCGCGGAGGCGCTGGGGGTGTCCTCGATCCACATCAAGGACGAAGGCCATCGCCTGGGCCTCGGCAGTTTCAAGGCGCTCGGCGGGGCCTATGCCGTCATCCGCCTCATCGTGGAGGAAGCCTCCCGGAAGCTCGGCCGGGCGATCGACTTCGTGGACTTCGATGCGCCTGAGGTCCGCGAGGTGGCGTCGACATTCACGGTCGCCTGCGCGACGGACGGCAACCATGGTCGATCCGTCGCCCAGGGCGCCCGATTGATCGGCGCGCGTTGCGTCATCTTCGTTCATGCGGGCGTCAGCGACGAGCGCGTGGCCGCCATCGCGCGGTATGGCGCCGAGATGGTCCGGGTCGCCGGAAACTACGACGACTCCGTCGCCGAGGCCGCGCGTATCGCCGGGAAGGAAGGCTGGATCATCGTCTCCGATACCTCGTGGCCGGGATATGAACGCATTCCGGGCCTGGTCATGCAGGGCTACACGGCCCTGCTGGGCGAGGCCTTGAATGCGATGCCGCAACCGCCCACCCATGTCTTCGTCCAGGCCGGCGTCGGCGGCATCGCGGCGGCGACGGCGGCGTATTTCGCCCTGGCCCTCGGCGAGAAGCGGCCTTGTTTCGTGGTCGTCGACCCTGCGAGGGCTGCCTGCCTGTTCGAAAGCGCGCGCGCCGGCCGTCCGGTCAAGGTCGAGCATGGCGAGGCGACCATCATGGCCATGCTGGAATGCTACGAGCCCTCGCTCGTGGCGTGGCGCGTTCTGTCCCGCGTCGCCGATGCCTTCATGACCGTCGAGGACGGCGAGGCGGTCGATGCGATGAAGCGGCTCGCCAGCCCGCTGAAGGGGGACCCCGCGATCGTTGCCGGCGAGAGCGGCGGCGTCGGCCTGGCCGCGTTGAGCCAGGTCGCCCGTGATCCCGCGCTGCGCAGGCAGATCGGCCTCGATGAGACGGCGCGCATCTTCCTGATCAACACCGAAGGCGCGACGGATCCGGCTCTTTACGAGGAGATCGTGGGGCGTTCTCCCGCCGAGGTCTTGGCCGCGAACGCGAAGCTGCGGGGATGACCGATATCGCCGCGTCGAGGGCGGCGATGGCGGCTGGCTTCGAGAGCAGCTCGAGCGGATCGGAAGGGCTGCGCAACCTGTCCTTGCAGCCGCATGGTTCATTCCGAATCCGCATCAAATCAGCGCGACAATTCACTATCGCTTCAGCGGGGGCGGCTTAGTCTGCCACTCGTCCGGGGCAAGGATCCTCGGAAGGCGGCGCCGACGGCGCCGCATCGACATGGGGGGTTCGACATGCTGAAGCGCTGTGCAATGCTTGCCGCCGTCGCCGTTTCACTGATGGCCGGATCGGTCGAGGCCGCCGAGCGTAACCTCGTCGTGACCTCCTTCGGCGGCAATTGGGAAGAGGCCGTCAAGGAGGTCGTCAAGAATTTCCGCAAGACCCACAAGGACGTCAACGTCAGCATCGTTCTGCCGGGCAATTCCGCGCAGATCATGGCCAAGCTCAGGGCCGAGAAGAGCAACCCCAGCATCGATATCGTCCTGATGGGGGGCGGGCTGGACTTGACGGCGTTTCAGGAGAATCTGCTGATCAAGCGCGATTTCAGCAAATTATCGAACTATGCCGACGTCTACCCGGTCGCGAAGAATCCAATCGAGGGACTGGGACCGTCGATCGGCTTCGCCGGCGTCAAGCTCGCCTACAACACGAACCGGGTGAAGCCGAAGCCGGAGAGCTGGGAAACGCTGTGGGATCCCCGCTACAAGGGCAAGGTCGGCATGATGAACATGACCAGCAATGGCGGCATCATGCTTCTCTATCTGATGGCGAAGCTCAATGGCGGCGATCTGCAGAACATCGAGCCGGGCTTCACCAAGTTGAAGACACTGAAGAGCCAGAACCCCTATTTCTTCGAGAGCAACCCGGCCGCGGTCGACATGTTCGTCCAGGAAGGGCTCTGGCTGTCGCCGATGTTCGACGGGCGCGTCGCCGGGCTGATGGCGGAAGGCTTCCCGGTCGACATGACCTGCCCGAAGGAAGGCTGCTTCGTCACCAACACCAATGCGAACATCGTGGCAGGCTCGAAGAACATCGATCTCGCCGAGGCCTTCATCGACGAATTCCTGTCGCCGGCCTCGCAGGAGGTCTTCGCCCGGGTCTCCGGCAGCGGACCGGTCAACGCCAAGACGGTGCTGAGTGACGATATCGCCAGGAGGGTGATCTACGGGCGCGAGGAAGTCGCCAAGCTCATCAGCTTGCCCTGGCACGAGATCACGCCGCTGCGCGACGGCTGGGTGGAGCGCTGGAACCGCGAGGTCCTCGCCAAGTAGCGAGGCCCCGCAGGCCCGGATGCTGGGCTCGCCGTCCCGTGACCGACAGATCTGGTTGAGTGAGGTCGATGAGCCAGCTTTCGCACAACACGCGGACCGTGCCTCGTCTCGGCGGCATGTTCGCCCGGACCGGCGCGCTCCTGCAGATGGCGCCCCTCGGCGCGATCTTCCTGACGCTCTTCGCGGTGCCGATGCTGCTGCTCTTCTGGGTGAGCCTGTGGCGCTACGATGTGAACGGCTTCGGGCCGACTGCGCCGACCGTCGAGAACTATGCGCGTTTTCTGACCGATCCGTTCTATCTCGCGGCGCTGGGGCGCACCGTGCTGCTCGGCCTCGTCACCACGACGGTGACCGTTATCGTCGCCTACCCGGTTGCGCTGATCATGGCGCGTTCGGGGCCGCGTATCCGGGCCTTGCTGATCCTGCTCGTCCTGCTGCCCCTGCTGATGAGCGTCGTCGTGCGGGTCTTCGGCTGGATGGTGATCCTCGGTGACACCGGCGTGCTCAACAAGTTCCTGGTCGGGCTCGGCCTGGTCGAGCAGCCCTTGCGCCTGATGGAATCGATGACCTCCGTGGTGATCGGCCTCGCCCAGGTCGAGATGGCCTTCGCCGTCATGCCGATCTATTCGGCCCTGCTCGGCATCGACCGGCATCTGGACGAAGCCGCCTCGACCCTGGGCGCGCGCCCGATGCGGCGCTTCCTGCGGATCGTCCTGCCGCTCAGCCTGCCGGGCGTCGCCGGCGCCGCGGCGGTGATCTTCAGCCTTTCCGTCGCCGCCTTCGTCCAGCCCCAGCTTCTCGGCGGCAGCAGCTTCTTCGTCATGACCACGCTGATCTACCAGCAGGTCACGGCGACGCTGAACTGGCCGTTCGCCGCGGCGCTCGGGCTCATCCTGCTCGCCGTGGCGCTCGGCATGCTGGCGCTGATCAATGCCGGGTTCCGCCTCGTCATGCCGCGGGGCCTGCGATGAGCGTGCGTCGTCGCAATCGCGTCGCGGCGGGGCTCGCCAGCGCCTACATGGCGCTCATCGCCGTCTTCATGCTGGCGCCGGTGGTGGTCGTCGCGGCGATCTCGGTCAACCGGGTCGGCTATTCGATCTTTCCGCCGCTGGGCTTCTCGCTGCGCTGGTATGGCGAGGTGCTCTCCGACGCGCAATGGCGCGCCTCGCTCGGCACCAGCCTCGTCGTCGCCGCCCTGTCGACGGTGATCGCGGCGACGGTGGGCACGCTCGCCGCCATCGGGCTGCATCGCGCCGATTTTCGCGGCAAGCACGTGCTGCTCTCGGTGCTCACCTCGCCGCTGATCCTCCCCGGCCTGATCACCGGCCTGGCCATCCTGTTCTTCTTCTCGCTGGTCTCGGGCGTCGGCACGACCTGGTCGCTCGTGCTCGGCCATGTCGTCATCACCTATCCTTACGTGCTGCGGCTCGTCTTCGTGGCGCTGGCGCGGGATACGGCGATCTACGAGCAGGCGGCGATGACGCTCGGCGCCGACGAGGTGACGGTCTTCCGGCGCATCACCTTGCCGCTGATCAAGTCGGGCGTCGTCGGCGGGGCGATCTTCGCCTTCATCATCAGCTTCGACAACATCACGATCTCTCTCTTTCTGTCGAATCCGCGCACGACCACGCTGCCGATCCGGATACTCGAACATATCCAATGGTCCGGATCGCCCAGCGTGGCGGCCATCTCGACCGTCCTGATAGCCATCACCGTGGTTCTGGCGGTCGTGATCGAGAAGACCGTCGGCCTGCAGAAGATCTTTGGAGGCGGCGCCGATGAGTTCCGTTGATATCCGGCATATCCGCAAGAGCTACGGCCAGATGGTCGCGGTCGACGGGGTCGAGCTTGCCATCGCGGATGGCGAATTCATCTCCCTGCTCGGGCCTTCCGGCTGCGGCAAGACCACGACCCTGCGGATGATCGCCGGGTTGATCGACCCGGATTCCGGCAGCATCGAGATCGACGGCCGCGACGTGGTGGCGCTGCCGCCCTACAGGCGCAATCTCGGCATGGTGTTCCAGAGCTACGCGCTGTTCCCGCACATGACGGTCGCGGAGAATATCGGCTTCGGCCTGGAGATGCGCGCGTTCTCCCGTGCCGAGATCCAGACCCGCGTCGCGGCGGCGCTCGACGTCGTCAGGTTGCCCGGCGTCGCCGAGCGCTATCCGAAGCAGCTGAGCGGCGGGCAGCAGCAGCGCATCGCGCTCGCCCGCGCGATCGCGATCGAGCCGAGCGTCCTGCTGCTCGACGAGCCGCTGAGCAATCTCGACCTCAAGCTGCGCATGGAGATGCGGGTCGAGCTCAAGCAGCTGCATGCCCGCATCGGGGTGACGACGGTGTTCGTGACCCACGACCAGGGCGAGGGCTTGTCGCTGTCGGATCGGGTGGTGGTGATGAACGGCGGCAGGATCGCGCAGATCGGCACGCCCCAGGAGATCTACGAGACCCCGGCCAACCGCTTCGTCGCCGCCTTCATCGGCGAGGCGACGCTGTTCGACGGCGTCGTCGAGGGGATGGTCGGCGATGCGGTCAAGGTCCGTACCGATGGCGGCCTGACCATCCTGGCGCAGACGCAGCGGCCGGTCTCGCCGGGGCAAAGGGTCTCGGTGCCGGTCAGGCCCGAAACGGTGAGGCTGACGGGCTTCGACACGGCCGCGCCGGGCGTCAACCGGGTCGACGGCACGATCGAGCACATCGCCTATGGCGGCGCCACCAGCCGCCATGTCGTCAGGCTGAACGAGTCCGAGACCATCGCCATCGACCTGAACAGAGCTTCGACCAAGCTCCGCACCGCCGTGTCCGCTGTCTGGGACATCGCGGACACGCGGCTTCTGACCGAATGATCCAGGGAGGACCAGGGAAAAATGACGATCACGATCGGTGAACTCACCGCCAGGCCGGGCGAGAAGGTCACCGGCTTCCTCAAGCCGGTGCAGTGGTATGACGGTTCCTATTGCAAGGTGCCGATCGCCATCGTCAACGGCGCCAAGGACGGGCCGACGCTGTGGATCCAGTGCGCCAGCCACGGCAACGAATATCAGGGCATGGCGGCGACGCAGCGCCTGATCAAGGAGACCAACCCCGCCGACCTCTCCGGCGCGCTGATCCTGGTGCCGGTGCTCAACATCATCGCCTTCAACGCCCAGCTGCGCTCGTCGCCGGTCGATGGCCTCGACTTCAACCGCAACTATCCGGGCGCGCCGCCGGAGAAGGTGATGCACATCCTCGGGCATACCGAGGCGATCATCCACGCCATGGTGCAGGAGATCCGGGCGCACGCCGACGCGATGATCGATACCCACGACGCCGGCCCGCTGGGCGACGACACCGAGATCTTCTACTGCACCAGCCCGGACGAGGAGGTGACGCGCCGCACGCGGGCGATGGCGTTCGCGACCGGCAACCCGGCGATACGCGAGATCACGCTGTCCAATCCGGAGGACCGCGCCAAATATCCGGGCATGCTCGGCGCGGTGATCAACCACATCCCGAACATCACCATCGAGATTGGTGGCGGCTGCTCGATCAACGAGGGCTACGCCGCCGAGATGCATCGCGAATACACCAATGTGATCAAGCATCTCGGCATCCTGCCGGGCGAACCGCAGATCGACCGGGAGCAGACCTTCATGAACTCGACGGCCATGGTGCGCCCGCGCCACGGCGGCATCCTCAGGATGCGGATCAAGGTGCATCAGCGCGTCGTCAAGGGCGAGGTCCTGGGCGAGATCACGGATTTCTTCGGCAATGTCGTCGAGGAGCTGAAGAGCCCGATCGACGGGATGATCTACGCCTTCCGCAACGCCGCCGTGGTCGCCACCGGCCAATGGTGCGTCAGCCTCGGCGGGGTCGGCCCCAAGCCCAAGTTCTAGAGCGCCCTGCGTCCGGCGGGACGCAAGGCTCCCGCGGATGCCTCAAGACCACGCTTCTTCGATCGCGGCTGGACCGCGACCGATGATGCACGCCCGAAATCCGGCTGAAACAAGGAGAGAATCCCATGTCCACCATGATCGGCGCATCGCTTTATGGCGGCCCCATCCTGTCCGACGTCCAGTTCCGCACGGAGCGCTACGGTGAGAGCGACGTCTTCGTGAAGAACCACCTGCCGCGTTTGCAGAAGGGCGGCATCAACGTCATCGTCACGCCCGGCGAGAGCCTGCGCGAGCTCGAGCTCTTCATCCGCGAGGTGCGCCGCAGCGAGGGCCGCCTCGAGCTCGCCAAGACGGCGACGCAGGCCCGCGCCATCGCCGAACGCGGCGGCTGCGCCTGCATCCTCGCCGCCAGCTTCGCGACGCTGGGCGACAAGCTCGACAGCCTGCCGATGCTCCACGAGCTCGGTGTCCGGCTCTTCACCATGGCGGGCAACCGGCGGAACTATTTCGTCGACGGCTGCACCGAGCGCGGCGTCTCGGGGCTGAGCCATCTCGGCGTCGACCTGGTGCGGCTGCTCGAGCAGCTCGGCATCGTCATCGACGTGTCCCACACCTCGGAGCGCGGCGTCTCCGATATCTTCGAAGTCACCGACAAGGCGGTGGTCGTGGCCTCGCATTCGAACACACGCCGGATCTGCGACACCGTGCGCAACGTCTCGGACGATCAGATCAAGGCCTTCGCCCAACGCGGCGGCATGGTCGGCGTCAGCCTGCATCCGACGCTGGTGACGGATGACGATCCGAGCGTGGACGACGTCGCGCGCCACATGCAGGTGATGGTCGAGCTCGCCGGCGTCGACCATGTCGGTCTCGGAACCGATTTCGTCGACTACGCCGAGGATGTCTTCCACCACAAGATCAAGGCGATCGATCCGACCGGCGCGCTCTATGGCGGCGTGCTGCACAGCTATCCGCGCGATGTCGAGAACATCGAGAAGGTCGGCAACATCTTCTCCGCGCTGGGCAAAATGGGCTTCGACGCGGCGGCGGTGCGCAAGATGCGCGGCGAGAACATTCTGCGCGTGTTCGAGCGCGTCTCCTGAGAAGCAAACGAGAAGAGGATCGTTCCATGTCGGTATCGAGCCGCCTGAAGGAGCTGGGGCTGACGCTCCAGCCCACCACGCCGGCGATCGGCAGCTACGTGCCGGCGACCGTCGCGGGCTCGCTGATCTTCTGCTCGGGTGCGACCTGCATGGTCGACGGGCGGCCCAAATACCGGGGCAAGATCGGCCGGGAAATCACGATAGAGCAGGGCAACGACGCGGCCAGGATCGCCGCGCTCAACATGCTCCAGAAAATCGCCGATGTGGTCGGCGACGTGGACCGCGTCGGCGGCATACTGAAGCTGGTCGGGCATCTCAACTGCACGAGCGATTTCATCAGTCATGCCGCCGTGGTCAACGGCGCCTCCGACCTGCTGGTCGAGATCTTCGGCGATCGCGGCCGCCATGCCCGGCTGTCGCTCGGTGCCAACAGCCTGCCCAACGACGTGCCGCTCGAGATCGAGGTCGTCGCCTTCCTGGCGGAGGAGCGGTGATGAGGCCGTGCGGGTCGGACCAGGGCGGCGGATGGAAAAGCCATGGCTGAACTTCGTCTCTCGGAGCTCGACAAGGTCGAGCGCCTGCACCTGCTGACGAGTTGCGTGGTGCCGCGGCCGATCGCGCTCGTCACCACGCGCGGCGCGGCGGGCGGGCTCAACACGGCGCCCTTCAGCTTCTTCAACGTGCTGAGCTACCAGCCCGACATCGTCGCGCTCGGCATCGGCGACCGTGCCAATGGCAGGCCCAAGGATACGCTGGTCAACATCCGCGCCGGCGGCAGCTTCGTCGTCGGACTGGTCAACGAGGCGATGCTGCAGCAGGTCAATCTCTGCGGCGTCGATTTCACCGAGGGCGAGGACGAGCTCGCGCTCGCCGGCCTGACCGCGGTCGAGGGCTTCCAGGACGACCTGCCGCGCATAGGGGAGGCGCCGGTGAGCCTGGGTTGCGAGCTGCTGCAGGAGGTCCGGCACGGCAGCCACTCGATCATCCTGGGAACGGTGGAGCGCGTCTGGGTCGATGATGCGCTGATGCGTGACGACGGCCGGATCGACCATGGCCAACTGAATCTCGTCGCGCGCCTGGGCGGAACCTTCTATGCCAAAAACTGGGACAGGATGTCGATGCCGCGCATGATGCTGGCGGATTGGCAGCGCGCGACCCTTGCCGCCGATCTGCCGATCGAGGATTGAGCGCCGTTGACAGGGATCCGAACAACAGGTGCTATCGCGGCATGTCGAAGGCTTTCCCTCCGATCCGAGTGAGCCGGAAGCTCATCCCTGCGGTCGATAATCTGCGCGCTTTCGAGAGCGCCGCGCGCTTCGGCAGCTTCACCCTCTCGGCGAGCGAGCTCAATCTCACCCAGAGCGCGGTCAGTCGTCAGATCAAGGAGCTGGAGACACAGATCGGCGTGCGTCTGTTCGAGCGCGTGCGGCAGCGCGTGGTGCTGTCCGATGCGGGCAAGCGGTTCCTGCCGGAGGTCCGCCACATCCTGGTGATGGCGGAAGACCTGATGATGCGGACGATGGCCTCGTCGCAGTCGTCGTCATCCCTGTCGATCGCGGCCCTGCCGACCTTCGGGACACGCTGGCTGTTGCCGCGCCTCCACGACTTCATCGCCCAACATCCCGGCATCGCCGTCAATGTCGGCGCCCGATCGCACCCCTTCGACTTCTCGGAGGAACCCTTCGACCTGGCGATCCATTACGGCCAGCCGGTCTGGGCGCGTGCGAGCTGCCTTCCGCTCTGCCGGGAGGTCATCGTTCCGGTCGCCAGCTCCGCCTTGATCGAGCATTTCGCGCCGCGCTGTCTCGCGGACCTCGCCTCCATGCCCCTGCTGCATGTGGCGACGCGGCCGAAGGCCTGGGCGGACTGGTTCGACCAGCATGGGGTTTCGGTAGACACACCGTATCGCGGTCACCGCTTCGACTTGTTCACGATGGTCATCGAGGCTGCCTTGTCAGGGCTGGGCGCAGCTCTGCTGCCGGTCTACCTGATCGAGCGGGAGCTCGACAGTGGTCAGCTGCGAACCATTCTTGACAATATGACGGCGTCCGAATTCTCGTATCATATTGTCGTTCCCGACGACAAAAAGGACAACCGCTTGATCGTCGACTTCTGCAACTGGGCTCGCGATTGCATCGTGCGATCCCCACGCGGCTGGGGCTAGAGCATTGCCGCTCCCTCATCCGCTCGATTTCCGCCCCTTGAGAAGATCGGACTGGATCATGAACACCCCGGAACAGATAAGACTCATGGCGACGATATCGAGAACGGCCAGCGGCTCGTCGAACAAAACCGTTCCGATGAGCACCGCGACGACGGGAACCGCATAGGCCACGCCCGATGCGGCGAGCGCACCCAGCTCCTCGACGATCCGGTAATAGGCGATGTAGGCGAGCCCCGTGCCGCACAGGCCCAATCCGAACAGGAGGCCCGTCCAGGCGCGCGTGTCCGCGAAAACCGCGCCTGTTCCTTCAAAAGGCGTAACGATCAGCAAAACAACGATGGTTATGCCGATCTGGTAGACAGCCAGAGCAGAGGGCGGGATATTCAGGCGGACGACATATTTCTTCACATAAACGAAAGAGCCGCCAAGGCTGAGGGCACCGAGAGCCATCCAGCCAACCCCTCGGATATCGATTGTCCCGTCGATGGACCATGGCTTCGCGATAAGGACAATTCCGACGAATCCGACAGCAACGCCGATGATTTTCCTGGAATCGATCCGTTCACTGTCGAGAAACAACGCAGCGCAGGCAAATGCGAAGATCGGACTTGCGCCGTTCAACATGCCGGCCACGCTGG
The DNA here is from genome assembly GCF_023953965.1 of Bosea sp. (in: a-proteobacteria). Classification (NCBI taxonomy): domain Bacteria; kingdom Pseudomonadati; phylum Pseudomonadota; class Alphaproteobacteria; order Hyphomicrobiales; family Alloboseaceae; genus Allobosea; species Allobosea sp. Next base: position 194,169 of record NZ_JAMLIX010000001.1, read on the forward strand.
ACGGAAGCAGCGCCGTCCCCTTGGTGACCGCCAAAAATCCGATGGTCGAAAACGACGCCATGGCCGCGGAATGCCGCATGTGCCTGATGTGATCGACACTGATATGTCGACAGAATATCGCATAGGCCAGTATCGGGACAAATCCCGACAACACCCTGAGCAAGGTCACCTGCAACGGAGATATATAGGCCGTCGATAATTTTACGAAAATGAAGTTGCTTCCCCAGGCTACGCTGAGAAACAGGAAAATCGATATCTGGCGCAGCTTCATCTATCTATCGATTAAGATACTGGAATTTCCATTCACGAAGTATCCGATGCTATTCTCCGGCGAAGGGCCCGCCCAATTCGACGAGGGCCTGCAGATGGTGATCGCCGTCGCCGTAGGCGACCTCGAGCGCCTTCAGGTGCTTCAGATGGTGGCCCACCGCATATTCCATGGTGAGGCCGATCCCGCCATGCAGCTGCACGGCCTGCTCGCCGATGAACCGGGCCGCGCGGCAGAGCTCGACCTTGGCGGCGCTGATCGCGCGGCGACGGTCGTCCCGCGCCTCGCAACGCGCCATCATCGCGGACAGAAGCACCATCGACCGGGCCTGTTCGGCTGCGGCGAGCATCTCCGACGCACGATGCTGCACGACCTGAAACGAGCCGATCGGGCGGCCGAACTGCGTGCGCGCCTTGACGTACTCAACCGTCATGTCGAGCGCCGCCTGCATCGAGCCGAGGGCCTCGGCGGCCTGCGCGGCCAGCGTCTCATCGACCGCGGCCTCCACCAGGGGCAAGGCCTCGCCCGCTTCTCCCAGACGATCCGCGTCGGAAACCGCAACTCCGCCGAACCGGACAATTCCCGCGCGGCGGCCGTCGACGGTCGCGTAAGGGGAAATGCCCACGCCGGGCGTATCGGCGCCCACCATGAAAACGGCGATGCCGTCCCGGTCGCGGCGGTTTCCTGAGATGCGGGCCGTCACGATGAATTCACCGGCCGAATCGGCGTTGACCACATGGATTTTCTCGCCATCCAGCAGCCAGCCATCGGCGACCCGCGTTGCGGTGGTGGTGACATCGTGGAGCGTGTAGCGCGACTGGCGCTCGGCCTGCGCGAAGGACATCCTGTGCCCGCCCGCGACGATCGCGGGGATACGCGCCGCGCACTGCCCGGCCGATCCGCCGCGGCGCAGGAAGCTTCCCGCGGTCACCACCGTCTCGATCCAGGGCTCGAGGGTAAGATGGGCGCCCAGGCGCTCGGCGACGATCATGACCTCGGCCGCCCCGCCGCCGATTCCGCCCTCTTCCTCGGAAAAGCCGATGCCCAGCAGGCCGAGCTCGGCATAGGCCGCCCAGATGCCGTCGGAGAACCCCGCCGGCTCGCGGCCGTATTGCCGGCGCTGCTCGAAGCCGTAGCGGTCCTGGAGCAGCCGCCCCAGCATGTCCTTGAGGAGGACCTGCTCCTCGCTCGGCTCCAGCCTCATGACGAAAGCCCCAGGAACGCCTTGGCCATGATCGTCTTCTGGATCTCGTTGGACCCGCCATAGATGCTGAGCTTGCGCATGTTGCAGTAGTTGGGATGGGCCTGCTCCATCCAGTCCGGGAAGCCGGCATCGCCGCCGTCGCCGGCCGGCACGGCCAGCCCGCAGAGCCCCGCGGCCTCGACGAAGAGCGCGCTGATCGCCTGATGGATTTCCGAGCCGCGGATCTTCAGGACCGACGATCCGGGGTTGGGCTTGCGCAGGGCGATATCGACCCGATCCTCGGCCAGGACCCGCATCGTCGTCATCTCCAGCGCCTTAAGCTGCACCTCCAGATCGACGAGACGGGTCACGAAGGCGGGGTCGTCGAGCAATGTCCCGCCGTTCTTCTCGACCGTCGCGGCGTATTCGCGCAGCGTCCGCAGCCGCTCCTTCGAGGGGCCGACCTTGGCATGGCCGGTGCGCTCGTTCGACAACAGCAGCTTGGCGCAGTCCCACCCCCTGTTTTCCGCGCCGACACGATTCTCCACCGGCACGCGCACATCGTCGAAGAAGACCTCGTTCACCTCGTGGAACCCGTCGATGGTGATGGTCGGGCGCACGGTTATGCCGGCAGAGCGCATGTCCACCAGCAGAAACGAGATGCCGTGCTGGGGCTTGGGCGCGGCGGGGTCGGTGCGCACCAGCATGAACATCCAGTCGGCATGCTGCGCCTTCGTCGTCCAGACCTTCTGGCCGTTGACGACGTAGTGGTCCTGTTCGCGCGCCGCCGCGCAGCGCAGGCTGGCGAGGTCCGAGCCTGCCCCCGGCTCCGAGAAGCCCTGGCACCACCAATCGTCCAGATTGGCCATGCGCGGCAGGAAGCGCTTCTTCTGCGCCTCGGTGCCGAAGGCCAGCAGGATCGGGCCGCACATGTCGGTGTTGAACGCCAGCACGCTGGGAGCCGGGGCCTTCTCCGTTTCCTCGCGCAGGATGTTGCGCCTGACGGCGTCCCAGCCCTGTCCGCCCCATTCCCTCGGCCAATGCGGGACGGCCCATCCCCTGGCGTTCAGCCGCCGCTGCCAGTCCCGGATCATCTGCGCCGTCGGATGTTTCCCCTGCTTCATGTGATCGCGGGTTTGCGCGGGCAGATTGCCGGCGATGAAAGCGCGGACTTCCTCGCGGAAGGCGATGTCCTCGGCGGTGAAGCCCAGTTCCATTGGCGGGTCTCCCTATCCGGCTATGAGGCGGCGCGGGCCGCTTCCGCCTGCAAGGCCACTTTCGAGAATTTGCCGACGCTCGTTTTCGGCAGCCGGTCGCGTATCTCCATCGCCTGGGGCATCTCGTGGCGCCCGAGCCGCGACATCAGGAAAGCGCGCAGCTCGTCGAGGTCGAACGAGCGCCTGCCGGCCTTCAGCACGATGAATGCCTTCGCCGCCTGCCCGCGATAGGCATCGGGAACGCCGATGACGACGCATTCGGCGACATCGGGATGTTCGTAGATCGCTTCTTCGACCGTGCGCGGGAAGACGTTGAAGCCGCTGGACAGGATCATGTCCTTCTTGCGGTCGGTCAGGAAGACGTAGCCGTCCGCGTCGATGTGGCCGATGTCGCCGGTGCGGAAATAGCCGTCGACGAAATCCTTGTCCCGTTCGTGCTCGCGCCGCCAATAGGCCTCGAACAGATTGGGCCCGCGCATCCGGAACTCGCCGGTCTCTCCGGCCGGCAGCAAGCGCGAGGGATCCTCGAGGGCGACCACCTGCAACTCGATGCCGGGGAGCGGCAGGCCGATCGCGCCCGGACGTATCTCCCCGCCCGGAACGTGCTGGCAGCCAATGGCGGCGGCCTCCGACATGCCCCAGCCCGGGTGGATGCGTATCCCGGTGCGGGCCTCGAAGCTGCGGCCGACCTCGGCAGGCAGCGGCGCGCCGCCGGAGGTGGCGTAATCCAGGCATGACAGGTCGCGCCGTTCCAGCCGCGCATCGCCCAGCATGGCGATGAACATGGTCGGCACGCCGTGGAAGATGCCGATGCGATGGCGCTCGATGTCGTCGAGCGCCGTTTCCACCTCGAAGCGCCGGCGCAGATGGACGGTGTTGCCATGGCCGAGATGGCGGTTCGTCATCGTCAGCGCGAAGACGTGAAAGAGCGGGAGGCACATCAGCACTTGGTCGTGCCGGCCTTCGGAGTTCGCGCGCACGGACTGCCAGTGCGCCGAAATCTCGGCGGCGGCGATCACATTGGCATGGCTGAGCGCCGCGCCCTTGGGCAGCCCCGTCGTGCCGCCGGTATATTGCAGCACCGCGATGCCCTGCGGATCGACATCGAGCGGGCGCGGCAAGGGCGCGCGATCGATCAGCTCGTCGAGGCGCGTCAGCCCGGCAACGCCGGCGGTCTCGTCGGCCGCACCCCAACGCGCGTCGTCGGCGAGGATGATCCGGTCGATCAGGCCCTTTTCCTGCAATTCCCGGCATTTGGCCAGATAGTCGACGGCATCGAACGTCACCACGATCCGCGCCGTGGAATCGCGCAGTTTGTGCTCCAGCTCCCGGATCGAATCCATCGGGCTCAGCTGCACAATCCGCAGGTCCGCCGAGGCGGCCCCGAAGAAGCAGATCGTATGCCAGGGCGTGTTCGGGAGCAGGAGCGCCACGCCGCCTTCCCGCGCGCCCTCCAATGCCAGAAAGCCGGCGGCCGCCTGAAGGACGAGCCGGCCGAGCTCGGCATAGCTGATCCGGGCTTCACAATATTGTAGCGCAGCGCGGTCGCGGTATCTGCGCACGGCGCTCGCCAGATAGTCGCCGATCCCGCAAACCGCGATCGGGTCGTCCCAGCCGATCCGCGCGGGATAGGACGCCTCCCACGCGAACGGACGCCGCGCAGCCCCGTCGCCGTTCATGTCCCGGACGCGCCTTTTCCTCTGGCGATCCCCGCGGCAAGTCCCGCCTCGCGCATCCGCCGATACTCATCGGACACGTGTGACAGCTGATGGGTATCGAAATGACTTTGCAACGAAGCGCGGAAACCCTGGATATCGGCCGCGCGCTTGAGGGAGCGTTTCACGAGCTTCGCCGCGAACGGATAGGCCCCCGCCACTTTCTCGGCCAGCTCCGTCGTCCGCTCATCGAGCTGATCGCGCGGGACGACATGGTTGACCATGCCGAGGCGATGCGCCTCCTGCGCGCTCATGCGCCGGCCGGTCAGCAGGAATTCGTGGGCGGCGCGCAGGCCCATCACCCAGGGGTGCACGAGCACCTCGACCGCCGCCGAGGCGAGGCTCTGGCAGACCGGATCGGAAAAGAAGGCGTCCTCGGACGCCACCATCATGTCGCACATGTTGGCGACCATGAAGCCGCCGGCCATGCAGGCTCCCTGCACCGAGGCGATCGTCGGCTTGGGGCAATCCCATATCCGAAGCGCGTAGTCGAAATATCGCGTTTCCTCATAGGCATAGCGCTGCTCGACCGTGAAGGCCGAGCGGCTGGACTGCGCTTCCTTCAGGTCGTGGCCGGCCGAGAAATGCTCGCCCTTGCCGGCGATCACGATCACGCGGACCGTGTCGTTCGCGACCGCCTCGCCGAGGGCGGCGTCCAGCTCGTCGAGGAGCTGGCGGCTTTCGGCGTTGCGCGCTTCGGGGCGGTTGTGGAAGAGCCAGGCGACCGCCCCCCTCCGTTCGACCGAAATACATTCGAAATTCATCTTCATCCGCCCTTCGCGCCAGAGGATCGAAACCCGCCCGCCTACACGATCCGGTCGCTGTCCGGTGACCGGCCCGCTCCCGAAAGGAAGCGGGCCGGCCAGTATTTCGAGCGTTATTTCTTGTAGCGCCTGTCCAGGGCGCGGGCGCGATCGGACATCCTCTTCAGGCCGTCCGCGACGGAAGCGCGCCCGATCAGGATCTCCTGCAGCTGCTTGTTGGAATAGTCCTCCCATTCCGTGTACCAGAGCCTGTCATAGGGCAGGACGTCCTTGAGATGCGTCGCGTCCTCGAGGAACTGGGCGATCTGGTCCGGGTCGCCGCCCCAGCCCGTGATCGCGGCGCGGACGTCGGGGTCCTTCTCGATGCCGCGCTCGCCCCAGGTCAGCGTCGCCGCTTTCACCCAGGCCTTGGGCGTGGCGTACTGGCCGGACTGATCCTTGGTCCCCAGGAAGGTGACGAGCTTGCACGCCGCTTCCTTGTTCTTGCTCTGGGCGTTGATGCCGTACATCGCCGCCTGCCCGACGAGCTGGCCGGTCTGGGGAGGCTTCGCCAGGACCACCTGGCCGCGCACCTTGGACTTCTCGCTGTTGGCGAAGGCATTGCCGGCATAAAGCAGCATGCTCCACTGGATGGCGGCCTGGCCTTCCACGAACACGTTCGCGGCGTCGGCGGGTCCCCATTCGATGCTGGCCGGGTTGACCAGGCCGGCCTCGAACGCCTTTCGCCACCATGTCAGGGCCGCCAGCCCCTCGGGCGTCGGGTTGAAGTCGTTGTCGAAGGCCTTGCCTCCCATGGCCTTGGCCATGGCGCCCCAGATATAGGTCGCCCCCCAGCCATAGGAGCGGATCGGGAACACCATGGGATATTCCACAATGCCCTTGTCCTTCACCGCCTTCGCCGCCGCGAACCAGCCGTCGAAGGTCGTCGGCAGGGTATCGATCCCGGCCTTGGCGAGCATGCTCTTGTTGACGATGAGCGGGAAAATCCCGGTGTAGTAGGTCAACCCGTAGAGATGGTCCTGGTAGGTCTGGCCCTGCAGGGCCAGCGGCAGCATGTTCTTCTTCGCCTCCGCGACACCGGCGCAGTCGTCGATGGGGGCGACCCAGCCGTTGGAGACCCATTCGGGCAAGGCCGTGTCGCGGATGTAGGCGACGTCGAAAGGCGTCTTGCTACGGAACATCAATGCGGCCTTGGCATTGTATTCGGCCGAGGAAACACCTTCGATCTGGACCTCGATATCGGGGTTGCGCTGCATGAATTCATTGACGAACGCCTGCACCGCCTCCGGCTGGAAGGTCCAGAACAGCATCTTGATCTTGGTCTTGTCCGCCAGCGCCGGCGAACAGACCCCGGCGGTCAGGGCCGTTGCCAGCAGCGCCGTCTTCAAATGTCTGGAAAAAGGTGAAGTCTTCAACATCGTCATTCCTCCCGTTTCATCCGCTCTCCACTAACCCTTCGTCGCCCCTGCGAAGCGTCCGCCGCTGACCATGCCCCTGAGCGCGAAGGCCAGCAGAACCGGCACGATCGCGGTGACCAGGCCCGCCGCGTTGAGGACGCCCCAGTCCGGCTCGTTCCAGGGTGCCATGCTGCTCGCGATCACCACTGAAATCGGATAGGCCCGGATGCTGTTCGTCAGGATCAGGCCAACCACGAAGTCCGACCAGGTGGAGACGAAGACGAAGGCTCCCGCCACGAACATCCCGTTCCACGAAATCGGCAGAATGATCTTGATGAAGGTCTGGAACCGGGTCGCGCCGTCGATCGAGGCGGCTTCCTCCAGCTCGCGCGGAATCTGCCGGAAGAAGCCCTCGAGAATCCAGATCGCGAACGGAAGCAGCAGACCGGTATAGACCAGGATCAGCCCGTGCAGCGTGTCGAGCAGCCCGGCGAGAAGCATCAGCAGGTAGATCGGGATCAGCACCGCGATCAGCGGAAGCATCCTCAGCAGGAGCAGACCGAGCAGGATCAGCTTGCGCTGCCGGGCGCCGACGAAGCGCGAGATCGAATAGGCGAAGACGGCGCCGAGAAAAGTGGTCAGGATCGTCGTCACCGTCGCGACAATCAGCGAATTCCGCGCCGATTTGAGAAAATCCTTGAGGCTCGTGTTCCGCTCCAGGACGCCGTGCTCGTCGCCGAGCTGGAGGATCGCCGAGAAATGGCCGAGCGTGGGATGCTCCGGCAGCAATCGCGGCGGCAATGTCCTGAGCTCGCTGTCGAGCATGAAGCTCGAGCGGATCATCCACAGCGGCGGACCGAGCAGATAGACGAACGCCAGCAGGCTCGCCACAAACAGCGTCGTTCGCCGGGCGATCCTCCAGCCGCGCGCGCTCATTGTTCCCGCTCGAGTTTGTTGAAGATCCACCAGTAGGCCAGCGTGACGGCCATCGTCACGACGGCCAGGAACACGGATATCGACGCCCCCGAGCCGACGTCGCCGAACTCGAAGGTGCTGGTATAGACGTGATAGCTGAGCACGGTCGTCGCCTCGCCCGGCCCGCCCCGGGTCAGGAGATAGATCAGGTCGAAGGCGCGCATCGAGAAGATGACGCAAAGCAGAACCGATACCGCCAGAGCCGGGATGATGAGCGGCAGCCGGATGCGCCAGAACAGGGCGAACTCGCCGGCGCCGTCGACACGGGCGGCCTCGATCACGTCGGTCGGGATGCTCTTCAGCGCGGCATAGAGCGTGATGACCACGAAGGGCACGAGCTTCCAGGCATAGGCCAGGATCAGCGCGTGCATCGCCGAGGTGCCCTCGCTGAACCAGGCACGATGGTCCTCGATCAGGCCCAGCCCGTGCAGCACCGCGTTGAGCGCGCCCCAGTGGAAATCGAAGATCCACTTCCACATCAGGGCGTTCACCACCTCCGGCACCGCCCAGGGCAGGATCGCCGCCGGCAGCAGGAGCCGGGCGAACCAGGCCTCGGTGCTGGTGACGAACGCGATCGCCGCTCCGATCAGGGTGGCGACGATCACGGTCAGCGTCGAGAAATAAAGCGTGTTGCGGAAGGCGATGATCGTCGAATCGTTCTCGAGCACGAAGCGATAATTGTCGAGCCCGACGAAGGAGCCGACCGCCTGTCCCGCCCTGAGGTCGACCACGCTGAGATAGCAGACATAGAGCAGCGGAAAGACGCTGAAGGCCGCCAGCAGGAGCACGGCCACGCCGTTGAGCGAGAGCAGCGGCACCGACCATTCGCGCCGCACGGCGCGCCTGCCCTTGCCGGTCTGTCCTCGCTCGCGGCCCCGCATCAGCCCGCTCCCGCATGGGCGGCCAGGGCGATCGCCGCCGTCTCCATGCCCTGGGCGCTCAGCGTCGTTCCGCCATGGCTGAAATTCGCCGTGGCGGCTGGTCCCGCGCCCCGCATCCTGTCGCGCAGGGCGAGGGTGCCGGGCCGGTCGACGCTCATCCCGCCGGGGGCGAGGACGACGCCATAGATCTCGCGCGCGGCTTCGGCCGACACCTTGCGATCGAGAACGTCGCCCGCGACGGCCTCCGGATCGCGGTCGAGCGGATCGCCGTATCCGCCTCCGCCCGCGGTGAAGATGTGCAGGCGATCCCCCGCCCGGAGGGTGAAGACCAGCTTCGAGGGCACCTCGCGGCGCTCGCCGTCCCGCGTCTCGATGAAGGCGCGCGCCGGCTCTCCGGCGTGGCCGCCCCGCACACCCCAAGGGCGGGAATAGAAGCGCTCGCCGCGCAAGGAGATCCTGACATCCAGTCGGACCGCCTCGAAGGTCTTCTCGGTGCCGAGCCCGCCGCGAAACCGGCCGGCTCCCCCGGAATCGCAACGCAGGCGGGAGCGCACGATGCGCAGGATGCCGCCGAGCTCGTGGGCCTCGACGGGGATGTTCATGCAGTTGACCGGGCCGAACTCCAGCGCGTCGATGCCGTCGCGGCCCGGCCGCGCGCCGACGCCGCCGGTGCCCAGCTCGTTGGTGATGACGCTGATGCTCGTCTTCGGGTCGATGGCGCCGAAGGTGCCGGTCAGCGGGCCGCCATGGGCGGCGGGGATCGCGTCGGGCAGCGCCTGCGCGAGCGCGCCCTGGATCGCATCGGCGATCCGGATCGTCGTGACCACGCGCGCATTGACCGCCGCCGGATAGTTCGGATTGACCACGGAGGCTGGCGGCATGGTGAGCGAGATCGGCCTGTAGCAGCCGCTGTTGTTGCCGATCCCCGGCCCGGCGATCATGCGGACCGCGCAGAAGACGCCCGAGGCGGTGCTCGACGGGACGCAGTTGATCGGCCCGCGCGTCTGCCCGTCCGTGCCGTCGAAATCGAAGTGGATGTCGCTGCCGCTCACCTTCATCCGGACGCGGATGCGGATCAGCCGGTCGCGCTCGACGCCGTCATTGTCGAGATAGTCGCTGAAAACATATTCCCCGTCGGGGATCGCCGCGATGACCGCCCGCGTCGCCGCCTCGGTCTGGTTCATCATGTCGTGGATGGCGGCGCCGACGACATTGGCGCCGTATTCGCCGACGACCTCCTGGAAACGGCGGCTTCCCACCGTTCCGGCGGCGATCTGCCCGTAGAGGTCGCCGATCAGCGTGTCGGGCAGGCGCACGTTCTTGCGCAGCAGGGCGTGCAGGGTCTGGTTGGGCGCGCCACCGATCAGGAACTTGAGCGGCGGAATGCACAGCCCTTCCTGAAAAATCTCGGTCGCGTCGGTGGGAAGGCTGCCGGGCGTCGCGCCGCCGAGGTCCTGGTTGTGGGTCATCGTGGCGCAAAGCGCGACCACCGCGCCGTCGCAATGAACGGGCTGCACCACCGTCGTGTCGGGAAGATGCGTGCCGCCATCATAGGGATCGTTCATGATGTAGGCGTCGCCTTCGGCCATCTCCGCGACCGGGAAGCATTCGATGATCCGGCGCACCGCCGGCAGCAGGCAGCCGAGATGGATGGGGATCGAGGACGCCTGGGCGATGACGTCGCCCTGGGGCGTGAACAGGGCCGACGACGCATCCAGCGCCTCCTTCACCACCGGCGAATAGGAGGCGCGCAACAGCGCCACTTCCATCTCGTTGGCGATGACGTCGAACCGGTTGCTCAGAACCTCGGTCGTGATCGGATCCACATTCATGACGCCTGTTCCGCTCCCGTCACGACGATCACGTTGCCGGCCCAGTCGCCGGTCGCGACCTGCCCCGGATAGACGACCGTGGTGGTGTCTGGCTGCTCGATGATCGCCGGCCCGGCGATCGGCACGTCCGGCGTCAGCCGCGCGCGGTCGTAGAGCGGCGTGTCGACATAGCCGCCCAGCTCCTCGAAATAGGCGCGGCGCGTGCCCTTGTGCCCGTAGCCCTCGGCGCGGCGTCCGCCGGCCGGCGCCGTCTCCACTGGCGGGCGGCCGCCCTTGAACGAAAACACGCTGCGCAGATTGATCGCCTCGACCGCTTCGGGGTGCGTATAGCCGTAGATGCGCCCGTGGAGCTCGTTGTAGGCGAGGATCGCGGCCTTGAGCTCAGCTCGGCCCCTGACGGCCTCGGTCGGCACTTCGAGCTCGTAGGACTGGCCGACATAGCGCATGTCCATCAGATGCGTGACCTCGACCCGCGACATGTCGACGTTCTCGCGGCGCATCTTGGCTTCGCACAGCCGGTCGAGATCGGCGAACATCGCGGCGACCTCGGCCGGATCGGCCTCGTCGAGCCGGCGGCCCAGGGTTCTGGTCTGCTCATGCTCGATATTGGCCGCGAGCAGGCCGAAGGCGCATAATACGCCGGGCGCGGCCGGCACGATCATCCGCGGTATGGACAGGCTGGAAGCGAGCCGCCCCCCATGCACCGGCCCGGCGCCGCCGAGGCCGACCAGCGAGAAGTTCCGCGGGTCATAGCCGCGCCGCACGGAGACGAGCCTGATCTCGTTGGCCATCCGCTCGTTGACGATCCGGTGAATGCCCGCCGCCAGAACCTCCGGCGTCATCGAAAGCCGGGCGGCCATCGCGGCGATGCCGTCCCAGGCCAGCTTCTTGTCGAGGCTCAGCTCGCCGGTGCCGAAATACTCCGGGTTGAGATAGCCCAGAACCACGCTGGCATCGGTGACCGTCGGCATGGTGCCGCCGCGATTGTAGCAAATCGGGCCGGGGTCCGACCCCGCGCTTTGCGGGCCGACATGCAGGCCGCCGGCGTCGTCGATCCAGGCATAGCTGCCGCCGCCGGCGCCGATCGTGTTGACGTCGACCATGGAGATGCGCACCGGATAGTTGCGGATCTGGCCTTCGCGGGAGATCAGCGGCTTGCCGCTGGTGACCAGCGCCACGTCGCAGCTCGTGCCGCCGATATCCACGGTGATCAGGTCGCTGAACCCCGACAACGCCGCTTCGGACTGGCTGCCGACGACACCGGCGGCGGGGCCCGACAGAAGCATCGTGACCGGCTTCTCCGCCACGATCCCCGAATTGGTGATCCCGCCCCGGGACTGCATGACCTGCAATTCGGCATTGACGCCGATCCCGCCGAGCCCGGCGGCGAGCTCCTGGATATAGTCCGAGACGGCCGGCCGCACATAGGCGTCGAAGGCGGTCACGCAGCATCTTTCATACTCGCGGAACACCGGGTTCACCTCGGACGAGATCGACACCTTCAGCTTGGGGAAGTGCTTGCCGATCAGTTCCCGGCTGCGGCGCTCATGGCGGTCGTCGAGGAAGGCGAACAGATAGCAGATCGCTACCGCCTCGACGTCGAACCGGTCGACGAGGTCGCCGACCGCCGCGATGAGCTGGCCCTCGTCCAAGGGCTGGATGACCTTGCCGTCCGGCCCGATCCGCTCGCGAATGCCGGCGCGCAGACGCCGCGGCGCCAGGAACGCCGGCGTCTCGGGGCCGATATTGTTGTCGTACATCTCGGTCCGCTTCTGGCGGCCGACTTCCAGAATGTCCTCGAAGCCTTCCGTCAGGAGCAGCGCCGTCACCGCGCCGCGTTCCTGGAGAATGGCGTTGGTCGCGATCGTCGTGCTGTGGATGAAGCGCGTGACGCTGGCCGGGTCGAGCCCGGCGAGATCGAGCGCCTTGCGCGCGCCGGCCAGGACGCCCTCGACCAGATGATGCGGCGTGGTAGGCACCTTGGCGATCACCAGCCGGCCGCCGTCATCGAGGCAGGCGACGTCGGTGAAGGTTCCGCCAATGTCAATTGCTATCTGGGACATGTTCCCCGTTCTCGTATGTGCATCTCGCAGCGTTCAAACCAGCATCCCGCGCGCCGAGATCGGCCAGATCTCCTCCACCCGCCCACGGCGCACGCAAACAAACCAGTCGTAGAGATTGACCGTCGGGTCGCAATGACCCGGTATCAGGCGCAGCTTGTCGCCGAGCGAGAAGCTGCGGTTCGTGCGATCGAGCCGCAGGCTGCCGTGCTCGTCGGACGCCGCCAAATATTCGACGCCCTCATTGTCGACCACCAAAGGCAGCCCGGAATCGACACTCAGCGCCTTGAGCCCCGCATCGCAGACCATGCGATTCTCGGCGGGCAGGCTCATGATGGTCGCCAGGACGAAGAGGCTCTGCTCGAAGACATCGATCGGAGCGCCGCCGCGGTCGAGGATCCGCCCATAGCTGGCGTCCATGAAGACATAGGAGCCGACCTGCAACTCGTTGAAGACGCCGCTTGCCGCCTCGAATTCGAATGTGCCAGTGCCGGAACCGGTGACGATCTCGCAATCCTGCCCCTGCGCGCGAATGAGGCCGAGTGTGTCGCGGATCTGCTCGACGGCTTCAGCGATGGCGGCGGCGCGCTCGGCGAAGCCCGCATAATGCTGCGCCTTGCCGTGATAGGCGTGCAGGCCGCGGAAATGCAGACCGGCCGTGCGCCCGATGACGGCCGCCAGTTCCGCGGTCGCGCTGCCGGGAGCAACCCCGCAACGCGCCTGCATGACATTGACCTCGATCAGCACGTCGAGCTTGACGCCGGCCTCGGTCGCGGCGGCGCCGAGATCGGCGACATTGGCGGCATTGTCGACGCAGACGCCGATCCGCGCCCTGCGAGCGAGCGCGGCCAGCCGCCTCAGCTTCCGGGCGCCGACGATCTGGTTGCTGACCAGCACGTCGGCGACGCCGTTGAGCACCATCACCTCGGCTTCGCTGACCTTCTGGCAGCAAACGCCGACGGCCCCGCGCCTGATCTGCATATGGGCGATGGTCGGGGATTTGTGCGTCTTCGCGTGGGGACGCAGACGCACGCCCGCCGCAGCCGCGATCGCCGCCATCTTGTCGAGATTGTGCTCGAAGGCGTCCAGGTCGACGATCAGAGCCGGAGTGTCGATATTCTCGATGGTATCGCCGATTTCGGCCGGTTGACGCTGGGACACTGCGAATACCGCTCCTTGAAAAAACGCGGCCGGCAACTTCCGGCAATGAACCGCTTCGGTAACGTTACCGATTAAGTTCCAACGTCCAATTGCGCACTCGGTAACGTTACCGATGGCCATCGTGAAACGCAATATGTTTTTCTCGACTCAGACCTGCATGCGCCCCACACGCTTGCGGGCTGGGCGCCGGACGGTTTCGGGTGCCCTGCCGGAGCTTTCACGCGGCACGAATTCGGGATCGAGGAAGACCTGCTCGCGCTCGACGGGCTGGCCAAGCAGCCATGCCTGCAGCATTTCGGCCCCGATCGTCCCGATCGTATGAATCCTTTGGGAAACCGTGCTCAGCGCCGGAGTCACGAGCGAGGCGAGCAGGACATCGTCGAACCCGACGACCGAGACGTCTCCGGGCACATCGATGCCCGCTTCGCGCAGCCCCATCACCACGCCGATCGCCTGCATGTCGCTGTAGGTGATGATCGCCGTCGGTCTCGGCTGCGCGTCCATCAGCCATTGCGCGCCCCGGCGCCCTCCCTCGATGCTCGCCTCTTCGGGATGGATCAGCGCCTCGTCGCAGGCGAGGCCGTCGGCCTTCAGCTCGTAACACCAGCCGGCTATTCTCAGCCGGGGATTCAGGTCGGCTCCGCTGCGGGTCAGCATGGCGATGCGCCTGTGGCCGAGGTCCAGGAGATGCCGGGTCGCCAGCCGGGAACCGGTCTCGTTGTCGATCGTCACCAGCGGTCCCTTGTAGCCTTCCGGCCAGCGCGTGAGCAGGACCACCGGCGTATCGTGGTCCTTGGTGATCGTCGCGATATGCGGCTGCTGCACGTCGACGGGCGCGAGCAGGATGCCGTCCACGCAGCGTTCGCGCATCAATGTGATTGCACGCCGCTCGCGCTCCGGGTCGCTGCCGCTGGTGGCCAGCAGCAGGGCGAACCCGGCCTCGCTCGTCACCTTCTCGACCGAGCGGATGATCTGCATGTAGTAGGGGTGCGTCGCATCGGTCACCACCAGCCCCAGCGTGCGCGTCGCACGCTGCACCAGCGAGCGCGCAAGAATGTTGGGCGTGTAGCCCAGCCGCTCCGCGACGCCGAGCACGTGCTTGCGCGTCTCCTGGCTCACATCCCATTTGTTGTTCAGCGCGCGTGACACCGTGTTGACGGAGACAGCCGCCTCGGCGGCGATGTCGCGAAGCCTGACCCGACTAGGCAATTTCATCGTCTTCTCCCGCGGCCCTGAACTGCAGGCGCACGCTCCTGTTCCATTGACAAGTATCGTCCCGGCCTGCCGCGCAAGGAAGGGCTATCGGACGACGCCGGGAGCCATGACGTCGGGGAGGGTATATAAAATCCTGGGCGGCATCGACAACCGGCCAGCCCGGCCAAGCCATGGGGCCGTTTGCAGTCTCCGACCTCTCCGGGCTCGACATCGCCTGTCCGCACTCCGATCGGACGCTTCGGCGGCTCGTTGTCCTCTGTGAGAGCGGACGATCTCGGCGCCGTGCCGCTGAAGGCCTTGGTCGAGCGGCATCCGCAGCTCGATTTCGGGGCTGTCGACGACGTGATCTTCGGCTGCGCCAACCAGGCGGGCGAGGACAACCGCAACGTCGCGCGCATGTCGCTGCTGCTCGCCGGCCTGCCCAAGGAGGTGCCGGGCACCACCATCAACCGGCTCTGCGGCTCGGGGATGGATGCCGTCATCGCGGCGGTGCGCGCGATCAAGGCGGGCGAGGCCGAGCTGATGATCGCCGGCGGCGTCGAGAGCATGTCGCGCGCGCCCTTCGTCATGCCCACCGGCGATCTCGGCCTGGCCATGCGGCCATGACGCCCTGCGGGCGACCGCTTATTTCGATCCCACCAGCTGGAAGTGCTCGGCGGGCCATTCGCCGGACTGGATGAGCCCGCGCATTTCCAGCTTGATGTCGTTGATCATGGCGCGCATGGCGGCGGTAACGGGCCGATCGCTGCGCGTCACGATGGAGATGTCGTTGCGTATCCCCGGCTTGGCGAGCCTGGCGATGCGAAGATCGTTCTTTTTGACGTCGGAATGCACGGCGCTATAGGCGATCACGGTGCAGCCCATCCCTTCCTTGACCAGAGCCTTGATGATGCTCGAGTTGTCGACTTCCAGCGCGACGTTGATCGAGATGCCGTGCGCGGCGGTTTCACGCTCGATCAGGATGCGCTGCGCGTGCAGCTTGCTGGGCACCACCATCGGCAGGTCCTTGAGGTCCTGGATCTCGTAGACCTCCTTCTCCGGCAGGCCGAGCCTGCGCGCCGCCGCTTCCGGCGGAAGGGCCACGATCAGATCGCCGATCACGATCGGTTCGGTCACGAGGTTCGCGCCCCACCAGGGGCTGTGCATGACGCCCAGATCGATATGCCCCTCCGCCAGCCAGTCGTTGACGAACCCGCTGAAGCCGGAGCGCAGATGGACATGCACCTCCGGATATTGCTGGCAATACCGGGCCAGGATACGCGGCATCAGGAATTCACCCAGCGACGGCAGCACGCCCAGACGCAGATCACCCTTCGGGACATTGGATCTGCGCAGCACATCCTCCTTGCACAACCGCACCTGCTCGAGCGCCATCTCCGCGCGCTCCAGCAGCGCCTCGCCGGCCTCGGTCAGATGCAGGCCGCGCCGGTCCCTCAGCAACAGCGTCGTCGCGAGCTCCTCCTCGAGGCCCTGCACCTGGCGGCTCAGGGCCGATTGGGCGACGTTCAGGCTCTCGGCCGCGCGCGAGAACGAATTGAGCCGTGCGACGGCAATGAAATAGCGGAGCTGGCGGAGTTCCATGGCCTTCGGCTTGCGGATCGTGTCCCTGTTTCAATCACCATCCCGGGCGACTATCCCCTGCCGGACCGGGGGCTTGCAAGCATGGTCGATCGCAGCGATGGCCGCTTTCGGGGTGCCTCTAGCCCAGCGTCCCCGCCATGGCCTGCTCGCGCAGCATGCGTCGTACCACCTTGCCGTTGCTGTTCACCGGCAGCGCGGCGACGAAGTGCACGTTCTTCGGCTTCTTGTAGCTCGTCAGGCGCTCCCGGCAGAAATCGATCAGATCCTGCTCATCGGCCGCCCTGCCCGCCTTCAGCACCACGAATGCGGTGACCTTCTCGCCCCATTCCCGGTCCGGCATGCCGACGACGACGCATTCCTTCACGCTGTCATGCGCCAGCAGCACCTCCTCGACCTCCGGCGGGGCGACGTTGTAGCCGCCGGTGACGATGATGTCCTTGCTGCGCCCCGCCATGAACAGGAAGCCGTTCTCGCCCCTCAGGCCGAGATCGCCCGTTCGCAGGAAACCCTGCCGGACGGCGTTTTCCGTCGCCTCGGGATTGCGCCAGTAGTGGCGGAAGACCATCGGCCCGCGCACCGCGATCTCCCCCACCTCGCCCTCGCCGAGCTCCTCGCCATCCGCGTCGAGGATGCGCACCTCCGCCATGGTGACCTCGCGCCCGAGCGGCTGATACCAGCCCTTGCCCTCCTCGGGGTCGGCGGGGCGACAGGGTTCGCGCAGCGTCGAGACGATCGGGGATTCGTTCAGCCCGTAGCCCTGTATCAGCTTGGACCCCATCAGGGCGCTCGCCTCGCCTAGCGTCACGCTGTCGATCGGCGCCCCGCCATAGCTGACCACCCGCAGGGACTCGCGCGCCATCACGGCCGCCTGCCCGTGATCCAGAAGCCTGCGCAGCCCGGTTGGAACCACCTGCAGAACCGTGCAGCGGTCGCAATCGACGAGCCCGAGAACGGTATCCGGATCGAACCTGTCGAGGACCCGGATGGTGGCCCCGCGCATGAGAGCCGGCAGGAGCCAGAGACCGCCGGCATGAACATAGGGGCTGGTTCCGACATAGACGTCGTCGGGCTTGAAGTCATAGCGATCCAAAAGCATGCAACAGGCGGTGCTGAGCCAATTGCGGTGCGTCAGGTAGACGCCTTTCGGCGCGCCCGTCGTGCCTGAGGTGAAACGGATGATCCGCCCGTCGACCGCATCGTCGACATCGACGCACAGCGGCGTGTCGGCACTGCCCGCGATCAGGGTCTCGTAATCGGCATCGCCGCCGCCCCCGACGACGATGATGCGCAGGTTCAGCCGCGCGATCATCGCGCCCAGCCGCGCGAGCAGCGCATGGCTGGTGATCAGGACCCTGGGCTCGACGAAGGCCGCCATCTCGGTGATCTCGCGCTCATGCAGATGCGCCGTGATCGGGACCGAGACGCCGCCGGCCTTGACGATCGCGAGGTCGGCCTCGATCCATTCGGCGCTGTTCGGCAACACGATCAGAACGCGGTCGCCGCGCATGACACCCATCGCAACGAGCGCATTGCCCAACCTGTTCGTGCGCTGATCGAGCATGCGGTATGACAGCGCCCTGTCTCCATCGACGATCGCCGTTCTCTCGCCATGGAAGCGCGCCGAGCGGGTGACATAGTTGCCGGCGTTCATGGAAAACCCCGATACTTTCTCTTCAAATCTCTAAACTGAGATTGTGGAAATTTTTATTGCAAAAAGCAAAATAAATCTATAGGATATACAGAGATCAATCTGGCATATTTATTATATTGAACCGGCATAAGGACGAAAGCTTCCGTCTCCCCATCACCCGAATGGGTTGGGTGACCCGACGCCCGACGCATTTCCGGACCGGTTCGCGGCCTCTAATCCGTCTCTCCCTGTATCTCAGGCGGCGATCCATCGGCCTCGCGCAGGTAGCGGAAGATTTCCGTATGGTCCGCGCCACGCCCCAGATGCGCTGAGGCCGCTTTCCAGAGAAGCTTCGCCTGGGCGAGGTTCGGCATCGCCAAACCGAGGCTCTCGGCCAGCCGCGCAGCGGTCTCAACATCCTTCGCCATCAGATCCATGGCGAAATTCGCCTTGGAGAATTCTCCCGTCAGAACGAAAGGCTTGATCTTGACCTCGGTCGAATTGTTGCGCCCGGTGGAGGCATTGACGATATCGATCATCACCGCCGGATCGAGGCCGAAGGACTGCGCGACGATGACGGCTTCGCAGGCCGCCGCCAGCCCGGCGGCGGAAATGAAGTTGTTCAGCGCCTTCGTCGCATGGCCGGATGCGAGCGAACCGGTGCGGAATACCTTGCCCATCGCGCCAAGGACCGGCAGTGCGGCGGCACAGGCGGCGTCATCGTCGCCGCCGAGCATGATCGCCAGCGTGCCGTCGACCGCCTTGCGGACCCCGCCGGAAACCGGCGCGTCCAGCAGAGAAACCCCGCTTTCGCGCAGAACGGCGCCCAGGGCGCGCGTCTCCATCGGATCCGACGAACTCATGTCGACGACCAGACTGCCCGGCCGCAGCCCGGCTTTCAGGCCGCCCTCCCCGTCGCCCGCTCCCAGGCAGACGCGCTTCACGATCGCCGAATTGGGCAGCATCAGGATCGTAAGGTCGACCTGCCCGGCGAGCGCTTCCGCGGAGGGCGCGGCAACGGCCGCGACATCGCCCGCCAATCGCCGTGTGACGTCAGCGTCGATGTCGAAGAGGTGAAGCGGAAAGCCCGCGCGCGCCAGGCAACGGACCATCGGCTCGCCCATCTTGCCGAGGCCGATGAAGCCGACGCGGGGCCGTACCGGAGCGGGCTGATGCTCACTTGTCGGCATCGATCTGGCTCAGGACTTCGCGCGCGATCCGGAAGCTGTCGACCATCGCCGGCACGCCGCAATATATCCCGGCCTGCAGAAGCACCTCCTTGATCTCATCCCGGCTCAGGCCGTTGTTGATCGCGCCGCGAACATGGAGAGCCAGCTCATGCGGCCGGTTCAGGGCGCTGATCATGGCGAGGTTGATCATCGAGCGCGTCTTGGGCGGCAGGCCCTCACGCCCCCAGATTTCGCCCCAGCAATAGGTCGTGACCAGCTCCTGGAGATCTTTCGTGAAGTCGTCCACCTGGGTCAATGCCTTGTCGACATAGGCATCGCCGAGCGTTGCCCGGCGGATCTTCATTCCCTTTTCAAACATGTTCTGGTCCATGCGGATGCTCCTGGCGTGAAAGCAGCTCAGTGCTGCCCGAGGATGATGTCACTGATCTTCTCGGCGACCATCATGGTCGGCAGCGTCGTATTGGCGCGCGGCACATCGGGGAAAATCGAAGCGTCGGCCACGCGCAGGCCCTCTACGCCCCGGACGCGCCCTTGCGCATCGACGACGGCCATCGGGTCGTCCGCAGCGCCCATCCGGCAGCTACAGGAGGCGTGCCACGCTCCGATCGCGCATGTCCTGACGAAGGCGGCGCATTCCTCATCGTCGTTCATCACGCCCTCGATCGTGAACGCATCCATGACGACATTGCGGATCAGGATGTCCCGCAGCGCCTCCGGCCCATCCAGCAGGCGGGCCATGATGGCGGTCAGGATCTTGTTCCTGGCGGTGACGGCGCCGACCTGACGCACCTTTTCGCCATAGACGGCCGGGAAGGGATTGGCGGTTACGGCGCGCATGTCCGGCGTGTCGTAGAGCCGGCCGACACGACGCACGCCATCCATCAGGCGCAGCAGGTCCCGCTCATCGGAGAGAAGGTTGAAATCCACCTTCGGTTGATCGCGCCAGTCGGCGCTGTTCAGCCGGATGCGTCCGTCCCGGGAATAGGTCTTGTAGACGCAGATATTCAGCGAGCCGATCTGCCGCCCCACGGCATGCCAGGCAGCGCGGGACACCGGCGAGACGGACATGTCGCCGACGGGCGCGCCGGCGATGTTCGAGGAATAGCGCCATGCCGCCAGAAGGTGGCGCTGCGTGCGGCCGTCGAGCCGGCCTTCCGGCTTGATGAAGGACGCCACCGCCACGCAGGGGTGGTCCGTCAGGTGACGGCCGACGCCGGGAAGGTCGCGCACGACCTCGATCCCGAGCGCCGCCAGATCCGCGGCGGGCCCGATCCCGGAGCGCAGGAGATGAGCCGGCGAATAAACCGCACCTGAAGACAGAATGACCTCCTGGCCGCGGAATTCGACATCCTTGCCGTCCCTGCGCGCCACGACGCCGATGCATCGCGTCCCGTCGAACAACAGGCGCGTGACCTCCGTCCCCGTCGATATCTCGAGATTGGGGCGCAGCCGCGTGGCCGGGTCGAGATAGCCGATCGCCGAGGATACCCGCCGGTCGTAGAGATTGGCGATCGTGGCCGGATAGAAGCCGTCCTCGAAATCCCCGTTCTGGTCGAGCTTGAACGGATGCCCGTGGCTCTGGAGGGCATCCCTCAGCGCCGTCATATGCTTCGGCCAGTAATCCGGGAAGATCCGCCTGATCGGAATCCGGCCTTCCTTGCCGTGGAGCGGGCCGTCGCAATCGATATCCCGCTCGATCTTGCGGAAATAGGGCAGGACATCGTCCCACCCCCATCCCGTCGCGCCCATCTCCTGCCACTGGTCGTAGTCGCCCGGCGCGCCGCGGTTCGCCAGTTGCCCGTTGATGGACGACCCGCCGCCCAGGACCCGCGCCTGCTCGTATTTCCGCAAGTGCCGGCTGCGGTCCGGATCGTCGTTGCCGATCCCGTCCGTGGTGACGCGCAGCTGCGACCAGGTGAAGCCCGAGCTCAGATAGGCAAAGCCGGGATAGGAATTCAGGATGGCCTCGGGAACCCGGCCATCGGGCGTGTCGGGGCCCGCCTCGCAGAGCAGGACGCGGTTGCCCGAACGGGCGGACAGCCGGTTGGCGAGGATGCAGCCTGCCGCTCCGCCTCCCACCACGATGTAGTCATATGCCATCGGTTCGATCCTGAAACGGTCGCCTCTGCTCAGTGGCCTTGCGCAGCCGCGTCGCGACGGCTGGAGCCGAAGAACCGGGTGACGGCGCGGCCGGGGCGAGAGCTGAACAGACCGGTCACGCCGCCGGGAAAGGTACACAGGACCAGGAGCAGGATCACGCCCAGAACGATCTTGTCGCCGTAGGCGCCGAGCGAGAAATAGTTCTTTTGAACCAAGAGGAAAGTCGTTCCGAGCAACGGCCCGAGCAGGATGCGGCGCCCGAAGATGACGACGGCGGTCAACATCAGCACCAGGAAATAGGTCTGGAACAGATCCGGCCCGACATAGGCCCGCTGATAGGCATAGAGCCAGCCGCCGGCCGCCGTCAGCGGCGCCGACAGGATCAGCACCATCAAGCGAACCCTCGAGCCGTCGATGCCGCTGGCGGTGGCGAGCTGCGGGTTCATGTGAACCATCAGCGCCGCCTTCCCCAGCCGGGAGGCCCTGAAGCGATGCACGAAAAACAGCACGAGCAGCAGCAGGGTATAGGCGAACGGCCAGAAATCCCGGCTGTTGACCGCAGTCAGCGCGATGCCGGGCAAGGGCAGCTCGAGCGGCGGAATGCCGATGATGCCTTCGGAGGCACCGAGCGCGCTCCAGTTATAGGCGATCGTGAAGCAGACGATATTGGCGGCATAGGTCACGAGCGAGAAGGCGAATTCCCTCAGGTGCAGGGTGACATAGCCCAGCACCGCCGCGAAAAGCCCGCCCACCGCCAGCGAGGCGAGCAAGGTCTCCCAGCCGTTCCAGCCATAGCCGGTCGCCAACATGCCGGCGGTATAGGAACCGGCGGCGAAGAAGGTCGTGTGAGCCAGGCTGACCTCGCCCAGATCGGAGAGCACGATGTCCATGCCATAGGCCATGACGCTGAAGATCATGATCACGACCAGCGTGTCGTAGAAGAACAGCGAGACGCCGAGAAGGCCCGGCAGAAAGCCGATGACGACCGCGATCGCCGCGATTGCGAGCGCCCTCAGGATCGAACTGCGCATGACTAGGCCCTCTTTCCGGCTGCCAGCCCGCCGGGGCGCGCGACCATGATGAAGATCAGGACGAGGAATGCCGCCGCGGAGGTGTAGGCCGGCGCGACGAACGCGCCGACGACGGCGGTGAAGATGCCCAGCACCAGCCCGGCGACATAGCTGCCGGTGATGCTTCCCATGCCGCCGAGCACGACCACGACGAAGGTCATGATCACCTGATCGAACCCCATCGACGGGTCGATGGGCATGCGCGGCGCGACCACGGCCGCGGCGAAAACGACGGCCGCGCCCTCGAACGCGAAGACGACGAAATAGACCCAGCTCGTGCTGATGCCGGCAAGCTGGGTCAATTTCGGATCCTCCGCGACCATGCGGATCCAGGCGCCGAGCTTGGTGCGCACCATGATGAAGCGCAGCGCCAGGAACAGGATGATCGTGACCAGGACGACGAGGACATCCTGGGCCGTGAAGATGACCGTGCCGAAAGAGATGTTGATCTTGTCGAACGGGCTGTCGATGAACTGGGATTGCGCGCCGAAGAGCGTTCCCGCCGTGCCTTCGAGAATCTGCCCGAAACCCAGGGTCGCGATCATCAGGCTGACGAGGTTCTGCTCGATCGTCAGGCGGATCAGGGCCCGCTGCATCAGCGCGCCGAGCACCGCCCCGGCCACGACGGCAAGGGGGATCGACAGCAGATAGGGCAGGCCGAAGGCGCGCATGAACCACCAGGTCAGGAACGCCCCGAACATGTACATCTGGCCATGCCCGAAATTCACCAGACGCGCCGTCCCCAGCAGCACCGTCCAGCCGATCGCCACCAGGGCATAGCCATGCCCGATGATGACGCCGTTCACCAGTTGCTGGACGATGTTCATGCCTTGCCTCGTCCCAGATAGGCGTCGATGATGCGGGGGTCCTCGCGCATGACCGCGACGGGACCATCGGCCGTGAATCGCCCCCGCTCCAGCAGGTAGAGATGGTCGACGACCTCGATCGCCGCGCGCACGTTCTGCTCGATCAGCAGCACCGCGAGCCCGTCGGCGACGAGCCCGCGGACCGTCCGCAGCATGTCCAGGATCAGACGCGGCGCGAGACCGATGGAAGGCTCGTCCAGGACCAGCACGCTCGGCCCCAGCCTGAGCGCCCGGGCGATCGCCAGCATCTGCCGCTCGCCGCCGCTCAGCGAGCCGGCCAGGTTCTCCCGCCGTTCCGCCAGGCGCGGGAACAGGTCGAAGATGTCGGCAACGCTGAAGACCCGGCTCGATCCCGCGACATCGGCCGTCATCGAGGTGAGATTCTCCATCACCGAAAGCTGCGGGAAAACGCCCGTCCCCTCCGGAACGAGGACGAGCCCGCGGCGGACGCGCCGGTCGGTCGCGAGGCCGGAGATCTCGCTTCCCGCCAGCCTGATGCTGCCCTTCGCCGAGGGGCGCCCGCGCGACCAGCCGAGCAGCGCGTTCGCCATCGTGCTCTTTCCGGCGCCATTGGCGCCGGCGATGCCCACGAGCGTGCCGGAATGCAGGGTGAAGCCATCGATATTCACGACCGGCTCGCCGCCATAGCCGACCATGAGGTTTCTGACTTCGAGAATGGCGCTCATGCCGCGGCACGCCCCAGATAGGCCTCCAGCACGCGCTCGTCGGCCTGGATCGCCTCGGGCAGGCCGGTCGCCAGCACCTGGCCCTGCTCCAGCACGACGATGCGATCGGCGAGTTCCATGACGAGATCCATGTGATGCTCGATCAGGACGACGGCGTGCCCTTCCTGCCGCAATGTCCCGAGGACCTCGGCGAGCAGCGCCATATCCCGGCCGCCCAACCCCGCGGCGGGCTCGTCGAGCATGAAGCACTGAGCCTCGCCGGGACGGGTATCGGCATAGGCGAGTGCGATCGAAAACATGCGCTGCGTTCCGTATGGCAGTTCCGTCGGCAGAAGATCGTGCAGATCGCCCGGCACCTTGAAGCGCTCGAGACAGGCCCGCGCCGCGATGACGCCCTCAAGCCGCCGCCTGGCGGCGATCCATGGCAGCAAGACCGAGACGCCGAGCCCGGAACCATGCGTCTCCTGCAGCACGCCGAGCATGTTCTCGAGCACGCTCATGCCGTTGAAAAAGGCGTTCTGCTGGAATGTCCGGCGAACACCGCTTTCAGCGAGGCGATGAGGAGGCTCTGCCGTGACCTCCCGTCCCCGCAGGAAGACCCGGCCGTCGCGCTTCACGACATTCGTCGCGGCGTTGAAGCAGGTGCTCTTGCCCGCCCCGTTCGGGCCGATGATGCCCAGCATCTCGCCGGGCATCACCATCCACGAGACATCCTTCAGGGCCTGGAACCCGCCGAAGCGCACGGACAATCCGCGGACTTCCATCAGCGGGGCCGAGGCCCCGCCGGGTTGACCGCCTGCCATCACTTGGCCGACCGGATCCGGCCGTCCCTGACGATGACCGGCATGAGGCGGTGATTGAGCTGGCCATCCTCGCGGAAGGTCACGTCGCCCAGGATCGTGCCCTTCACGGTGTGGCCCTGGATCGCCCTGCCGAGCTTCTCGCGATCGAGCGTCTGCTGGCTGTTGGCGGTCAAGGCCCAGATCTGAAGGGCCGCGGCCGTCAGCGCCATGTACTTGTCGGGCTCGCTGACGCCCTGCTTCCTGAGCTCCGCCACGAAACGCTGGTGGACCGCGTCGGCGCCGAGCGAGGGGGCATCCGAGACGTAGATGTCCGAGCCGGTCAAGCCGTTGGCGGAGGCGCCGAGCGCATCGATCATCGGCTGCGAGATCTGGCCCACGGTCATCACGACCGCGGCGGGGATCTCCATCTGCCTGTATTGCTGGACCAGGGCCGGCATGCCCGACGCGTCGCTGGCGTTGATCAGGACGACGGCATCCGGGTTCGCGCCCTTGATGTTGGACAGCGCCACGCGGAAATCCGTCTGCTGGAACGGGAAGAGCTGCTCGGACACCTTTTCGTACTGCCAGCCCCGCGCCTTCAGGCTGTCCTCGATGCCCTTCTGGGTGGACTTTCCGTAGGCGTCGTTCTCGACGACGAAGCCGATCCGGCGGGCCTTGAGCGTGTCGATGATGTACTGCGCCGTCGCCTCCCCGTCCAAGGCGCCGGAGCTGTTCATCCGGATGGCGTAGGGATTGGTCTTGTTGCCGAGGATGGCATCGGCCTTCGCCGCGATGGTGATGTCGAGGACGTTGCCGCGGGCGATGATCGGCTGCATCGCGAGCGTGACCGGGCTGTTGTAGCCCTCGATGATGACCGACGCGCCCAGCGACAGGAGCTCGCTCGCCTTGGCGGCACCGACCGCCGGCGTGCTTTCGTCGTCGCGGATGATGAGCTCGATCGGCCGCCCCATCACGCCGCCGTCGCCGTTGATGAGCGAGACCATCGCGGTGGCGGCCTTGGCCATGCCCTGACCGACCGGCCCCGCGCCTCCGCTCATCGGGAAGATCGCCCCGACCTTGATGGGGTCGGCGGCCTGCGCGGGCCCGACGCCGGAAATCCCTCCCAGCACGGCGGCGGCGCCGACGGTCGCGATCGCCAGAACGACGCGCCGCGATGCGCCGGACTTCCGGCCAGGCGAAATGCAGACAGGTTCATTGCGCAGGAACATCGTCGTCCTCCCTCCCAGGTCGAGATTATTTGGTCATTATTCCGGGTTTTCTGATGCAGGCCATGGCGCATGGCAAATGCCGTTTCGGCAATTTCCTTATCTCGATTCAGTCGCCGGCGCGGGCCGCGGCCTCGAAAATCCAGCGCTCCGCCGACCGCGCCCGGCCCCGGTCCGATACTTGGCGCGCAGGGCCGAATATCTCCTTTCGGCATGCTCACGATGCCTTTTTACGCATTGCATTCCGCGCGAAGCGGAAATTATTTTTGTCGGAAAATGCTGCTTAACTAAGCGATGCGAAAGAGAGCATGGAATATAGTATAGTCTCTCTCCTGAATACCGGTGACTCTCTCGGCGAATCGCCGGTCTGGATTGCCGGGGAGAGGCGCCTTTATTGGGTGGACGTTCGAAAGCCGTGCATTCATTCGTTCGATCCGACGACGCGTGACTATCGTTGCATCGTCCTTCCGCGCATCGTGGGCTCGATCGTGGAACGGGCGCAGGGCGGATTGGCTGTCGTGTTTCGGAACGGTTTCGCGTTCTGGGACGGGGACGAGCCCGCTTTCCAGGCTCTGGACCACGAGCTCGGCGACGAGCGCTTCAACGACGCCAAATGCGATGCCCGAGGCCGGCTTTGGACAGGGACGCTGGACCGGGAACTGCGCGGCGGCATGGCCGCGCTCTATCGCATCGATCCGTCGTTGCACTGCGAGCGGATCGACGGCCCGTTCTCGATCGGCAACGGGCTGGCCTGGAGCCCGGATTACACCCGGTTCTACTTCACGGATACACGATCGAGGACTATCTTCGCCTATGATTACGATCTGGAAAGCGGCCGGGCCAGCAATCGCCGCGTCTTCGCGCATATAGCCGAAGAGGAAGGCGGCCGGCCCGATGGCTGCGCCATGGATGTCGAAGGCTGCCTGTGGAGCGTCATGGTGGGCGGCGGGCGCATCGCGCGCTACGCGCCGGACGGGCGGAAGATCGACGATATTCCTGTTCCCGTCCTGCATCCGACGAGTTGTTGCTTCGGCGGGCCGGATCTGAAGACCCTTTTCGTCACCAGCGCGCAGGCAACGGTGTCGACCGCGGAGGCGGCGCATCATCCGCTCGACGGCGCCACCTTCGCGATCGCGCTGCCGGTGGCCGGCATGCCGGTCGCGCCCTTCGGCGGCTAGAGCATCGGAAACAGCGAGAGAGACTGAGCCATGACAGGCGCAACACGAAGCACCGCTTCCGCCAGGGTGGCTGTGGTCGGTGTGGGAAACACCGCCTTCAGCAGAGATCCGGGCAACGATGTCTATGACCTCGCGCTCTCAGCCTTCCATGACGCCGTCGCCGATTGCGGCATCGACAAGAACGAGATCGACGGCATCGTCATTCATCGCTCGCCCGATTACCAGCGCTTCTGCGAGCTTGCCGGCATCAGCCCGAAGCTCCTGGGAACCTATCCGGCCCAGGGACGCATGTCCGGCGCGGCGATCTCGACAGCGGTGGACGCCATCGTCTCCGGCACGGCGCGGGTGGTCGCCCTGGTTTACAGCAATGTGGGGCGCAGCGCCGGCCAGACCTATGGCGGCGCGGGCGACACCTATGGCAGCGGCGGCGCAGGACAGTGGTTCCCTTATGGCATGACCTCGCCCGGAGCCATGCATGCGATGCTGTTCCGCCGCCATATGGAAGAATACGGTACGACGCAGGAGCAATTGGCGGAGGTGGCGATGACCTTTCGCAGGCACGCCTCGCTCAATCCCGGCGCCGTCATGCGCGAGCCCTATACGCTGGAGGACTATCTCGCATCGCGCTATATCTGCGCGCCTCTGCGGCTGCTGGATTATTGCCTCATCAACGACGGCGCGGTCGTGATGATCGTCGCCGCGGCCGACCGGGCGAAGGATCTCTCCAAGCCGCCCGTCTATATTCGCGGCGTCGCCCAGGCCACCGCGTTCAAGGGCTCCACGATGCCGCCGGAGGACTACTGGTACGCGCCGATGCAGGCGGCCGGAAGCGCCGCCCACGCCATGGCCGGGACGACGCAAGCCGATATCGACGCCCTGATGATCTACGACAACTTCACGCCGACGGTGCTTTTCAGCCTGGAAGGCTTCGGCTACGCCCCGCGCGGCGAAAGCGGCCGCTGGGTGCAGGAGGGGCATCTGCGCCTGGGCGGCCGCTATCCCGCCAACACCTGCGGCGGGCATCTGTCGGAAAGCTACATGCAGGGCTGGGCGCTGAACGCCGAAGCCGTCCGGCAGATTCGCGGCGAATGCGGCGCCCGGCAGGTCAAGGACGCCGGGCTGGTGCATTTCCTCTCAGCGGCGCCGATCACGAGTACCGTCATCTATGGAGCCGAGCCGCGATGAAACCGTACGACAAGCCGCTGCCCAAGATCGACGCGCTGAACGCCCCGTATTGGGAAGGCGCCAAAGCCGGAGAACTGCGCATCCAGGCATGCGGGCATTGCGGCCGGCATAGCGCCGATCCGGCCAGGCTGTGCATGTCCTGCGGCAGCCCGGAGCTGAGCTGGGTCGCAGCCTCCGGCCGGGCCCGGCTCTGGTCGTTCGGCATCTTCCACAAGGCCTATTTTCCGAGCTTCGCGCCGGACGTCCCCTACAACGTCGCGATCGTCGAGCTGGAAGAAGGGCCGCGCCTCTATTCCAATATCGTCGGTGTCGCCAACGACGACATAAAGGTCGGCATGCCTCTGAAAGTTCATTTCGAAGCCGTGACCGACGGCGTGACCTTGGTGAAATTCGCGCCGGCGCCGGATGGACCCTAGACCGAAGCGGTATGGCCGCCGTCGTCGGTACAGTGGATGTATCCGTCCGGCGCCATGTTGATGCCGTGCGGGCGCACGAAGACGCCCTCGCCTCAGGAATTCAGAAAATTGCCGTTCCGGTCGAAGACGACCATCGGATGCTCGCCGCGATTGAGCATGTAGACGCTATCCTTGTCGTCGACGCCCACCGCGCCGTCATCGCCGACTTCCTCGATGCGATCGAGCTGGGCCGCGATCCGGTCGTCACCGGCGAGGAAGCCCTGGCCTCGCAGACCCTCGTCGACGCCATCCTGCAGGCCGCCCGGCACGAGGCCCGAGCCGGACGATAGTCTCCATGGAAGGCGTCCGAAGCAGGCGGTCGATCCCGCTCACGCTCGCACCGGAACGGGAGACTTCAAATCCATCGGCGAGGTCAACCGGCCCCGCTTCACGCGAAAGCCGGGCATGAAGCACGCCCGGCCCCGGCTTCATCGACAGGCTTTACGCGCAGATCTCGCAGATGATGCCCATGTAGATGCGGATCATGTCCAGATAGTCGTCGATATCGACGCGCTCGTCCGGCATGGTGTTATACCTGCCCCCCGGCCCGCAAACGATGCCTGCCATGCCCGCGACGCGGTACAGGTGGCCGGCATCGGTGCCGTAGAAGCCGGGCGGCGTCAGAGCCCCGGTATTCTGTTCGGCGCCGCGCACCGCGCGATAGGCATTGTTGGTGGCCTTGACGATCGGGCTCTTCCGATCCACCTCGAAGGTCGGCATCGAAAGCCGCCCGTTGAGCTTTTCGTTGGTGACCGTGGCCTTGAGCCCGGGGAAGCGCTCCTCGAGCTCATGCAGGACCCGGCGCATGTCCTCCAGGCAATTTCCCTCGGTCTGGCCCGGGGCATACCGCCCCGACCCGCGCAGGCGGACATAGTCCGCGACCTGGGGAGGGCGCCACTCATGGAGATCCTTGCCGAGCGCGCCATGAATGACGCCGACATTCACGCGGTTGATCTTCTCGTGCTCAGGGGATGCGGCGCCCGAGAATTTCATTCCGTTCAGCCTCGGAACGAGATCGCAGGCCGCGGCGATCGCGTCGACGGCCTCTTCCCGTTTGGAAAGGTGGCGGGTCTTGCCGATCAGCTCGATCACGAAAACGAAGGATCCGGCGTGCATCGTGAGAGCTTGCAGATCGGTCGGTTCCGAATTGACGAAGTAATCGGCCCGATAACCTTGCTCGATCATCGCCATCGTGCCGACGCCGCCCTGCAATTCGCCGACGACATAGGTGAGCAGGACATCGCCGCGCAGGCGAACGCCCGCTTCGATGAGCGTCTTCACCGCGCAGAAATAAGCGGCGTCGCCAGCCTTCATATTCGAGACGCCGATCCCGTAGATGAACTTGTCGTCCACCTTTCCTTCCCAGGGGCCGACGGTCCATCCCTCCGAAACCGGGTTGGTATCCAGGTGGCCGTTGAACATCAGGCTCTTGCCGCCGCCTTCGCCGACCCAGCGCCCGATCGCGTTGGCGCGCTTGCCGTCGAAAGGAACGACATCGCTCTTCAGCCCGAGCGCACGCATCTGCTCGCCCATCCAGTCGACGAGCTCACGCTCGCCTTCCGTCTGGCTGTAGCTCTTGTGCTGGATCATCTTTTGAAGAAATGCGATCGCAAAGCCCGTATCGACCTTGCTCCCGAGCTTTTCCGCTACGCTCATCTATCTGGTTCTCACATTCGGAGGGATGGGGCGCGGCACGGCTTGTCAGGCATGCCGGGCCGGTCTTCGCCGGTCAGCGCGCACCCTTGCGGGCATACCGGCGCGAAACACCGATCCGGTGAAGGCTTCGGCGATACAGACGGTATTCGAATCGGGGCCGACTAAGCAAACGCCGAGCAAGGGTTGCCGCCCGGCGTCTCGATGAACGGCGAGAGCGGGGAATGGAAGGGGACGCGTCTGAGTCTTCATGAATCGTGATATCCCCTTGCCGGACGCTGGCTTGCCATGGGCGGGTTTGGCTTTTCTAATTCCGCCAATGACAAATCGACGTGAGCATCGCTGTTTGCTGACGTAAATCGATGTTAAGTGGAGGAATAGGCTCATGGGGACGATGCGCGATCGCGCGGCGATCATCGGTGTCGGCAATAATCAGTACGGGAAGATGACCGCGGCGGTCAGTCCGCTTGTGCCGCTGGCCGCGGCGTTCAAGAACGCGCTCGCCGACGCGGGGATCCAGCGCGATGAGGTGGACGGCATCCTGGTCAATATCGGCACGCCGTTCGGGGTCGACTACGACCAGGTCAGCGAGGCCTTCGGGCTGGACATCCGCTTCTCCGACCAGACCTGGACCCATGGCCGGCAGATGTCGGGCGTGCTGGCGCATGCGGCGATGGCGGTCGATGCCGGGCTCGCCAACTACGTCGCCTGCGTCTGCTCGATCAACTGGGCGCGGGCGGGGACGGTCGGCGACCACGGCCAGTTCCAGGACGACCGCGAGATCGGCGGCGCCCATTTCGAGCATCCCTATTACGGCATGACCTCGCCGGGCGGCGCCTGGGCGATGGCGGCGCGCAAGTATTTCGACCGCTACGGCGCGACCAGCGCCGATCTCGCCGAGGTCTGCGTCTCGATCCGCGAGCATGCGCTGCGCAACCCGCTGGCGGTGATGAAGAAGCCGCTGACGGTGGCGGAGCACCAGGCCTCGCGCTATGTCTGCGAGCCGCTGCATCTTTACGACTATTGCCAGACCATCGGCGGCGCCTGCGTGGTCATCGTCACCACGCCCGAGCGCGCCCGCAACGGCCCGCACAAGCCGATCTACATCGCCGGCCACCAGGGCATGTGCGCCGGGCGGGCGGAAGCCACCGGCGCGCGGCCGGGGCTGGGCATCCACCAGCAGGACGAATCCTACCCGGTGCCGCGCGAGCGCGACCTGCTCGTCTACAAGATGGCCGGGGTCGAGCGCTCCGACATCGACGCCTTCTACACCTACGACGCCATGTCCAGCATCGTCTGGATGGCGCTGGAGCGGTTCGGCTTCTGCAAGCCGGGCGAGGCCTGGCAGTTCACCAAGGGCGGGCGGATCGGGCCCGGCGGCGAACTGCCGGTCAACACCCATGGCGGGCTATTGTCCGAGGCCCATGTCTCGGGCTGGAACCACATCATCGAAATGGTGCGCCAACTACGCGGGGAATGCGGCGAGCGCCAGTTGCCGAACGCGGAGCTCCTGCAATGGGGAACCAACCGCGGCGATTCCCTGATCTTGAGGAACTGACGCCATGACCGCACAGCAGGACATCCCGGCCAAGCCGCTTCCCGCCATCTCCGACTTCAACCGCCCGTTCTGGGAAGGCACGCGGGTCAACGAGTTCCGCATGCAGCGCTGCAACCACTGCAAGAAGCTGTGGGCCCCCAACGGACCCGTCTGCCCGCATTGCTTCTCCGACGACTATCACTGGGAAAAGCTCTCCGGCAAAGGCAAGATCGCAAGCTGGGTCGTGTTCCACAAGCTCTACCACAAGGCCTTCGCCAACGAGATCCCCTACAACGTCGCCTTCGTCGAGCTCGAGGAGGGACCGCGCGTCATCGCCAACATCGTCGGCGTCGACAACAAGGACATCAGGATCGGCATGCCAGTCGAAGCCGTCTTCGAAAAAATCAACGAAATCGTGACTGTCCCTAAATTCAAACCCAGATGAGCGGGGCCTCTCAACCGGTTGCTCCGGTTGGGAGGAAGCCTGCTGACTGACGCCCTGGCATCGATCGCTCCGTGGGGTCGATGCCAGTTGCATGGTAGAGCCAGGGCGGCCAGGCCTCGGCTCCGCGATGTGTTGCGCCCGCGCGGCGCGAGACGGCCTGCCGCCAGCCCGGGCCTGGAGCCTCGCGGCCGAAGCCGCCTCGGCCGGCGCGGATGCCACTGCCGGGATGCGGCCGCGTCTCGGGCGGGCGAGCTATCTCGGCGAGCGCGCCTTCGGCGTACCGGACGGCGGAGCCGCTGCGGTGTCGATCTGGCTGGGCACCGTCGCCCGTCGCTAACCATGGGTCCATGCCAATCCCGTGACGGTGCCAGCGGGGCAAGCCTGCGCTGCCCGTGGCCTCGGATCCCGAATATCGGGGAAGGCTGATCCAGGCGGGCGCCGCGCTGGGGCCCGTCGGAACAAGCGGTAATCCTTGAAAAGGGCTCGGCAGACTTGCATGCCGCTTGACGCCCTCAACGCAACTTCCCCAGGAGCCTCCCAGCAAGCGGGTATCCCGTGCGGATGTCAGATCGCGTGGCACAACCCTTCAGGATTCATGATGCCCCCATCTGCAAACCCTCGCTTGCCCGGCTTGATTTTAGATATATGGTTTTCATTCATGACATGAATGAGTACAGATAGCCATTGAATGGGCCTATCTGTGGTGGAGGGCGCCATCGATGGGAAGCTTCCACGATCGCATTCCGCTTCTTGTCGTGAGCAGGAATGATCGCCGGAAGCTGATCGCATCGGTCAGCCCTATTGTTCCATTATCTGCTGCTTTCGAGAATGTGCTCGAGGGCACCCGGACCGGGCCGGGCGCGAGCGGCAGAGATCTCGATGAGGGAAACGCCGCAGCTTGAACGTATGAGCGCGTTATCGTGCAACGCGCATCGCACTGATGTCGTCAATGTCCGTTGAAAATAAAAAAGGCTGAAAATCAGCCAAGCAGGGGGACGCCACATTTGAACATCCAGGCTCAAACAGAACCGTCGGGGGCCGCCCGGACCGTCAAGCCGCCGGCCGTCAGCCACCAGCTCGCGGCCTTCGCCGCCGGCCTCACCTACGATGCGCTTCCGGCTTCGACCGTGGGGGCCACCAAGCGTCTGCTGCTCGACGGCATCGGCTGCCTGCTGCATGGAACGCGCGGCGAACCCGGCCAGATCGCCTGGCAGTCCATCACACGGCTCCGGCATGGTAGCGGCGAAGGGCCGGCGACCGCCGTCATCGGCGGGAAGCGCATCTCCGTTCACGATGCCGCCTTCGTCAACGGCATCACGCTCTACAGCGTGGGCGTGAACGACATCCACAAGGATTCGTATTCCCACCCCGGCGGATGCGTGGTGCCCGTCATCCTCGCCGTCGGCGAATGGCTGGATGCCCCTGGAACCGACATGCTGCCGGCCATGGCCGCCGGCTACGACGTGATGGGGCGCCTCGGCCGTGCGGTGGGCGAGGCCCATTGGGCGCGGGGCTTCCACCCGACCGGTACGCTGGGCCCATTCGGCGCGACGGCCGCCGCAGGCCGGCTGCTCGGCCTCGATGCCGCCACCATGAACTCCGCCCTCGGCATCGCCGGCAGCCAGTCCTCCGGCCTCAAGGCGTTCCAGAGCGACGGCTCGCTCACCATGATCTTCCATGCCGGGCGTTCGGCGCAGAATGGCGTCGAGGCCGCGGTGCTCGCGCAGCAGGGCTTCGTCGGCCCGGGCGCGGTGATCGAGGATCCACAGGGCTTCGTCGCGGTCACCGCAGGCGGCAGCCCGCTCGATCCGGTGACGCAGGCGCTCGGCCAGTCGTTCGAGGTCGAGCGCACGAGCTTCCGGCCATTCTATGGCTGCACCCTGACGATCACGTCCTCCGGCGCCACCGCCGAGATCATGCGGCGCAATCCCGGCCGCGCCGGCGAGGTGGCCGAGATCGAGGTGCGCTGCCATCCGCACATCATCGACGATGTCGGCAACGACGATCCCCGGACCCAGCTCGCGGCCCGCCTCAGCCTCGAATACAACGTGGCGCTGGTGGTGCATCGCGGCGACGTGGTGGTGGCCGACATCACCGAGCAGGACCTGTGGGAGCCGGGCATCCGCAACCTGCTGCCGCTGATCCGCCTCACCCCGGATCCGACCATGCCGCACTGGGCCAGCAAGATCCGCATCCGGTTCAAGGATGGCCATGAGGACCGGGCGGAGATGTTCTCGCCCAAGGGCGATCCCGAGAACCCGCTGAGCTGGGACGATATCGTCGAGAAGTTCATGCGCATCGTCGAGCCGCTCGGCCGCCCGGCAGAGGCGAGGATCGTCGCGGATATGGTCGGCGATCTCGAGCGGCACCGCGGCGCCGAGCTGGTGGCCGCGATCAATGCGGTGGCTCGGCCACGTCAGTGATCCGCCGTGTCGAGCGCGCGGCCCAAGGGGCGCGTCCCGGACGGGCTGCAGCGCAAGCCGGCGGGTGACGCATTCCCTATCGGGAATCGAGAGGCGGGATCCATCCGGCCGAAGCAAGCCGATGGCACCCGGCTCGAAAGCGGGCCTCGCACAGCCTGGAGCGGCGGGGGCACGTCCGAACAAGAACCAGAAAGCTCCCGAGGAAACGCCATGTCCGACAAACAGAAGACTTCACCTGGCAATGGATTGAGCCGCCGCAGTCTCTTGGCGGCCGGCGCAGCCGCAACCGTGGTCGGCGGCTCCGTGCTCAAGCCCCGCGCGAGCTTTGCCCAAGGCTCCGGCGGGCTCGAGCGCGAGCTCGTCTTCTCCGCCCGCGGCGGCACCATCGGCACGGTGTACCGCACCAAGATCATTCCGCCGTTCGAGGCCAAGTTCAATTGCAAGGTCACGATGGTGGTCAACGATTCCGGCCCGGCCTTCGCCAAGGTCGTGGCGGAAAAGGCCAATCCGCAGACCGACGTGCTCTGGACGGTGGAGCCGACGCATGCGCGCGGCCTGGCCGAAGGCGTGTTCGACAAGCTCGACCTGAAGCGCGTGACCAATTACGAGAGGCTGCACAGTTTCGCGCAGCTCGACGGCTACGGCGCGAGCTGGGGCATCGGCGCCACCGTCATCGGCTACAACAAGAAAATCTTCGACGAGCGCAAGCTCACCGCACCGACCAAATGGGGCGGCATCGTCACGCCGGAAACCAAGACGCATATCTCCTGGCTCGACCTTTCGACCCACCAGGGCATCACCACCTTCCTGATGACCAACCGCAGCCTGGGCGGCGATGTGGGCAACGTCGATCCGGTGTTCAAGTTCCTGAAGGAGAACGTCGCCAACCTCCAGTTCATCTCTTCGCCGGCGCAGGTGGACGACCTCCTGCTGCAGCAGCAGGCCTGGATCGGCACGAATCTCGATGCCCGCATGGCCCTGCTGAAGGCGAAGGGCTTCCCGTTGCAGATCGTCTATCCCAGCGACGGACTGCCGATCCAGAGCGGAATCCTCAACGTCATCAAGGGCGCGCCCCATCCGAACCTCGCCAACGAGTTCGTGAACTGGGTCCTGAGCGACGAGATGCAGCTCATCGTCGCCAGGGACATCCAGCTCGGACCGTCCAACAAAAACGTCAAGATCCCGCCGGAGGTCGCGGAAAACCTGATCTACGGCGAGGAGCGCGTCTCGCGGCTGCTCAATTTCGACTATGCGCAGGTGGCGCGCGAGCTGCCGAAATGGCTCGACCGCTGGAACCGCGAGATCACCTGATCCGCCCGCCCCGGCGCCGACCACGCAGATGAAGAGGCGAGAATTTGTCGACTGTTGAATTTCAGCAGGTGGCCAAGCAATACGCTGGCATCCCTGCCGTGAGGGACTTTTCCCTCACCATCCAGCAGGGAGAACTGGTCACCCTGCTGGGCCCATCGGGCTGCGGAAAGACCACCACGCTGAACCTCCTGGCGGGATTCACCCATCCCGACCGCGGCGCCATCATCGTGGACGGGCGGCAGATCGAGTGGCTGCCGCCGCACAAGCGCAATACCGCGCTGGTCTTCCAGGGCTATGCCCTGTTCCCGCATCTGACGGTGGCGCGCAACATCGCCTTCGGCCTGGAGATCCGCAAGGTCGCCCCGGACGAGATCCGCCGCCGCACCGGCGAGATGCTGGAGCTGGTGCAGCTTGCGAACATGGCGGACCGGTATCCCCGCCAGCTCTCGGGCGGGCAGCAGCAGCGGGTGGCCATCGCCCGCGCGCTGGCGGTCAACCCGAGCGTGCTGCTGCTGGACGAGCCGCTGAGCAACCTCGACGCCAAGCTGCGCGAGGAGATGCGCTCGGAGATCCGCTCGGTGCAGCGCAAGACGGGCATCACCGCGATGTACGTCACCCACGACCAGGAGGAGGCACTGTCGATCTCCGACCGGGTGGTGGTCATGAATGGCGGCCTGATCGAGCAGGTCGCCACGCCGCAGGAGATCTATCGCGCGCCGGCCTCGCCGTTCGTCGCGAACTTCATCGGCGGCGCGAACCTCATACCGGTGACCGTCCGCGCGATCGAGCCGGACCATGTCGTCGCCGCCAGCGACGACGGCTTCGAATTCGTGGTCGCCGGCCCCTCGCCGACGGCGGTGGGCAAGCCCGCCTTCGTCATGGTGCGGCCGGAGCAGATCACGGTGTCCGCCCGCCACGAGCCGCCGAATTCCTACCCCGTGGCGCTGGACGACCACGCCTTCCTCGGCGCGGTCAGCTTCCTGGCGCTGCGCCTCGGCGATCGCCCCCTGCGCGTGCGGTCGCAGAGCGGCGAAGCCATCGCCCTTGCAGGCAAGGGGCAGATCTATGCGCGCTGGGCGCCCGAGCAGGCTCTCCTCATTCCCGACAGGACGCAATGAGCGCCGGCGCCATCATTCGTCCGCATCTCAAGAGCATCAAGCGCGGCATGCTGCTGGTGCCGGGCCTCGTCCTGTTCACCTTG
Source organism: Bosea sp. (in: a-proteobacteria) (assembly GCF_023953965.1). Lineage (NCBI taxonomy): Bacteria > Pseudomonadati > Pseudomonadota > Alphaproteobacteria > Hyphomicrobiales > Alloboseaceae > Allobosea > Allobosea sp. The sequence continues at coordinate 231,356 of NZ_JAMLIX010000001.1, forward strand.
ATCGTGCTGGCGCCGCTCTTCGCGCTGTTCCTGCGCAGCATTACCGAGGCCAATCCCGCCGCGGGCATGGCCGCGGCGTGGACGCCGGACAACTACACCCGCTTCTTCTCGGATCCGTTCTTCCTGTCCGTGCTCGCCCGCACCTACCGGGTGGCGGCGATCGTCGTCGCGATCTGCCTCGTGATCGGCTGGCCGGTCGCCTATCAGCTGTCCAAGACCCAGGGCCGGGCGCGGCTCTATCTCTCGCTCATCGTCATGGTTCCGCTGCTGATCAGCGTGGTGGTGCGGACCTTCGGCTGGGTGGTGATCCTCGGCCCGCAGGGGCTGGTGAACAGCAGCCTGCAATGGCTCGGGCTGATCGACGCGCCGCTGCGGCTTCTGTTCAGCGAGACGGCGGTGGTCATCGGCGCCGTGCATACCTTCCTGCCGCTGATGGTGCTGCCGATCGCCTCCGCGCTCGACAATGTCGATCCCTCGCTGGTCCGGGCGGGCCGGAACCTCGGCGCGACGGGGCGGCAGATCTTCGTGCGGGTGCTCTTTCCGCTCAGCATGCCGGGCGTCCTGGCCGGCAGCCTCATCATCTTCGCGCTCTGCTCCAGCGCCTATGTGACGCCGGCCTTGCTCGGCGGCGCGCGCCTGCGCTTCATGTCGACGCTGATCTATGAATACAACATCGTGGTGCTGGACTGGTCGTTCGGCAGCGCGCTGTCGGTCATCCTGGTCGCGCTGACCATCGCCATCGTCGCCCTCTACTCGCGCTTCATCGAACGGATCGCGTTTCGCGGGGTGTTCCAGCGATGACCCGCGACAGCGTCTCCTCCGCCCTCCCCGCGCGCGTGGGCGCGGCGCCGGCCGGCATGGCCCGCTCCCGTCCGCCGCGGGCAGGCCTGCCCTGGCTCGCCGGCTTCACGGTCATGGTGTGCGTCTTCCTGGTGACGCCCATCGCGGTGGTGCTGCTGTCGTCCCTGACCGCGGCGGAGTATGTGACGTTCCCGCCGCAGGGGCTGAGCCTGCGCTGGTACGTGGCGGTGCTGCAGAACGAGGAGTTCCTCGGTTCGCTCATGGTCAGCCTCAGGGTGGCGGCCATATCGTCGCTGATCGCCTGCGTGGTCGGGGTTTCTGCCGCGATCGGCCTCGTCCGCCTGCGGTTTCCCGGCCGCGGCCTCGTGGAAGGGCTGTTCCTTTCGCCGCTGATGATTCCCGGCATCGTGCTCGGCGTGGCGATCCTGCAGTTCTATGCCCGCTCCGGCCTGATCTCCTCGACCGCGAGCCTGATCGCCGGCCATCTGGCGATCACAATTCCCTATGTCACCCGCCTCGCCATCGGCAGCCTGGTGGGGTTCGACGAGCGGCTCGAGCTCGCGGCGCAGAATCTCGGCGCCTCGCCGCTGCAGGCCTTCCGGCGGATCACGCTGCCGATCCTGTTCCCGGCCATCGCCGGCGCCTTCGCCTTCGCCTTCATCGTCTCGTTCGAGGACGTGAACCTCTCGCTGTTCCTCTCGAGCCCCCAGGCGACCACATTCCCGGTGCGGATCTATACCTACATGAGCCAGGAATCGAGCCCGATCATCAGCGCGGCGAGCTCCCTGCTCGTGCTGATCGTGCTCGTCGTCGCCATCGTGATCGACCGCCTCGTGGGCCTTGCGAGCCACGGGCAGAAACCCCCACGGCTTCCGGCAGACGCCGCAGCCCCTGGCGGAGGCAAGCCATGAGCGAGGATGCCGTCTTTCTCACGGCCCATCCGGACGTCAGCTCCGCGGCGATCATCCGGCTGCATCGGCCGCAGACGCGCAATGCGCTTCGTCCGCAGGATGCGCGCAGGCTCAACGAGCTGCTGATGCAGGTGCAGCACGATCCCGCGATCAAGCTCGTCTTCATCACCGGCAGCGAAGGCGCCTTTACCGGCGGGGCCGACATCAACGCCATCAATGAGCTGTCGGGACCGGAGCTCTCCGCCTTCGTCGAGCTGCAGGTGGACCTTCTCACCCGCATCGTGGCGATGCCGAAGATCGTGGTCGCTGCGGTGAACGGCGTGACGGCGGGCCTCGGCAACCACATTTCCATCTGCGCCGACCTGTGCTTCGCCGTGGACACGGCGAGCTTCAATTTCACCGGCGCCGCGAAGGGCCTGCCGAGCCTGCTCTACGGCACGCTCATGCTGCCGATGACCATCGGCCTCAAGCGCGCCAAGGCGATCTATCTGCGCGGCGGCAAGATCACCGCGCGCGAGGCGGTGGAATACGGCTTCTGCAACGAGGCGGTGGCGCCGGCCGACTGGGACGCGACGCTCGCTGCGCTCGCCGAGGAATTCGCCCCGCGCAACCCGATGACGCTCGCGCACAACAAATATCAGCTCAACCAGGCTGCACTGCAGCTCGCCGGAGCCGCAAAGCTCTCCGGCCTCGCCGGCAGCGCCGCGCTCTCCACCGCGACCGACATCCCCACCGGCCGCGTGCGCACCGGGCCTGCGTCATGAACACGCCGGAAGCCCCGGTGATACCGGTCGACGACGCGCTGTCCCTGCCGCGCGTCCTGATCGGCCAGGCCGAGCGCCACGGCGACAAGCCGCTGCTGATCTTCCCCCGCACCGGCGAGCACATCACCTATGCGGGCCTCGTCGCCGCGGCGGAGGCCGGCAGCACGCGGCTGCGCACCGCCTTCGCGATCCCGGCCGGCACCACCGCCGCCATCTTCCTCGGCAACCAGCCGGCCTTCGTCGAAGCCTGGTTCATCTGCCTGTTCGCCGGCATCGTCGACGTGCCGGTGAACCACGAGCTGCGCCGCTCGGCCCTGCTCTTCGCCCTCGCCACCGCCCGCGTCGAGGTCATCGTGACCGACGCCGACGGGTTTGCCGCGCTGCTCGATCCGGAGGTCGCCGGCTATCTCGCCCAGCTCCGGCTGATCATTCTCACCGAGCCCTGCGCGCGCGGGCCCGGGCCGCCCGGCGGGAACGCCTCCTGCGCCGTCGTCGCGCTCACCGAGCTTGCCGCGCCGGGGCCCGCCGACGGCCTGTGGCGCGCGGTGCAGGCCTCGGCGCTGGCCTCGATCCGCTACACCTCCGGCACCACCGGCAACCCCAAGGGCATCATGCACAGCCACCTGCACATGCTGGCGAAGTCGGCCGTGCAGAACCGCATCCTGGAGTTCGCCGGCACCGACCTGCTCTACAGCCCGTTTCCGCTCCACCACAACCTGTCGAGCATCAACGGGCTGATCGGCGCGCTACAGGCCGGCGCGACGATGGCTTCCGCCGGCCGCTTCAGCGCCAGTCGCTACTGGCCGGAGATCCGCGACTGCGGGGCGACCCTCGGGCACATCCTGCCGCCGCTGATGCCGATCCTGCTCAGCCAGCCGGAGCACCCGGACGACCGCCGCCATGCGGTGCGCCATCTGTGGACCGCGCCACGCTCGGAACGCTTCAACGCCCGCTTCGGCGTCGAGACGGTCACAAGCTATTCGCTGAGCGAGGTGGGAACCATCGCGCATCGCCGCGACGGCGGGACGGAGGGCAGCCCCGCCACCGGCGTGCCCTCCCCGGACATGACGGTCGCCATCGTCGATGCGGTGGACCGTCCCCTGCCGCCGGGCGAGGACGGCGAGATCGTGATCCGCCCGCAGCACCCCTATCGCATGCTGCTCGGCTACTACAACGACCTGCCGGCGACGCTCAGGGCCTTCCGCAACTGCTGGTACCATACCGGCGACCGCGGCTTGATCGATTCCGCCGGCGAGCTGCATTTCCTCGGCCGCATGGGCGACACCATCCGTCGGCGCGGCCTGAACATCTCCGCCGATCAGATCGGCGCCGAGATTCTGCGCCACCCCATGGTCACCGCCTGCGCCGTCATCGGCGTGCCGAGCCCGCTGGGGGACGAGGACATCCTTGCCGTCATCGTGCCGCAGCCGTCGGCGCAGGAGCCTGAGCACCGCATGCCCGCGCCCCTCCTGGCCGAGCTTCCGGCCTTCCTGGCGGAGCGGCTGCCGCGGACCCATGTGCCGCGCTTCTTCGAATTCACCGCCAGCCTGCCGCGCACCGAGACCGGCAAGGTGCGCCTCGCCGAGGTGCGGCGCATGCGCCGGACGGGCCCGGTCTGGGACCGGGAGACGCAGCAATGGATCGGGCCGGACGATTGCCCCGCGTGAAAGGCTGAGCGGCCTCACCCTTCGAGGCCGCGTGGCGGCGGGTACGGACCGTCTAACGGGAGAGATTCTGACGATGCGACGCGCTTATGCAGATACATGCCTTGGCCAGATCCATTATGCGACCTGGGGAGACGCCTCCAATCCCACCCTCGTCCTGCTTCCCCAGGGCGGGCGCTCCGTCGCCATGTACAAGGAACTGGCGGCGGAGCTTGACGCGGAGTTCCATCTGGTCGCTATCGACTATCCCGGGTCCGGCTGGTCGGATCCGCTGCGCGACGGCACGAGCTTCGGCGAGATCGGCGCCGCCTTCATCGACCTTCTGGATACGCTGGGCCTTCGCGAGGTGGCCCTCTATGGCCACCACACCGGCAACAAGATCGGCACCGCGATGGCCGCGGCCTTCCCGGAGCGGATCCGTCGCTTCGTGCTCGTCGGCCAGAGCCACAGCATCGTCGCCGATAATTCGCGGCGCGGCGGCACCGTTGGCAAGACAAAGCGCAAGCTTCTGGAAGCCGCCGACGAACGCGAGGCGGCGCTGGTCCAGTGGGCCGACCTGTTCAGCGTGATCAGCAGCCGCTGGTGGGACGAAGGCCTCGTCCGTGATTTCGACAATGCCGCGCGCCGCTCGGCGACGATCCTGAAGGTCGCGGATGAGCTGATGTCGGCGGAGAGCGCGCCGGCACTCTATCGCGCGAATTTCGCCTACGACCTCGAGCGCGACCTGCGGCGGATCGAAGCCCCGACGCTGATCATCGAAATCGCCTCTCCGAGCGAGGACCGGGCGATCGGCCGCCAGGGCGATCATCTGCTGGAGATCATGAAGCGGGCGCAGCTTGCCGTCCTGGAGGAGCCGGACTGGCACGGCAACACGATGGAGCACCGGGCCGCGGATCTGGCCCGCCTCCTCAGGACCTTCCTGGAAGCGCCCGCAAGCCCGGGCTGATCCGGCCCGATGCGCTCGCACAGGCGGAAAGCCAACAAGGCCGGATCCGGCCGGGCATCGAGACGATCAAGGACCTAAGGGCTTCGGGAAAGCTGGCGGTATCCGCATCGCGCCCGCAGCTGTAAGCCGGCATGGGCCTCGGTGCCGATCGGCGTCGCAACGCGTTGGAATCATCCGTTCGACCAGGGTTCGAACGGCGCGGCGATTCGCACTTTCCGAGCCTGGGCATATTCTTGGCCGTTCACCTTGGCTAACGTTCGGTCTCATGCCGGACCTTGCGTATCGTGCAGATGGTGTCGCGACCCGGAAAGGAGCGGTGGGAGGCTTCATGGAACTAAGGCAGCTTCGTTATTTCGTCCGCGTGGTGGAACTCGGCAGCATCAGCCGGGCCGCCGACGACATGAACTGCGTCTCCTCCACGCTCAGCCAGCAGATCACCAAGCTCGAGAGCGAACTCTCCACCCGCCTGCTGCAGCGGACCTCGCGCGGCATCGCGCCCACCGAGGCGGGGCTGGAGTTCTTCCGGGAAGCGCAGCTGTCGCTGCGACACGCGGACAATGCCGCCGGCGTCGCGCAACAGGCCCGCCGCTCGGGTCGCGTCAGCATAGGCTTCACTTCCACCACGGCAGCGGTGCTGGGCGCGCCGCTCCTCCAGCGCATGCAAGCCCGCTACCCCGACGTGCTGCTGCACCTGGTGGAAGGCGGATCCGGCCATCTGTCTGGCATGCTGAACGCCCGTCGGATCGATCTGGCCGTCCTGTTCGACATCGACAAGGGATGGCGCTGGAGCGTCACCCCGCTCGTCCAGGAAAAACTTTTCGTGATCGATTCCGCGCTTCACCCGATCGTCTCGCACCACGGGAAAACACTCTCCCTGTCGCAGCTCAAGGACATCCCGCTTCTGGTGCCGAGCACGGCGCAGGGCCTGCGGCGGACGCTGGACGCGGTGTTCTCCCGCGAGCGCATCCGGCCGCGCATCGTAGCCGAGATCGATTCCCTCTCGCTGCTGCTGGACGGCATCGAACGGGGCCTGGGCGCCGCATTCCTGCCCTGGGCGGCGGTTGCGCGCACGCGCGACGGCCAGTCGCGCTTCCGCCTCATCGAGGTAGCGGACGTGCTGCGCGCCAGCGCGGTGTGCGCGCTTTCCGACGACGAGCTGACCCTGCCGGCGCTCGCCGCCCGCACCGCCCTCATCGACTGCGCGCGCGACCTCACCAAGAGCGGGGAATGGAAGGGGACGCGTCTGAGTCTTCATGAATCGTGATATCCCCTTGCCGGACGCTGGCTTGCCATGGGCGGGTTTGGCTTTTCTAATTCCGCCAATGACAAATCGACGTGAGCATCGCTGTTTGCTGACGTAAATCGATGTTAAGTGGAGGAATAGGCTCATGGGGACGATGCGCGATCGCGCGGCGATCATCGGTGTCGGCAATAATCAGTACGGGAAGATGACCGCGGCGGTCAGTCCGCTTGTGCCGCTGGCCGCGGCGTTCAAGAACGCGCTCGCCGACGCGGGGATCCAGCGCGATGAGGTGGACGGCATCCTGGTCAATATCGGCACGCCGTTCGGGGTCGACTACGACCAGGTCAGCGAGGCCTTCGGGCTGGACATCCGCTTCTCCGACCAGACCTGGACCCATGGCCGGCAGATGTCGGGCGTGCTGGCGCATGCGGCGATGGCGGTCGATGCCGGGCTCGCCAACTACGTCGCCTGCGTCTGCTCGATCAACTGGGCGCGGGCGGGGACGGTCGGCGACCACGGCCAGTTCCAGGACGACCGCGAGATCGGCGGCGCCCATTTCGAGCATCCCTATTACGGCATGACCTCGCCGGGCGGCGCCTGGGCGATGGCGGCGCGCAAGTATTTCGACCGCTACGGCGCGACCAGCGCCGATCTCGCCGAGGTCTGCGTCTCGATCCGCGAGCATGCGCTGCGCAACCCGCTGGCGGTGATGAAGAAGCCGCTGACGGTGGCGGAGCACCAGGCCTCGCGCTATGTCTGCGAGCCGCTGCATCTTTACGACTATTGCCAGACCATCGGCGGCGCCTGCGTGGTCATCGTCACCACGCCCGAGCGCGCCCGCAACGGCCCGCACAAGCCGATCTACATCGCCGGCCACCAGGGCATGTGCGCCGGGCGGGCGGAAGCCACCGGCGCGCGGCCGGGGCTGGGCATCCACCAGCAGGACGAATCCTACCCGGTGCCGCGCGAGCGCGACCTGCTCGTCTACAAGATGGCCGGGGTCGAGCGCTCCGACATCGACGCCTTCTACACCTACGACGCCATGTCCAGCATCGTCTGGATGGCGCTGGAGCGGTTCGGCTTCTGCAAGCCGGGCGAGGCCTGGCAGTTCACCAAGGGCGGGCGGATCGGGCCCGGCGGCGAACTGCCGGTCAACACCCATGGCGGGCTATTGTCCGAGGCCCATGTCTCGGGCTGGAACCACATCATCGAAATGGTGCGCCAACTACGCGGGGAATGCGGCGAGCGCCAGTTGCCGAACGCGGAGCTCCTGCAATGGGGAACCAACCGCGGCGATTCCCTGATCTTGAGGAACTGACGCCATGACCGCACAGCAGGACATCCCGGCCAAGCCGCTTCCCGCCATCTCCGACTTCAACCGCCCGTTCTGGGAAGGCACGCGGGTCAACGAGTTCCGCATGCAGCGCTGCAACCACTGCAAGAAGCTGTGGGCCCCCAACGGACCCGTCTGCCCGCATTGCTTCTCCGACGACTATCACTGGGAAAAGCTCTCCGGCAAAGGCAAGATCGCAAGCTGGGTCGTGTTCCACAAGCTCTACCACAAGGCCTTCGCCAACGAGATCCCCTACAACGTCGCCTTCGTCGAGCTCGAGGAGGGACCGCGCGTCATCGCCAACATCGTCGGCGTCGACAACAAGGACATCAGGATCGGCATGCCAGTCGAAGCCGTCTTCGAAAAAATCAACGAAATCGTGACTGTCCCTAAATTCAAACCCAGATGAGCGGGGCCCAGAGCGTAGTATTAGCGCTCGATACGATCAGCATATCAGCGTATAAACCCTCGCCGAAAGGGAGATACGCAGCAACCTGGCCGGCGAACTCGCCGTCGATCTCGGGACAGCAGAGCGCGCCGGGGCGCTGCTCCAGATTGCCGAACAGGTGCTGACCGGATGCCGCCGGCGCAATCCCGCGCCGGCGTTCGCAGAGCTCCTCAATCGCATTTGGATGCGTGATGAAATTGAAAATCGAAGATGCGCGCACGCTGGCCGTGGAAGCGCTGATGGGGATCGGGATCGACGAGAAGGGCGCGCGGGTCACGGCGGACCATCTGGTCGACGCGGCCAAGCGCGGCATGACGTTCGGCGGGTTGCCGCGCATCCTCGCCATCTCGGAGCGGCTGAACGAGTACGGCGACCGCCGCCGGCCGATCGCCACGGTTCACGAAACGCCGGTCTCGGCGCTGATCGATGGCGGCGACAATGTCGGCTACATCGTCGCCGCCCATACGACGCAGCTCGCGATCGAGAAGGCGCGCCAGAGCGGCATCGCCATCGTCGGCGCCAACAACACCTACTACACCGGCCTGTTCGCCTATTACGTGGAGATGGCGACCAAGGCGGGGTTCGTTTCGTTCTGCATCGGCAACGGCAATGCCATGGTCGCGCCCGAAGGCGCCGCCGAGGCCCGGCTCGGAACCAACCCGATCGCCTTCGGCTTTCCCTCACAAGGCGATCCGGTGATCTGGGACATCGGAACCGCGGCGATCATGCAAGGCGAGCTCATGCTCCACATGCGGGTCGGCGAGGAGATCCCGGAAGGGCTCGCGCTCGACAAGCAAGGCCTGCCGACCCGCGACCCCGTGGCGGCGCTCGCCGGCGCGATCAAGACCTGGGGCGGGCACCGCGGCTCGGGCCTTTCGGTGGTGGTGCAGATGCTGGGCGCCCTGTGCGGCGGCCCGGTCATCTCTCCCGGCATCTGCGAGATGGCCTTCCTGATCGTCGTCATCGATCCCAAGGTGCTGATGCCCGGCGGCGAATACCCTGCGCGCGTGACCGAGCTCGCCGATGCGATCCGCAGCGCGCGGCCGCTGGAGGGAGCCCCGCCCGTCCGCATGCCATTCGACGGTTCCGCCAGGATCCGCCGCGAGAGCGAGCAGAACGGGTCTGTCGAGATTCCCGACGTGGTCCACGCGTCCCTGTTGAAGCTCGCAGGACAGCGGAAATCGATGTAGTCTCGGAACGGCGACGGAATAAGACAAAATCAAAATTGAAGGGGATGGAAAATGGTTGAAGACAAGAACATGCTTTCGCGGCGCACTGTGTGCGTATTGGGCGCGGCAGCGGCGGGAGCCTCCCTCGTGCCGGTGCGCGCGTTGGCCCAGACCGCGGCCCAGCTGCAGGCTGCCGAGAAGGAGGTCGTGCTCGCCGGCTATGGCGGCACGATCGAGCAGTTCATGCGCGACAAGCTGATCCCCGACTTCGAGAAGAAGACCGGAATCAAGGTGACCTACGTCGTCGGCACGGCGTTCACCAACTACGCCAAGGTGAACGCCTCCCGCAACAATCCCGACATCGACATCTACTGGTCCAACGAGCTGACCCATGTGGCGGGCAAGCAGCAGGGGCTCTACGAAAAGCTCGACCCCGCGGTGCTGACCAACCTCGCCGATGTCTACGACGTGGCCAAGGACCCCGACAACATCGGGGTCGGCAGCTACATCCTCGCCACCGGGATCCAGTACAATAGCGATGCCCTGAAGGCGGCCGGCATCGAGCCGCCCAAGACCTGGGAAGATCTGTGGGATCCCCGGTACAAGGGCAAGATCGCCATGTATTCGTTCAACGTGGCCTATTCCCAGGATCTCGTGGCGCTGATGGCGCGCTATCTGGGCGGCACCGAGAAGGACGTGAAGGCCGGCATCGCCAAGCTCAAGACCCTGCGCGAGAACGGCAATCTGGTGAAGTTCGTCAACAGCCCGGCCGAGCTCGACACCATGATGGTGCAGGGCCAGGCCTGGGTGACGGTGAACGGCAGCGCGCGTTCCGGCATCCTCCAGAGCCAGGGCGCGCCGATCGCCTTCTCCTATCCCAAGAACGGCACCGGCTACTTCACCAACTATTTCGACGTGGTGAAGAACGCCCCCCATCCCAAGGCGGCGCAGATCTTCGTGAACTATCTGATCGGCGAGGAGGGCCAGCAGCTGCTCGCGCGCGGCACCGTCGCCGCCCCGGTCAACAAGAAAGTCGCGATCCCCGACGACCTGAAGGCTATCGTTCCGAGCCCGGAGGAAGCAGCCAAGCTGATCAAGATCGACCGCGGGGAGATGAACGCGCAGCTCGATAACTGGGCAGCGATGTGGGATCGGGAGATCCAGGGGAAACGCTGATCGGCGCATGGCGTCGTTCGGCTGAAATTCCGCTTTCAACCCAAGGACTTTGCATGTCGATCGAGGCTCCGAGGGCTGCAACCGTAGGCCATACGGTGTCGGGGGGGGCGGAGACGGCCCACCCCCGGCACGGCACGGCGCAGTGGCCGGTCGTGCTGCTGCTTCTGCTGCCGGCGACGCTGCTGTTTTTTATGTTTTTCATCGTTCCGCTGTGCATGCTGGTGCTGAACAGCTTCTATGGCTACAGCCGGCTCAGCGGCATCGTCCCGGTTCTGAGCCTCGACAACTATGTCGCCATCTTCACCGATTCCTACAATATCTCCATCATCGGGCGGACCCTTCGGCTCGGGCTGCTCACCTCGGTCCTGACCCTCCTGCTCGGCTATCCGGTCGCGCTCTACCTGTCGATCGCGCCCTCCTATCTGAGGGGCTTCATCATCCTGATGGTGCTGTCTCCGCTGCTGGTGAGCGTGGTCGTGCGCACCTTCGGATGGCTGATCATCCTCGGGCCGAACGGCCTCATCGATACCGCGTTCAGCGCGCTCGGGATCCCCATCCCGCCGATCCTGCACACGGAGGCTGCGGTCGTGATCGGCCTCGCCAACGTGCTGCTGCCTTTCCTCGTGCTGTCCGTCGCCACCTCCCTCCAGGCGATCGACCCAGCGGTTCCGCTGGCGGCATCGAGCCTGGGGGCGAACGCCTGGCGGGTTTTCTGGCACGTCACGCTGCCGCTGACGCTGCCGGGCATCATGTCGGGCCTGCTCATCGTCTTCTCGCTGGCGTCGAGCTCCTTCGTCACGCCCTCGCTGCTCGGCGGCTCGAACTATTCGGTGCTGTCGACGACCATCTACGAACAGGCGATGGTCATGCAGAACTGGCCGTCGGCTGCGAGCTTCGCGGTGGCGCTGGTGCTGATCGTGTTCCTGGTCCTGCTCGTCCAGTCGCGCTTCGTCGAAGGTGGAAAATTCAAGGTGGTGTTCCATTGATCCCGACCGCGATGCAGCGCGGCCTCGCCGCGTTTTCCCTCTTCATCTGCGTCTGCGCGGTGTCGCCGGTCCTGGTGATCATCATCGAGTCCTTCACCTCGGCGAACTATGTCGTGTTCCCGCCGCCCGGCTTCAGCATCAAATGGTACATCGAGACCTTCAAGCGGCCGGAATTCATGGCCTCGCTGATGGTCAGCCTGATCGTCGCCGTCTTTTCCAGCCTGGTGGCGACAGCGCTCGGCACCATCACCGCGCTCGGCCTCGTGCGGCGGGAGTTCCTCGGCCGCAAGCTGCTCCAGCAGCTGTTCATGATGCCGCTGAGCCTGCCCGGCCTGATCTTCGGCCTGTCGCTGCTGCAGTTCTTCGCCATGCGGGCGATCTCGATCAACGTGGTCACGCTGGTGATCGCGCATATCATCATCACGACGCCGTTCGCGATCCGCTTCGTCAGCACCGCGATCCTCGGCGTCAATCCAGAGGTGGAGCGCGCCGCGCAGAGCCTTGGGGCGGACAGGTTCAGAACCTTCTGGCACATCACCATGCCGCTCATCCGGCCGGGCGTCGTCGCCAGCCTCGTCTTCACCTTCATCCTGTCGTTCGACGAGGTGGCCGCCTCGCTCTTCCTCTCCAGCCCCACCGCCACGACCCTGCCGGTGCGGATCTACGTCTATATCGACCAGAACTACGATCCGCTGATCACGGCCATCAGCTCGATCCTCGCCTTCGCCGCGGCGACCGCGCTGGTCATCATCGAATTCACCATCGGCATGGATCGCCTGTTCGGCCTGCGCCGGGCCTGACGGCGACGCCGCGAGACATCATTGCCGGGAGACATGATCATTGGCTCACATTGAACTCTTGGACATCACCAAGGTCTATGGAAACCATACCGCGGTGGCGGGCATTTCGCTGCGCGTCGAGCAGGGCGAGTTCCTCGCGCTGCTCGGGCCCTCGGGCTGCGGCAAGACGACGACGCTGCAGATGCTCGCGGGCTTCGTGGAACCCACCTCCGGCGACATCGTCGTCGGGATGAAGACCATGCGCGGGGTGCCCTCCCACAAGCGCAACATCGGCGTGATGTTCCAGAGCTACGCGCTGTTCCCGCACATGTCGGTGTTCGACAACGTGGCCTTCGGCCTCAAGATGCGCAAAGTGGCTCCGGGCGAGATCGCGACGCGCGTCAACCGGGCGCTGGATCTGGTCCAGCTCAACCAGCTCGGCGAGCGTTTCCCGCGCCAGCTTTCGGGCGGCCAGCAACAACGCGTCGCACTGGCGCGGGCGATCGTCGTCGAGCCTTCCGTGCTGCTGCTCGACGAACCCTTGTCCAACCTGGACGCGAGCCTGCGCGAGCAGATGCGGTTCGAGATCCGCGAGATCCAGAAGCGGATCGGCATCACCACCGTGTTCGTCACCCATGACCAGAACGAGGCCATGGCGGTCGCCGACCGCCTGGTGGTGATGTCGAAGGGACAGATCCGGCAGGTAGGCACGCCGCAGGAGATCTACGAATCCCCGGCGGATGTGTTCGTCGCCTCCTTCATCGGCCAGGCCAATCTGCTGCGCGGCGAGGTTGCGCAGGTCGGCGACGGCGTCGTCGAGGTCATGCTGAAGTCGGGGCAACGCGTCAGCGCGCGGCAGACGGGACCGGCGCAGCCGGGCCAGCCGGCGACGCTCGCGGTGCATCCGGAGGATCTCCAGATCGCCGCGGCCCCGCCGGGCGGCTTCAACGCGGTCAACGGCGTGGTGACGCGAACCAGCTATCTCGGTTCCACGTTCAATATCGGCGTTTCGGTCGGCGATACGGCCCTGACGCTGGTGACGGTGCGCAACGGCCAGATCCCCCGTCAGGGCGAGAGCGTGACCGTGTGCTGGCCGCCCAGCGCCGGCATTCTGCTGGTCGAGAATGCCTGACCGGCCGGGGAGCAGGTAGGACCCTGCCCCGCCGGAGTGGTCGCCGCTCGGGACATGCCCGACCGGAGCCGCCCCCAGACGATACGTCCGGCGCGAAAATGCGCCTCTACGCCGGACGCCTTCAAGCCGGAACGCCTCGCGTTCGGGCAGGTCGGCGCGCAGCGGATTTTTCAGGCATGGGTGCCAAGATGGCAGGACCGTTGACAGGACTTCGTGTGATTGACGCCAGCATCATGGCGGCTGGTCCCTGGACCGGGACGCTGCTGGGCGAGCTCGGCGCCGAGGTCATCAAGATCGAGCCGCCGAGCGGGGACGGGACCCGCTGGGTGGAGCCCTCCCAGCGGGGCATGGGCACGAACTTCATCTGCCTCAACGTCAACAAGCAGGACATCACGCTCGACCTGAAGAAGGTCGAGGACCAGGCCATCGCGCTCGATCTGTGCGCCAACGCCGACATCTTCATCCAGAATTTCCGCGGCGGCGTCATCGAGCGCCTCGGCCTCGGCTATGCCGCGCTCAAGGCCCGCAATCCCCAGCTGATCTATTGCTCGATCTCCGGTTTCGGAGAGACAGGGCCGCTGGCGAAGGAAGCCTGCGCGGACTTCATCATGCAGGCCTATTCGGGCTTTGCGCGGCTCAACGGCCGGCCCGGCGATCCGCTGGAAGCGTTTCGCTTCTCCGGCTTCGTCGACCTCACCACCTCCAGCGTCGCGGTGGAGGGCATCCTCGCCGCCCTCCTGGAGCGCAGCCGCACCGGGCACGGCCAGAAGGTGGAAGTCTCGATGCTGCAGGCCGCGCTCGAGATGCAGTTCACCCGCATGGCCGAGATCCTCGGCGCGGGGCGACTGTTCGAGCCCATGGGCAGCCAGTCGCCCGGCCTCGTCCCGGACCGCGTCTTCGCCACCCTCGACCATGGCGAGGTCTTCGTCACCGTCCACGATGCGGCCCAGTGGGCGGGCTTCTGCAGCGCGATCGAGCGTCCCGATCTCGTTGCCGACCCGCGCTTCGCCAGCAACGCCGCCCGCGTGGACAATCGCGCCGCCCTCGACGCCGAGCTCGAACCCATCTTCGCCGCCCGGCCGATGATCTGGTGGATGCGCATCCTGGAGCGTCACGGCGTCGCCTGCGCGCTCGCCCAGCATTTCGAGCAGCTGCGCCACCATGCCCAGATTTGCGCCAATGACATGGTGGCGCAGATCGAGACGGCCTGGGGGCGCCTGAGCATCGGCGGCCTGCCCTGGCACTTCAGCGCGACGCCCTGCGCGGTGACGCCGCCGCCGGTTCCGGGCGCGGACACCGAGCGCGTCCTGCAGCGGCTGAAGGACGGCGCGCTGGCGCGCAAGCCCGTCGCCGCGACCGGCCGCTCCCTCACCGAGGGCCTGCGCGTGGTCGAGCTTGCGAGCGGCGTCTCCGGCCCCATGGCCGGCTGCCGGCTGGCGGATCTCGGGGCCGACGTCGTCAAGCTGGAGACGCAGGACGGCGACTGGATGCGCGGCTGCCCGCCCTTCCTCGCCGATGGCACCAGCGCGGTCTTCTTCGCGCTCAACCGCGGCAAGCGCGGCCAGCGCCTCGCCGGCGAGGACGCCGAGCAGGCCCGGACCCTGCGGGAGATGCTGGCCAAGGCCGATGTCTTCATCACCGATCTGTCCGCCGCCAGGCTTGCGTCGCTCGGGCTCGCCGATGCCGAGGCGGCGCGCGCGCTCAATCCACGCCTCATCGTGGCGCAGATCTCGGCGTTCGGCGCCCATGGTCCGCTCGCCGGCAAGCCGGGCTCGGAACTCTGCGCCCAGGCGATGTCGGGGTACACCCGTTATGTCGGGACGGGCGGGGAACCCTCCATCCGCCTCGGCGCGGATGTCGGCGGCTGCAGCACCGGCATCTTCGCCACCCAGGCCGTCCTCGCGGCGCTGCATGCGCGCGAGGCGAGCGGGACCGGCCAATGGGTCGACCTGTCGATGCTGAACTCCCTGCTCGCCCTGAAGACCGTGCACCTCGCCGCGCAGAGCGATCCGGACCGGTTCGAAGGTCCACGGGTCGGCGGCGCCTATGATCCGCCGGAGCGCGGCTGGCGCACGGCGGATGCGCCCATCACCTTCGCCTTCGGCGGCTCGGTCGGCGCCGAGGGGCGGCCCGGCTGGGCCCAGTTCGTGGAGACGGTGGGCCTCAGCCATCTCCTCGACGATCCGCGCTTCGACAAGAACGGCCGGCGCACCACGGGCCTCGGTCCGGCGGCGCGCGAGCTCAAGCCGGAATACGAGGCCGGCTTCCTCACCCGCCCCTCGTCGGAGGTGGTGGCGCGGGTGCGCGGGTTCGGCGGGCTCGCCAGCGCCTATCTTTCGCATGAGGACCTGCTCGCGGAACCGCAGGTGCAGGCGCTCGACATCGTCCGGACCCTGCCCTCGGCCACGGGCAATGTGAACATCCTGTCCTATCCCGTGCTGTTTTCGGATTTCAAGCCGATCATACGCGGCCCGCTGGCCGAGGAAGGCACGCCCGACAGACGGACGGCGTGACCCCGAGTTCTGCCGGGCCGGCGGCTCGGCGGCATCCCGCGCACGAAGCGCGGACTTTCACCCGAGCGACACAGGAGAAGCACCATGAACGAGCATGTGATTCCCAAGACACGGCCTGCCCTGTCGCCGGCGGTGGAGCGCTGGCTGGCTTCCGAGCGCGCGATGCTCATCGACGGCCGGTGGGTCCAGGCGCAATCCGGCAAGACCTTCGCGACGCATGACCCGGCGACCGGCGATGTCATCGCCAATGTCCCCGAAGGCGACAAGGCGGATATCGACCTGGCCGTGAAGGCGGCACGCCGCGCCTTCGAGACGGGCCCCTGGGCGCGCATGACCCCCTCGGCGCGGGGCCGGCTCCTCCACAAGATCGGCGATCTGATCCTCGAGCATGCGGATGAGCTCGCCGAACTCGAGGCGATCGACAACGGCAAGCCGAAGGTGGTGGCGAAGGCCGCCGACGTCGCCCTGTCGGCGGACATGTTCCACTACATGTCGGGCTGGGCGACGAAGATCGAGGGCAAGACGATCCCGATTTCCGCGCTGGCCGCGCCGGGGCTCGACCTCGTCTCCGCCACCCGGCTCGAGCCCATCGGCGTCGTCGGGCAGATCATCCCCTGGAACTTCCCGCTGCTCATGGCCGCCTGGAAGCTGGCGCCCGCGCTGACCACCGGCTGCACCGTGGTGCTGAAGGTGGCCGAAGAGACGCCGCTTTCCGCGCTGCGGCTCGGCGAGATCATGCTGGAGGCGGGCCTGCCGGCCGGTGTCGTCAACATCGTCACCGGCTTCGGCGAGACCGCCGGTGCCGCCCTCTCCGGCCATCCCGACGTCGACAAGATCGCGTTCACCGGCTCGACCGAGGTGGGCCGGCTCATCGTCAGGGCGGCCTCCAACGACCTCAAGAAGGTCAGCCTCGAACTCGGCGGCAAATCGCCGAACATCGTGCTCGGCGATGCCGATCTCGACATCACCATCCCCGGCTGCGCGGCGTCGATCTTCTTCAATCACGGCCAGTGCTGCAATGCGGGCTCGCGCCTGTTCGTGCAGAAGAACATCTTCGACCGCGTGGTCGAGGGCCTGACGGCGGAAGCCCGGAAGATCAAGCTCGGCCACGGCCTGACGGAAGACACGCAGATGGGGCCGCTGGTGTCGCAGGTCCAGTATGAGCGCGTGACCGGCTATCTGGCCTCCGGCCGAAGCGAGGGCGCGCGCGCCACCTGCGGCGGCGAGGGGCTGGGCGGCCAGGGCTATTTCGTGCCGCCGACCATCCTCGTCGACACCAAGCCGGAGATGAAGGTTGTCCGTGAGGAAATCTTCGGCCCGGTGCTGGTGGCGACCCCGTTCGACGAGGTGGACGACGCGCTGATCGCGGAGGCCAACAACTCCGTGTACGGGCTTGCGGCCGGCGTCTGGTCGCGCAGCCAGGGCAAGGCCCAGCAGATCGCCCACCGGCTGCGCGCCGGCACGGTCTGGATCAACTGCTACCATGTGTTCGACGCCGCCTTGCCCTTCGGCGGCTACAAGCAGTCGGGCTGGGGCCGCGAAATGGGGCAGGCGGTGCTGTCGAACTATCTGGAGACAAAGGCCATCACCACCAATCTGGGCTGAGGGTCGTCAGCGGGTGCATCCGTCGGCCGGTCCGCCGGATGCACCCATGCCGGATGTCTGACGTGTTGATGGAGAAAGCGTGATCCGATCGGCACGCGCTCCGGGAGGACGATGATGAGCGACACCACTCCGACGGCCGTCGATCCGGCCACCACCCGGCCGTTCTACCGCCATATCGGCCTGCGGTCGGAGCCGGCGCCCGCGCCCGGCACATCCATCGTGCACCTGGCGACCCAGCCGGACATCGCCAACAGCCATGGCGACATCCATGGCGGGGCGATCATGTCGCTATTGGACGCCGCCATGGGAATAGCCGCCCGCACATTGTTGAGCGAGGGACAGGGCGTGACGACCGTCTCCATGTCGGTGAATTTCGTCACCGCCGGAGGCGGCGACCTGGTGGCGCGGGGACGGGTGGTCCGGCAGGGCAGGTCCATCGCCAGCACGGAAGCCTTCGCGGAGGATGCGAAAGGCCGCGTGGTCGCCCATGCGCTCGGCACGATGCGCATCGTGGATACCCGGTCGGGCCGGTCCGATGCCAAGGCGAAGGCTTAGGGTCCGCTGCTTCGCGCGAAAACGCGGCCTTCCCTAGGCGGGGACCTCCGAAGTGGTCTGCGACAACGGCCCCTTGATCTGTTTCCAGACCCCGTTGGCCGTCGCCACGATGCGCTCGTCCACCAGGAACACGCCGTTCATGAAGATGAGCTGCTTCGTCGCCCTGACCATGACGGGGCGCACCTGAACGACATCGCCGATGCGCACCGCGTCGACGAAACTCAGGCTGAGCTGCACGGTGGCCGTATGCGCGGCGCCGGTCAGCGCGCGCGCCGTGGCGCCGAGCGAGCGATCGATGAACGTCATCAAGGCGCCGCCCTGCAGCGCGCCGTTGCGGTTGCGGTGCTTTCCGCGGGTCGGAAAGCGGAAGGACGGGCCTTCCTCGTCCCGCCTGAAGAGGAAAGGCCCTACCAGGCCGACAAAGCCGCTGTCCTTCATCTGCTCCCAGCCCTCTTCCACGAGGCGGGCGATCTCCTGGTCGTCTTCCATCGGTCGTGCTTCACTCTGATGCGGGAATAGATCAAACGGTCGCGCCGCCAAGCCGGAACGCAGGCTCGGGCAACCCCTTCACGCCGGGCTCCACCACGAGGAGGCTGCCGGCCAACGGCTGGTCCAGAAGCTCCTGATCGGTCAGGCGAAATTGCATGGAGGTGATGAAGAGCCGGTCGAGGCCGGCGCCGCCGAACATGACGCTGGTGGGCTTCTTGAAGGGCAACCTGATCTCGCGATCGAGGCGCCCGTCCGGCGTGTAGCGCGCGACCCGCCAGCCCTCGACCTCGGCAATCCACAAGCCGCCTTCCGCATCGACGGTGCAGCCGTCGGGATGGCCGGCCACATCCATCGCGCTGTAGTCGAGAAAGACCCGGCGATTACGCAGGGTGCCCGTCGCCATATCGAAATCATGGGCATAGACGCAGCCGGGCCGGCTATCGACGTGATAGAGCGTCCCGCCGTCGGGGCTCCAGGCGATGCCGTTCGAGACGACGAAGCCCTCGTCCTGCTGCTCCAGGGTCAGCCCGGCATCGACCCTGAAGAGCCGCCCCTTCGGCTCGCGCACGTTGAAATCGCGGGTGCCGACCCATAGCCGCCCCGCCGCGTCACAGGCGGCGTCGTTGAACACCTCCTGCGAGAAGTCGATTCCGGGCAGCGGGACGCTGCGGGGCTCCGCCGCGAAATCGTCGAGCAGGGCCATCCCCTTCTTGGTGACGAGCAGGAGCCCGCCATCCGCGCGCGGCACGATCGCGCTCGGCGCATAGGGCAATGCGCGCGTCCGAACCTCACCCGTCGCCGGATCGAGGCGGAAGATCGCCTTGCCGACGACGTCGAGCCAGTAGAGAACCTGCTCCCGCCCCGACCAGACCGGCCCTTCCCCGAGGATCGAGGCCGGGGCGTCGATTTTCACCCAGGACGCGCTCACGCGGCTGCCTTTCCCGCCGGCTTGAACTTCACCAGCGTGACCTCGGGCGTCACCGCATCGAAGACCACCTCCACCGCCAGGCCGATCGGCATCTCGTCGAGGGTGCCGTGCTCGAGCCCGACGATATTGGTCACCAGGCGCGGGCCCTCCTCGAGCTCGACCATGGCGACGTTGTAGGGCGTCTCGAAGCCGGGGAAATAGACCTTGTGGAAGCGGCAGTTCGCCCAGATGCGGCCGCGGCCGGAGAGCTGCTCCCAATGCACGCCCTCATGGCCGCAGGCATTGCACCACGGCTCGAAATAGGTGTGGAAGGCGCCGCAGGCATCGCAGCGCGGCAGCTCCAGCCGCCCTTCCCGCGTGGCCGCCCAGTAGCGCCGGTTATGATCGTCGATCACCGGCAGCGGCTTCTGATAGGCGCTCATGACGGCTCCCTTCCGTAGATGACGGAGGTGCTCAGCGGCCCCCCCTGCAGATACTGGACGATGCCCGCTTCGGGAACCTGGCGTGTCCCGAGCTCGCCGCGCACCTGCCGGACCGCCTCGACATTGAGGGACCAGCCCTGCATGTAGCTTTCGGACAGATGCCCGCCATTCGTGTTGGTCGGATAGCGGCCCTTCAGGCTCAGCACGCCGTCCTCGACGAACCGGCCGCCCTCGCCGCGCGGGCAATAGCCGAAGCCTTCGAGCGTGAAGAGCACGGTCGGCGTGAAATTGTCGTAGATCATCAGCGCGGCCACGTCCTCGCGCGAGACGCCCGCCATCTCGTGCACGCGACCGGACACCTGCTGCATCGTCGCATAGCCGAAATCCTCGGGCAGCTCGCCCTGGGCGAGGCGCGAGAGCTGCGCCATCCCGCGCAGGTAGACGGGCTTGCGGCGCATGTCCCTGGCGCGCTCGCCGCTGGTCAGGATCATCGCCACGCCGCCGTCGTTGATGAGGCAGTAGTCCAGCCGGCGCAGCGGCTCGCAGATGAACGGCGCGTCGAGATAGTCCTGCATCGAGATCGGCTTGCGCATCACCGCGCCGGGGTTGAGCAGCGCATGGTCGCGGAAGGTGCGCGAGATGGTTGCGAGCTGCTCGATCGTGGTGCCGTAGAGCGCCGCATGCCGCTGGAACGCCATGGCATGGATGGCGCCGGGCGAGGTCATCCCATAGGGGAACCAGAGCTGTTCGGCGCTGGTCCCGTAACGGTCCTCCTTGCCGCCATAGCGCGCGCCCGCGGTCCGGCCGTCATTGCCGTAGACCACCGCGACCGTGTCGAGCATGCCCGAGAGGATCGCCTGCACCGCGATCTGCAGGGTGCCGCCCAGCATGCGCCCGGCGCCGGGGTTCACCGTCAGCAGGCGCGGCGACATGCTCGTGATCTGGATGAACTTCTGATAGTCGCTCAAGCGGTGGAAGGCGATGCCGTCGATGTCCTTGAGCGTCAGGCCGGCATCCTCGGCGGCATTGCGCAGCGCCCAGATGCCGAGCGAGGTCGCGTCGTGATCGGGCAATTTGCCGAAATCGGTCATCCCGACGCCGACGACCGCGACGCTGTCCTTGCGGTTGCTGGTAAGAGACAAAGCTCCCTCCTTTCCGGCACGCGACCTATGCGGGTCGCCGCCGATGGTTTCTCCAAAGCCGGATGATGAGCACCGCGATGCCCGTGAGAGCGAGCGCGCCGCCGACGATCGCGACCTGAACCAGCGCCAGGGCGGTCGCCCGCGAGTAGTCGCCATCGAACATGTAGTTGAAGATGACCACCGGCAGCACGCTGGAGGCGCTGGTGAAGAGCAGCGCCGATGCGGTGAGCTCGTTGAAGACCTGGGTGCCGCCGATGGTGGCGGCGGAGCGGATGGTGCCGGCGAGCAGCGGCAGCCTGATCTCGCGCGTGACCGTCAGGTTCGAGGCGCCGCAGACGAAGGCCGCCTCCTCGAGCTCCTTGCCGAGCTGCAGGAGGCCGGTCTCGAAGAGCCGCACCAGCATCGGCAGGAAGCGGGCGAGCATCACCAGGACGATGATGCTGATCGTCGCGTAGACGGGCGTGCCGATATAGAGCCAGATCAGCCCGACGCCGACCAGCACGCCGGGAACGGCGACCGGGATGCTGGCGATGATCCAGGTGAGGGTCGAGATGCGGTCGCGATAGCGCACCCGTCCAAGGGCCACCAGGAAGGCGAGCGTCAGCAGGAGCACCGTCGAGACGACCGTGACGATCAGGCTGTTGCGCAGCGAGGTGATGGCGAGCCGGTCGGAGAAGGTCGTGTTGATATTGCTCCAGGTCAGATCGGAGAACGCGAAGCTGCCCGAGAAATAGGGCAGCAGCGCTCGTAGCGCGATGGCTCCGATCGGCAGGATGCAGCTCAGCAGGATGAAGAACAGGATCGCGCCGAGGGCGAGCGTCCGCTTCAGGTCGAACCCGCCCGCAGAGCCGACCCGCGGCGAGCGCGGCCCGACCGTGACGAAGCGCTCCTGGACCCGGATGGACAGGGCGTAAAGCAGCATGCCGAAGGCGGTCACCAGCAGCAGGATGAGCCCCACGGCGGAGGCTTCGCCGTAATCGATCGGCCAATGGGTCGTGCGGTCATAGATGATGTAGGAGAGGACCTCGTAGCCATAGGGCACGAGAAGCAGCCCCGGGATCGAGAACATCTCCGCCGCGAGCACGAAGATGATGATCACCGCCGAAAGCAGGGACGGCCAGAGCAGCGGCAGGACGACGCCGAGCGCGGTCCGGATCGGCCCCGCGCCGCAGATGGCGGCCGCCTCCTCCAGTTCCGGATTGAGGCGGTCGAGGGAGTGGCGCACCAGCGAATAGGCGTAAGGCACGAAAAAGAGCGCCATGATGAAGACCGCGCCCCAGTAGCTGATGATGTCGAAGCCCGGCAGCCCGAGCGCGCGCAGCGCCACGTTCAGCATGCCCGTCTGCGACTGGCCGAGGGTCAGCCAGCCGACGGCGCCGATGAAGGGCGAGATGAAGATCGGCGCCATGATGCCGATCTCGAGCACGAAGCCGCCGGGCGGACGCAGCCGCGACATCAGCCAGGCGATGACGGTGCCCACGAAGGTCGACCCCAGCCCGACATAGAGGCCGAGCTCCAGGGTCGAGACCAGCGCCGGCAGGTAGCTGGTGGTGAGAAAGACCTTTTGCAGATGGCTCGTCGTGAAGCCCCCGCCGGTGCCCGCCTGCATCGAGCCGACGAACACGGCGAGAACCGGCAACCCCGCGAGCCAGATGATCGCGAGGAGCAGCGCCCAGCGCGGCAGACTCAGGGACAGGGCCAGGCGCCGTGCCATGCCTCAGCCGCGCGCCTTCATGATCCGCGTCCAGGTTTCCTGGTACTTGCGGCCATTGGAGATCCAGTCCTGGATATCCGGGTTCCAGGTCTGCGTGGGGAAGGCGAACCAGGGCTCGGTCTTCAGCTTGGGAACGATGCCGCGGGTGTCGTCGACGCCCTTGAAGGCGGGAAGCCCGTTATAGGCCGGCTCCATCATGGCGATCGCGCCCTTGCGGCTCATCACCCAGGCGAAGAACAGGCGGGCAGCATTCGGATTGGGCGCATTCTTCAGCACGCCCCAGCCGTTCGTGCCGTATTCGACGGTCGGAGCCGGGTAGATGAAGCGGATCGGCGCGCCCCGCTCATATTCGCTGAAGACGATGCTCTCCCATTGCGCGCCCCAGGAGATCGGCTTCTGGCCGGAGACCACGGCGTCGCGCGCCTGGGCGGTGTTGACGAAGATCGCCGGGTTCTGCCCCTTCAGCTTCTTGAGGAAGTCCTCGCCGAGCGAGGGCGTGTTCATGACGTAGAGCAACGGCGCGAGGGTGACGCCGAAGGTCGGCTCGACGATGCTGACCCGGTCGCGGAAGGCCGGGTCGAGGATGCCGTCCCAGTTCTTGAGCTTCTCCGCCTCCTGCTCGGTGACGAGCTTCGGATTGTACATGATCACCGAGCGATTCTGGTCGGGGTAGTAGAGGTAGGGGGAGAGGGACAGGGTCTTCTCCGGGAAATTGCTCGCGGTGTCGGGCACGATGGCCGCCAGGAGCTTTTCCTTGAGCAGCATCTCGTTGGCGCTCATCTCGGTTCCCTGGAACACGTCGATGCGATGGACGCCGGCCGCGCTTTCCTGGAGCAGGGCCTGGACGCCGCTCGCGCCCGCCTTGCGCTCGAGGTTCACCCGGATGCGCGGGAACTCGCGGTTGAAGGCTTCGCTCAGGGCCTGCATGGCGTTGAGCGGGGAAGAGTAGAGCAGCGTCAGCTGCCCTTCCGCCTCGGCGGCCTTGACGAGCTCCGGCGTGATCGAAAGCTTTTCCTGCGACAAGGCGGGCGTCGCCATGCCGAGGGCCGCCAATACAGCGGCGAAAAGCGCATGCCTCATGTCTTCCTCCCGTTTCTTTCTTCGTTACGTTTCGGCCCGACCAGAACGTCAATTGATGCGGCGGCTGCGCCCGGCCCAGATCGGATCGCTCAAGGCGCGCCGGTCCGGCTTGCCGTTCGCGTTGAGGGGGATCGCGGCAATGGCGTGGATTTCCTTCGGCACCTTGTAGCTCGCGAGCGAGGCGCGGCAATGCTGCTGGAGGGCCTCGGGGGAGAAGTCCGACGGGTTGCGGACGGCGACGAAGGCGACGACCCGCTCGCCCCAGCGATCGTCCGGCGCCGAGACCACGGCGGAGTCCCGCACGGCGGGGAAATCGTTGATCACCCGCTCGACCTCGGCCGGGTAGACGTTGAAGCCGCCGGAAATGATGACGTCGTTCATGCGGTCGCGCAGAAAGATGTAGCCGTCCTTCATCTCGCCGAGGTCGCCCGTCGCAGCCCATTCAGCGGTCAGGGTTTCGCGGCCCGCTTCGGTGATGCGGGCGTGCGGCAGCCACGGCGCCTTGACCTCGATCTCGCCGATCCCGTCCCGGTCCGGCCGCGCGACCCGCACCTGCGCGGCCAGGAAGGGCGTGCCGGCGCTGCCGCGCAGCTGCGGGTTGCGATGGCCGGCGCCGTCGAGATGGCTGATCGAGCCGGCTTCATGCGAGCCGTAGACATGCATCAGCTCGGTTTGCGGCAGCAGCGCCAGCGTCTCCTCGACGAGGCTCGCGCGCGCCGGCGAGCCGCCATAGACGAGCTGCCTGACGCCCGAGAGCCGCAACGCCTCGCGCGAGGCCGCATTCTCCAGCACGAAACCGAGAATGGTCGGCACCATCTGCGAGCAGGACACCCGTTCGGTGGCGAGGATCCTGGCGACGTCGTCCGCATCGAATTTTTCCAGGATCAGCAGCGTGCCGCGGCGCATGAAGGTCGGGAGGACGAAGAGCCCGGCCTGATGGGAGAGCGGGCCGAGGAGCAGCGTGGTCGAATAGGGGCAGACCTGGATTTCCTCCGCGAGAATCGAGACGGCGCGGATCAGCCAGGCCTGATGCGAGACGACCACGCCCTTGGGGGCGCCGGTCGAGCCGGAGGTGAAACGGATGATGGCGTCGCTGTCCTCGCGCCCTTCGGGGCTCGCCACGTCGCCCCCCGCGGCCACGATCCCGGCCAGGCTTTCGCCCGCGGGGCCGGCGCCGTCGCTCAGCACGAAAACCACCTCCGTGCCTTCCAGAAGGCCGCGCAGCTCCTGCGCCTTGGCCGCCGTGGTCACGACGAAGCGGGCGCCGCTCAACCCGATCTGGCGCGCCGCCTCGCTGGCCGCGAGCCGGAAATTGACATAGGCCGCGACCCCGCTCGAGCGGAAGGAGGCGAACTGCGCGATCAGGAAATCCGCCGAGTTCGGCAGGTGGATCGCGACGGCGGCGCCGGCACCGAAGCCCCTGGCGGCCATCCAGCCGGCCAATGCGGAAACCGCCCTGTCGAGCGCATCATAGGTGAGGCTGCGTCCCGTGCTCCATTCGCGAACGGCGAGCTGTTCTGGCGCCGCGAGGGCGGCCCGTGACAGAACGGCGTCGATCGTCGGCATGCAGCCTCCTCCGGCATTCACGCATTATCATATCGGCACCGCCGCGCTGCCGCGGCGGCGGTCATTCAGATCACCACGCAGTGCTCGGGCGGGAAATGGACGAACACGCGCTCACCGACGCAGCCCCGGCTGTCGCTCGAATCGACCTCGACCGCCACGGGCTCTCCCGTGGCAAGCTCGATGTGATAGCGGCGGCGATCACCCAGATAGCTCGCGGACCTGATCGTACCGGGCAGCACATTGCTCGCGGCCGCGTCGACGAGGCGCAATTGATGGGGCCGGACGACGAGGATGCTCTCGCTCGAGCGGTCGTCGAGCCTCCCGACCGCGAGGGAAGAGCCTTCGCGGAGCTTGACCCCCATGGCGGCACGATCGACCGCCGCGACCTTGATGGTGTTCGCCGCTCCGATGAACTCGGCGACGAAGCGGCTCGCCGGACGCTCGTAGAGGTCTTCCGGCGTCCCGCTCTGGACCAGGCGGCCGTTGTGCATGATGTGAATCCGGTCGGACAGCACCATCGCTTCCGCCTGGTCGTGCGTGACGTAGATTGAGGTGGTTCCGATGGCGCGATGCAGCTCGTGGATGAGCTCGCGCATGGAATCCCGCAGCTTGGCGTCGAGATTCGAGAGCGGCTCGTCGAAGAGGATGACCTGCGGCTCGGCGACCAGGGCGCGGGCCAACGAGACACGTTGCTGCTGGCCGCCGGACAATTGGGAAGGATAGCGCTCGCCATAGCCGTCGAGACCGACCTTCTCCAGCATGCTGTCGGCGCGCTTGTGCTGCTCGGCGCGGTCCACACGCAGCATCTTCAGGGGAAAGGCGACGTTCTCGCGCACCGTCTTGTGCGGCCACACCGCATAGCTCTGGAAGACCATGCCGAGGCGGCGACGATAGGTCGGCACGAAGACGCCATTGCCGCTGACGATGCGCCCGCCGATCGAGATGGTCCCGGTGCTGGGCTTCTCGAGCCCGGCAATCATCCGCATGGTGGTCGTCTTGCCGGAACCGCTCGGGCCAAGGAGCGTGACAAAGGTGCCGGGCTCGATCGCCAGCGTCACGTCGGCGACGGCGGAGACCGCATCATAGCGTTTTGAGACGGCAGCAAGCTCGATACTGCTCATTCGTTCCTATCCCCGGGTCAGGAGCGAAGCCTGCTGGTCAGATCCCCCCTTCTTGTTTGAGTGCATTTGTATACAGCGGAATGTATGTGTCAAGCTGGAGGAATTCCACCGACCATGGCCGCGCCCTGCCCAAGGCATCATCGCATTTCTCCGAAAGAACCGCATTGCCGAACCATGGGCTCCGGAGCATTTTCGCGCGATGTTGATCCCCGCCTGCATGAGGACGAGGCGACAGCTTGTCGCGCCCTGTTCATCGCAGCGCCCTCCAGGGCGCCTCGCAGGGCGGAGGGTTCGCGCAGCCCCTGCTCGCAGTCTTGCGCGACGATCGGCCCCCGTCCCAGGGCCGTCCGCATGAGGCTGCCCGGGCTGACGCCGAGCCTTTGCGCGAGGTCGATTTCCTTCAGCCGGGACTATGCCTGTTCGGCGCGCGAGACAGGCACGACAGGAACGTCCCCGCCACGGCCGATCGTCGAATCCGCCATGAAGGCCTCCGGGCAGGGGTTGCCGCTGCCGCGATGGCTGCGCCTCCGCCTCATTGCATATCTTTGTATACATCGATGCGTGCAGCCTGTTCCGACCACGGCCCGCCACGGGCTGTCGGCAGCGCGCATGGCCGGGAAGACCGGACATGACCGAATGGCTGCGCGGGGTCGCCGCGGCAATTCTGCATCGTGGGCAGGCTGCGGTGGAAGCGCGCCTTCGCGAAATCGAGGCCGCGCCCTTTTCAGCGCCGCCCATGCTGGAATAGTAAGCGAAGCCGGCTTGCGCCCGGCGCGAGGCGCGGCAATCCTGCGACGGGAACACCCATGAGCGCGGCACGGGCGGAAAGCCTGCGTCGCATTCTCTCAAAAAACGGAACGGAACGACGGGAGTCCATGATGAAACTGCGCGGATTGCTTTTCGGCATCGCGGCCACGCTGGCGGCGTCCACGGCGCTCGCCCAACAGCCGGTCAAGATCGGCATGATCACCACCTTGTCGGGCCCCGGCGGCTATCTCGGCCAGGACATCCGCGACGCCTTCAAGCTCGCCATCGAGATGGAGGGCGGCAAGCTCGGCGGCGTGCCGGTCGAGCTCATGGTCGAGGACGACGCCCTCAAGCCCGGCCAGGGCAAGCAGATCGCCGAGAAGATGCTGAAGACCGACGGCGCCAAGATCATGACCGGCATCGTCTTCTCGAACGTCGCCGGCGCCGCCGTGCCCGACATCGTCGATTCCGGCGCGCTCTATGTCAGCCCCAACGCCGCGCCGTCCAACTTCGCCGGCAAGGAGTGCCACCAGAACTACTTCGTCGTCTCCTGGCAGAACGACAACCTGCACGAGAGCGCCGGCCAGCACGCCACCAATCTCGGCTATAAGAAGGCGTTCATCCTCGCCCCGAACTACCAGGCCGGCAAGGACGCGCTGACCGGCTTCAAGCGCCTGTTCAAGGGCGCGATCGCCGGCGAGGTCTATACCCGCCTCGACCAGACCGACTACGCCCCCGAGATGGCGCAGATCCGCGCGGCCGAGCCGGACGTCGTCTTCCAGTTCCATCCGGGCGGGCTCGGCATCGCCTTCCTGCGCCAGTACCAGCAGGCGGGCCTGCTCGGGAAGATCCCGATGGTGCTGGCCTCGCCCTCGCTCGACGCCACCACGCTGAAGGCGGTCGGCGAGGCCGCGCTCGGCGTCGACGTGACGAGCCAGTGGAACACGGACTTCGACAACCCGGCGAGCAAGGAATTCGTCGCAGCCTTCACCAAGGCCTATAACCGCGTGCCGACCTATTACGCGAGCCAGGGCTACGACACCGCGCGCGCCATCGCCTCGGCGCTGAAGGCGACCGGCGGCAAGACCGACGTGCCGGCGCTGCGCGCGGCGCTCGCCAAGGCCGATTTCCAGTCGGTGCGCGGCGCCTTCAAGTTCGGCCCGAACCAGCACCCCGTGCAGGACTGGTACGCGCTGAAGGCGGAAAAGGGCGCGGACGGCACGCCGGTCCTGAAGACCGTCGGCAAGGTCTTGAGCAACCATGGCGATTTCTACGCCAAGGACTGCAAGCTCTGAGCCAGGCCGACGCCGGTTCGCACGGACAACGATGAGATAAGGCGCGGGACCCCCTCTCCTGCATCGAAGCCGGGTGTTGCCGGCTTCGACACTTCGAGCGCTGATCTCGGGCGAGCCCGAGATCAGCGAGAGGGGCAAGGGTTGAGGTGTTCGGGAGAGAGATCATGAGCCTGAACCCGACCGCCACGTCCGCGTCACTGGTCCAGCGGCCTACACCTCACCCTGCCCTCTCCTTACAGGCGAGGGTTCCTCGCGCTTTTGTCGGGACTGCCCGGCTGCCGCCACGATGACGCTCGTTCTCGAACAATTGCTCAACGGCCTGCAGTTCGGCGTGATGCTGTTCCTGCTCGCGGCCGGGCTGACGCTGATCTTCGGGATCATGGGCGTGATCAACCTCGCCCATGGCTCGCTCTACATGGTCGGTGCCTATGCCGCCGTCTTCACGGCCGCCGGGACCGGCTCGTTCCCGCTCGCCGTGCTCGCCGGGCTCTCAGCCGCCGGGCTCGCCGGCATGGCGATCGAGCTTCTCGTGCTGCGCCGGCTCTATGCGCGCGACCATCTCGACCAGGTGCTGGCGACCTTCGCGCTGATCATGATCTTCAACCAGGGCGTCACCATCCTGTTCGGGCGCCAGCCGCTTTTCGTGCCCGTGCCGCCCGCGCTCAACGGCTCCGTCCAGCTCCTGCCGGGGCTGAGCTACCCGGTCTATCGCCTCGCGATCATCGCGGTCGGGCTTGCCGTGGCGCTCGGGCTCTACCTGCTGATCAACCGCAGCCGCACCGGCATGCTGGTGCGCGCCGGCGCCACCCATCGCGAGATGGTGCGCGCGCTCGGCGTCGACATCCGCCTGCTCTACACCGTCGTCTTCGGGCTCGGCGCCCTGCTCGCGGGCCTTGCCGGGCTGATGGCCGGGCCGATCCTGGCCGTGCAGGTCGGCATGGGCGAGCAGATCCTGATCACGACCTTCGTCGTGGTGGTGATCGGCGGCGTCGGGTCGGTCCGCGGCGCCTTCTTCGGCGCGCTGATCGTCGGGCTCGTCGACACCGGCTTGCGCGCCTTCGCGCCGGGCCTGCTGCGCCACGTCATGACGGGCCCGGAGGCGGACGCGCTCGGCGCCGGCCTCGCCTCGATGGGGATCTATCTGCTGATGGCGATCGTGCTTCTGGTGCGGCCCAAGGGATTGTTCCCCGCCCATGCCTGACGCCTCGTCCCGCAAGCCTGCTTTCGGCCGCGCGACGGCGCTCGTGCTTGTCGCCGCCGCGCTCGTCGCCCTGCCCTTCGCGGTCCAGGCGCTCGGCCAGCCGGCGCTGGTCACGCTGGCGACGCGCGTGCTGATCTACGCCATCGCCGCCGCCAGCCTCAACCTGGCGCTCGGCTATGGCGGCATGATCAGTTTCGGCCACGCCGCCTTCTTCGGCATCGGCGGCTATGTCGTCGCCATCCTCTACCGCACCCTGATGGACGACGGCCTCTTCCTCGGCTTCATCCCCGGCACGGACCAGCTCCTCATCACGCTGCCGGCCGCCATCCTCGCCGGTGGGCTCGTCGCCTGCGTGATCGGCGCGCTCTCCTTACGCACCAGCGGCGTGCAGTTCATCATGATCACGCTCGCCTTCGCGCAGATGCTGTTCTTCCTGTTCGTCTCGCTGAAGGCCTATGGCGGCGACGACGGGCTGACCATCCGCCGCCGCAACGCGCTCTTCGGCCTCGACACCCGCGACGACATCACCTTCTATTTCATCTGCCTGGCCGCCACGGCGCTGGTCTTCCTGGCCCTCTGGCGCATCGTCGGCTCGCGCTTCGGCATGGTGCTCGCCGGCATCCGGCAGAACGAGCGGCGCATGGCCGCGATCGGCATCGCGCCCTATCGCTACAAGCTCGCCGCCTTCGTCATCTCCGGCATGGGCTGCGGCCTCGCGGGCGCGCTGATGGCGAACTACCTGCGCTTCGTCAGCCCCGACATGCTGCACTGGACCAAATCGGGCGAGCTGATGATCATGGTCATCCTCGGCGGCGTCGGCACGCTGATCGGCCCGCTTCTGGGTGCGGCTGCCCTCGTCGTCCTCGAAACCGTGCTGACCGGCTGGACCGAGCACTGGCAGCTCGTGCTCGGGCCGATCCTGCTTCTCGTCGTGCTCTTCACCCGGGGCGGGCTCAGCGGGCTGATCGCGAGGCGCGCGCCATGACCGGAACGCCGCTCCTCATGATCCGCGGCCTGCGCAAGCGCTTCGGCGGGCTCGCCGCCAGCGACGGCGTCGATCTCGATCTGCGCGAGGGCGAGATCCACGCGTTGATCGGCCCCAACGGCGCCGGCAAGACCACGCTGATCGCCCAGCTCTTCGGCGAGCTGAAGCATGACGAGGGCTCGATCCGGCTCTCCGGCGAGGAGATCGGCGCCCTGCCGACGGCAGGCCGCGTCAGGCGCGGGCTTGCCCGCACCTTCCAGATCACCCAGCTCCTGCCGGACTTCACCATGCTCGACAATGTCGCGCTGGCGGTGCAGGCGCGCCGGAGCCACAGCTTCCGCTTCCTAGCCAAGGCCCGGTACGACGAAGGCTTGCGCGACGGCGCCCGCCGGCATCTCGCCGCGGCCGGCCTTGGCGATCGCGCCGGGACCAGGGTCGCCGACCTCTCCCATGGCGAGCAGAAGCAGCTCGAATTCGCCATCGCGCTCGCCTGCGAGCCGCGCCTGCTGCTGCTCGACGAGCCGATGGCGGGCCTCGGCCACGCCGAAAGCGAAGAGATGGTGGCGATGCTCACCGCCCTGAAGGGCCGCGTCACCATGCTGCTCGTCGAGCACGACATGGACGCGGTCTTCGCGCTCGCAGATCGCATCTCGGTCCTGGTCTATGGCCGCGTCATCGCCACCGGCACGGCTTCCGAGATCCGCGACAACCCCGAGGTGCGCTCAGCCTATCTCGGCGAGGGGGGGCCCTGATGCTCGCCATACGCAAGCTTCAGGCGGCCTATGGCGCGAGCCGGGTGCTGTTCGATGTCGGTCTCGACATCGCCGAGGGCGAGGTCGTCACCCTGATCGGCCGCAACGGCATGGGCAAGACCACGACAGTGCGCGCGATCATGGGGCTCATCGCGCCGCAGGGTGGCGAGATCAGCTTCGAGGGCCGCGACATCCGCAGCCTCGCGCCGGAGCGGATCGCCCGCTGCGGCATCGGCCTCGTGCCCGAGGGAAGGCAGGTCTTCCCGACGCTCTCCGTGCGCGAGAACCTCGTCGCCACCGCCGCCAACCGCCTGAAGCGCGCCGGCCCCTGGACGCTGGAGCGGGTCTACGGCCTCTTCCCGCGCCTCGGCGAGCGCGCCGGCCAGTCCGCCCGCACGCTGTCGGGCGGCGAACAGCAGATGCTCGCGATCGGCCGCGCGCTGATGACCAACCCGAGGCTGCTCATCCTCGACGAGGCGACGGAAGGGCTGGCACCCGTCATCCGCGCCGAGATCTGGAGCTGCATCGCGGCGCTGAAGGCGCAAGGCCACGCGATCCTGCTGATCGACAAGAACATCGCCGTGCTCGGCCGCATCGCCGACCGGCACTACGTCATCGAGAAGGGCCGCACGGTCTGGTCCGGCTCGAGCGCCGATCTTTGCGCCGATGCGGCGCTGGTGCATCGCCATATCGGCGTCTGAGGAAGCCCGCATCTGACGCGGGAACAATTTCTGCCTCTGCGGCGTTGCTCCCGCGCACGGCGAAGCCGTCGCCCTCTCCGGAACCAGGATGGCCCGATGACGCATCGGGACGCGATCATGGAGGCGAGACATGCAGCAGGATGACAAGACCCGGCACGAGATCAGGAAGATCGCCTATGCCTTGTGGATCGAGGAAGGGCGGCCCGAGGGCCGCGACCGGGAGCACTGGGAGGCCGCCAAGGAAATCTGGGCCTTCCGCAGCCACAATCATGTGATCGACGAATCGGACGGCCCCGCCACCGAGGCGAAGCCGCGTCGCAGCAGGCCCGACGCGGCCTGAGGGCGCCGGGCGTCAGGGGCAGGTATAGCCGCCGGAGCTCGCCGGGCAGCGCGCGCCGGTCGGCAGCACGAGCGCGCTTCCGGCGCTGCGCACATAGTCGCCGTTCGGCAGCAGGAATCCGCCCGTGGAATCGGGCGTGACCCGCGTGCCGTCGGGAAGGACCAATTGCCCGCCGTCGCGGACGATGCGCTTGGCTGGCGAGGGCGCCGTCTGCGGGGCAGGCTGGGGCCGGGACGAAACGCAGCCCGCGACCATGACGGCGACCAGACTGGCAGCGAGCGATATCCTCATCATGCCGCTATCTTTGCCGCGCCGGGCGAAAGACCGCAACCCCGCCCGCCCGTCGCGCTTTTAATCGGCCTGTAATCCGCCCGTGCGCCTTCGGCCCTTAAAGCCTGTTCACTCGTCTTGGAATGGGCCAGCCGCACATGGCACTCGAGACGAGGCGGGCTGGCACCCGCGGGAAGGGAGCGCACCGTTGGGAGGCGATTGCGCTCCCTTTCTCACTCTCACGGCGTCCGGTGACGACGGGCAACAGTGATCCATCGTCCTTCTCGGGCGCTATCCGATGCTGCCCAGGCCAATCGCGATTCCCTGGCCGAGGACGACAAGGCGCACGAACAATACGAGCGGCGGGCCGCGCAGGCGCATGGAGCCAGGGTGGTCGGGCAGGCGGAGGTCAACGCGCATCGATCCCGGGCGACAGCGCCACGCTCCGGCCACTCCTTCAAATGACGGATGCAGATGGGAAACGAGCGTGGAACGCTCATCCGATCCTGGCCTCTCGAGCACGCGCAATGGCGGTATTGACCTCGAACCTCTTCAAGGGCGACTCCAAGTTGGAGGCGGCCGCGACCCGCGATCCGGCCCACATCATGCGTGGAGCGCGGGGCGACCACGTCAGCAAGATCCAGACAGCCTTGAACCGCGTCGACAATGCCGGGATCGGCATCGACGGCAGCTACGGCCCCGAAACCGCCGACGCCGTGCTGAGCTTCAAGCGCAAGCGCGACATCGTCGCGCGGCCGCGCCAGCAGCAGGCCGACGATATCGTCGGGATCCGCACCATCGCGGCGCTGGACGCCGAAATGCGGCAATGGGAACTCCGCCCGCCGAAACCGACCTTCGCCGCCGTCAGCTCACCCAACCCGATGTTCGGCGATACGGATCGATACGGCTTCAGCCTCGCGCGCCTGGCGCAGGGAGCCGACGGCGACTGGTCGCGCCGCGATCCGTCGCTCCCCGCCTGTCAAATGGTCCCCCTGGGCGCCACGCGCGTTCTCGTTTTCACGCTTCTCGGGGGCGAGGGCGAGGTCAATTTCGAGTTCAATGGCCCGGGCGTGTGCAGCATCGTGCGCATGTCGAGCCACGACGCCGAGAATGGCGGCCGCAGGATCCACGTGACCGTGCGTGGCCTGATGCCCGCCGAGACGGAGCTGAGCCTGCGGCTGGACCTCAAGCGCGTCGTCACGGTGAGGCTCATCGTCCGCAATCATCGGCAGCGCTCGCTCAGCGTGGTGCATCTCGGGCCGGTTCTGACGCCGGGCGACGATACCTATATACTCGACAACCTGATTCCCATGCTGAACCTGCTCTTCGAGCAGCAGGTCAATCTGAGGGTGACCCGCGGCTGGAGCCGCATCCAGCACAAGCTACCCTTGAACGACGATCCGGACAGCTGGACGGCCCCCAACCCCAGGAACGACCTCTATATCCTCGATCAGGGCCAAAGAGCCCCGAACGGTGCGGCGTTCATGCATTGGCGCGACCTCTATCAATTTGGCCTCGGTGCAGATCTCCTGATCTTCTGCGGCCCGAACCTCAAGGATGGGAGGGATCCGCACGCGATCGGCGCCGGCGCCTTCAACACCGGCCGGAGCTGGGTGAACATCCGTCGGCACAGCCGGTATTCACCGGGCGGAGCGCTGACCATGATCGCGGCCCATGAACTCGCCCATTCCATAGGCGCAAATCACATTACCGCGCTGAGGAGCCAGCATTATCTCATGACCTCGCTTCCCCTGGCTTGGGGACAGGTCGCGATCCCTTCCGAAACGCTGCATGAGTACCACCTCGCCTAGCGCATCGGATTTTTCCGGAAAATGGGTCCATTTTTCGGTCCGATAATCGAGAGTCGAAGCTCTGCGAGCCTGCTGGGTCCGCCGAAGCTTCCTGGCAAGCTGTGCAAATCAAGCGCGAAAAAAGAATGGCGGACAGGGAGGGATTTGAACCCCCGATACCCTTGCAGGTATGCCGCATTTCGAGTGCGGTGCATTCAACCACTCTGCCACCTGTCCGCGGTCGCCTTCGGTCGAAGCGAGGCGCTTACTACACAAGCCGCGTCCCGGGGGCAAGTCATCCGGTCCTGCGAAATCCCGCCGCCTCCGCCGCTTTCGCTTGACCTGACCCGGCCTTTTCGACTATCGAGCAGCGTCCGGCGCGGGGAAACCCGCGCCCGATCTCTTTTGGCCCGTGCGCTGCGTCGCGGGCCGACAGGAGCAAGCCACACCACGCAACCGACTGCCAAATAGCCGTCCCGCAGGCGCTTCCAGCCGGAAGCCTCAAGACAGGACGGGGCCGAACATGGAGGATAAAATGTTCGCAGTCATCAAGACCGGCGGGAAGCAGTTCCGCGTCGCCGCCAACGACAGGATCACCGTCGCCAAGATCGAGGGCAACCCCGGCGATACCGTCGCCTTCGGCTCGGTGCTGATGCTCACCGAGGGTGAGAAGACCACGCTCGACGCCAAGGCCCTCTCCGAGATCACCGTCGCCGGTGAGATCGTCGAGCAGGCCCGTGGCGAGAAGGTCATCGCCTTCAAGAAGCGCCGCCGCCAGAATTCCAAGCGCAAGCGCGGCTTCCGCGCCGAGCTGACCATCGTGCGCATCACCGACATCCTCACCGGCGGCAAGAAGCCGGAGATGAAGAAGGGCGATGCCTCTGCCGTGGCGCTGAAGGCCGCCTCGACCGCGACCAAGGGCAAGGCCGCCGCGAAGCCCGCCGAGGCTGCCGCTGAGGGCCTCGACGCCTCGAACCTCTCGCTGATCTCGGGCATTGGCCCGACCATCGAGAAGAAGCTGCGCGCCGCCGGCATCGCCTCCTGGAACGAGATCGCCGCCTGGACCGAGGCCGATATCGCCAAATGGGACGAGGAGCTGAAGCTGCGTGGCCGCGCCACCCGCGAGGAGTGGGTCGAGCAGGCCAAGGAGCTGCTCGCCGGCAAGCCGCCGCGCGCCAAGGCCGACCAGGCCGAGCTCGCTTCGGGCGAGGACTACTGACGGCATCCGTCAGCGTAAGATCGATCGTCGGACCCGGACCGGCTGGCTTTCGCCGCCGATTCGGGTTACAGGGACAGCACAAGTTTCAAGGTTAAGGCGTCATGGCTCACAAAAAGGCAGGCGGCTCGTCGCGTAACGGCCGCGATTCCGAAAGCAAGCGGCTCGGTGTGAAGCGCTTCGGCGACCAGGCGGTCGTGGCCGGCAACATCATCGTTCGTCAGCGCGGCACCAAGTGGCATGCCGGCGCCAATGTCGGCATGGGCAAAGACCATACCCTCTTTGCGACGACGAACGGCCGCGTCCGATTCACGACGAAACTCGGCCGAGCTTTCGTGAACGTAGTCCCGGCCCAAGAGGCCGCAGAGTAAGAGGCGGATAGGGAATTCTCTCGATCCGCCGGTTCCATCGAACCGAACGGATCAAGGGATTGAAGGCCCGGAACGGGTCTCCCGAAGGTCAGCGAAGGGGAGATGGGACCGAAGTCCCAGCTCCCTTTTTTCGTTTGCGCCGACGGAGAGACGAGAATGTTCCCCGAATTGACCCGCGACGATGTCTTCCGGCTCGAGACCCGGCGGCTGTGGCTGCGCTGGCCGCGCATGGCCGATGCCAAGGCCATCCTGCGCCAGGCCGGCGACAAGGCGGTGGCGGAGATGACGGCGTCGATCCCCCATCCCTATCCGCCGGATGCGGTGGAGCCCTTCGTCTTCGCGATGCGCAAGGGCAATGCGCTGGGCGAGCATCTGGCGCTCGCGATCACGCCGCGTTCGAAGCCGAACGAGCTGATCGGCATGATCGGCGCACACCATCAGGCGACGGGGGTGCCCTTCATCGGCTACTGGCTCGGCACCGCCCATTGGGGCAAGGGCTACGCGACCGAGGCGGTGCAGGGGCTGATCGACACCCTGTTCTCGCTCATCGACGTGCCGGCGATCGAGGCCGACAGCCGCATCATCAACCCGGCCTCGCGGCGGGTCCTGGAGAAGTCCGGCTTCCGGGCCGAGGGCTCCTTCCTGAAGTCGCTGCCGGCGCGCGGCGGGCTGTTCCCCTGCGAGCAGTTCCGGCTCGACCGCTCGACCTGGGCGGCGCTGAAGAGCTGGAGCGCCAGCGGCTGGGCCCATGCGCCCGAGCCTGAGCCTGAGGCGGAACCGGCACGCGCCCCGGCGCTCGGGCTGCCTCCGCGCCGCCAGCAGGAGCTGGGCAACCCCTGCCCGGCTTGCTGACAGGCGCCGCCGTCATTGCGGGGAGCGTTTCCTGAAATTACGTCGCGAAGGTCCCGTGCAGCTCGTCCTCGATATGCACGCGGATGATCTCCTCGAAGCTCGACTCCGCCCTGAAGCCGAGCGCGAGCGCGCGCTGCGGGTCGAAATCGCGCGGCCAGCCCGCGACGATGCCGTCGATCACCGGATCGGGCTCCCGCCTGATCCGCTTCACCACGCTCTCGCCCGCGACCTTGCGCAGCGCCTCGATCTGCTCGGCGACGGTGCAGGAATAGCCCGGCATGGTCAGCGCCCGGCGCGCGCCGATCGCAGCCAGGTCCATCGTCGCAGCGTGAACCAGGAAGCCGACCGCCGAACGCGGCGAGGCGTGCCAGTGGCGCACCTGGTCGCAGACCGGCAGCACGGCCTCCTCGCCGTTCAAGGGCTCGCGGATGATGTTGGAGAAGAAGCCCGAGGCCGCCTTGTTGGGCCTGCCGGGGCGCACGCAGATCGTCGGCAGGCGGATGGCGACGCCGTCGAAGAAGCCGCGCCGCGTATAATCGCAGAGCAGCAGTTCGCCGATCGCCTTCTGCGTGCCGTAGCTGGTCAGCGGGGTGGTGAAGAACTCGTCCTCGATCCTGTCGTGGAACGGCGCGCCGAACACCGCGATCGAGGAGGTGAAGACCACGCGCGGCCTGTAGCCGCCGCCCACGCGCCGGATCGCCTCGAAGAGCTGGCGCGTGCCGTCGAGGTTGATGCGGTAGCCCTTGTTGAAATCGGCCTCGGCCTCGCCGGAGACGATCGCCGCGAGATGGACGATCAGCTCCGGCCGCGCCGCGACCAGCGCCTCGGCCTCGCCGGGGAGCGACAGGTCGGAGACGACCGATTCGACATCGAAGGGCGCGGCCGCCAGCGGGGCGGCCGGGACGACGTCCTGCGCCGTCACGCGCGTCACCGGCTCGCCGCCGAGCACAGCGTCGCGGGCCAGCCGCTCGATGAACTTGCGCCCGACCATGCCGGCGCCGCCGAGAACCAGAATATGCACCCTCGCCTCCCCGGAAGTCCGCTGCGGCTCAGAGCACGAAGCCGCCATCCGCCAGATGGATCTGGCCGGTGGTGAAGCTCGCCTCGTCGGAGGCGAGATAGACCGCAAGCCGGGCGATCTCCTCGGGCAGGCCGAGCCGGCCCATGGGTTGGCGGTCGATGAAGGACTGGCGCACGGCCGCCTCCGTCGTCTTCGTCTCCGCGGCGATATCGCTGATGCGCTTGAGGAGGGAGGGCGAGGCGATCGTGCCGGGGCAGATCGCGTTGGCGCGGATGCCCTGCCTGATGAAGTCGGCCGCGAGCGCCTTGGTCAGGCCGATCACCGCCGCCTTGGTCGCGCCATAGACATAGCGGTTCGGCAGCCCGCGCACGGTGCTCGCGACCGAGGCGATGTTGACGATCGAGCCCGCGCCCTTGGCCAGCATGCCGGGCAGGAAAGCCTGGATCGTGCGATGCATCGACTTGACGTTGATGTCGAAGGAGAAATCCCAGGACCGCTCGTCGGTGTCGAGCGCCGTGCCGTGATGGACGAAGCCGGCTGCGTTGACGAGGATGTCGACCGGCCCGATCTTCTCGGCGAGCGCGTTGACCGCCTTGGTCGAGAGCACGTCGAGCTTGCGCTTCTTCGCCTTCGGGATGCCCTCCAGCAGCGCGACGTCCCTGTCGGTCGCCCAGACGGTGGCGCCCTCCGCGACGAAAGCCTCGGCGATGGCCCGGCCGATCCCCTGCCCCGCGGCGGTGACGACCGCGACCTTGCCCTTCAAACGTCCTGCCATGCTCGTGTCCTCCCTCAGCCGGCCTCGGCAAAATCAGCGAGCGCGGCTTTCTGCCGGCCCTGCGTATCGAAATTCTCCGGCGCGAGCCAGACCCGGAAGGCGCGCGCCCGCGCCGGCCATTCGCCGTCGAGGATCGAGAACCAGGCGGTATCGCGATTCTCCCCCTTCACCACCATATGCTGGCGAAACACTCCCTCGGGCTTGAAGCCGAAGCGCAGCGCGGCGCGCTTGGAAGGCTCGTTCAGGTCGTTGCATTTCCACTCGTAGCGGCGATAGCCGAGCGAGAAGCCGTAATCGCCGACGAGATAGATCGCCTCCGTCGCCGCCCGCGTCCGTTGCAGGGACGGGGAATAGGTGATCCAGCCGACCTCGAAGACGCCGTGCTCGGGCCGGATCTCCATGATCCAGAGATGGCCCTTGGCCTTGCCGTCGGCCTTATCGATCACGGCGAGCGGCACGATGCCGGCCTTGGCCACCATCGAGTCGAGCAAAGCGCGATAAGCCTGCTTGTCCTGCGGGGGCCGCGCCGGCAGCCAGTCCCAGATCGCATCGTGGCCGGCGGCGGCCGCCCAGATGTCGTCGAGATGGCGGGCGGTGTCGAGCGGCTCCAGCCGGCAATAGCGCCCCTCCAGGACCCTGGCCGGGGGAAAGGGCGGCGCCTTCCAGTTCAGCGTCATGATGCGTCCTTGCCTTTCCAGCCGGCGAGATCGTGCCGGATCTCCCAGGCCTCGCCGAGCTCAGCGGCGATGGCCCGGGCGAGGGCATGGCCCTCGGCCTCCCAGGCCAGGCGCTCGACTGCACCGTCGAAATCGGAAGCGGCGGGATCGTCCTCGTCATAGATCGCGTCGAAGGCATCCATCCAGGCTTCGAGCCGGTCTGCGAGCGCCTCCGACAGCCCGATCTCCTCGGCATCCACGGGCTTGCGCCGCCCCTTGGGGTCGAGCTGCCAGAGGCCGCTCAGGCCAAGCCATTCCGGCGCGATCAGGAGCGTGCCGCTCATGCGCGCTTCCCGGAATGCTGCGGCTTGCGTGCCATTGCCAAGGCTCAGTGGTTGTCGCGCGGCACGCCGAACTTCTTGTGGATCTTCTGGTACTTGACCGCCGGCTTGAGGACCATGCCCTCGGAAAGCTCGTCGACGATCCTGCGCTGGATCTCCTGCCAGGGCGTCTGGCTGCGGGGGTATTTGTAGCCGCCGGCCGCTTTCAGCGCGGCGCGGCGCGCCGCCAGCTCCGCATCGGGAATCAGGATATCGGCGCTGCGCCGGTTGAGGTCGATGCGCACCCTGTCGCCGGTCCTCAGCAGCGCAAGCCCGCCGCCCGTCGCCGCTTCGGGCGAGGCGTTGAGGATCGAGGGCGAGCCGGAGGTGCCGGACTGGCGCCCGTCGCCGATGCAGGCGAGCGCGGTGACGCCCTTCCTGATGAGATAGTCCGGCGGGCGCATGTTCACCACCTCGGCCGCGCCCGGATAGCCGACCGGCCCGACGCCGCGGATGAACAGGATGCAGTGCTCGTCGATGGCGAGCGCCGGGTCGTCGATGCGGTGATGGTAGTCCTCCGGCCCGTCGAAGACGATGGCGCGGCCCTCGAAGGCGTTGGGGTCCTTCGGGTTCTCCAGATAGCGCTTGCGGAATTCCGGCGTGATCACGCTGGTCTTCATGATCGCGGAATCGAACAGGTTGCCGGAGAGGTTGAGGAAGCCGGACTGGGCCTTCATCGGCGCGTCGTAGCTCTTGATCACCTCGCGCGCGATCGAGAAGGCGCCCTTGCAGTTCTCCTCCAGCGTGCGGCCGTTGGCGGTGATCGCGGGCTTCAGCTTGCCCTTCTCGACGAGCTCCGCGATCACGGCGGGCAGGCCGCCGGCGCGGTAGTAATCCTCGCCGAGATACTCGCCGGCCGGCTGCATGTTCACCAGCAGCGGGATGTCGTATCCGATCCTCGTCCAGTCCTCGTTGTCGAGCTTGACGCCGATATGCTTCGCGATGGCGTTGACGTGGATCGGCGCGTTGGTCGAACCGCCGATCGCCGAGTTGATGACGATGGTGTTCTCGAAGGCCTCGCGCGTCAGGATCTTCGACGGCGTCAGGTTCTCCCAGACCATCTCGACGATGCGCCGGCCCGTCAGATAGGCCATCTCGTAGCGATCGCGATAGGGCGCGGGGATCGCGGCGGCGCCGGGCAGCGTCATGCCCATGGCCTCGGCCAGCGAGTTCATCGTCGAGGCCGTGCCCATCGTGTTGCAGTGGCCGGCCGAGGGCGCCGAGGAGGCGACGAGCTCGACGAAGCCCTTGTAGTCGATCTCGCCGGCCGCCATCATCTGGCGCGCCTTCCAGACGATGGTGCCCGAGCCCGTGCGCTCGCCGCGGAAGGAGCCGTTCAGCATCGGCCCGCCGGGCAGCGCGATCGCCGGGATGTCGACCGTCGCGGCGGCCATGATCTGCGCCGGCGTGGTCTTGTCGCAGCCGGTGGTCAGCACGACGCCGTCGAGCGGGTAGCCGTAGAGGATCTCGACCAGCGAGAGATATTGCAGGTTGCGGTCGAGGCTCGCGGTCGGGCGCTTGCAGGTTTCCTGGATCGGATGGATCGGGAACTCGAAGGGGATTCCGCCCATCTCGCGGATGCCGTCGCGGATACGCGGCGCCAGCTC
Source organism: Bosea sp. (in: a-proteobacteria) (assembly GCF_023953965.1). Classification (NCBI taxonomy): domain Bacteria; kingdom Pseudomonadati; phylum Pseudomonadota; class Alphaproteobacteria; order Hyphomicrobiales; family Alloboseaceae; genus Allobosea; species Allobosea sp. The sequence continues at coordinate 272,802 of NZ_JAMLIX010000001.1, forward strand.
GAGATGATGCCGGTTGCAGGGGGCGATGTCGGAGCCGGTCTGGGAGATGCCGATGATCGGCCGGCCCGATTGCAGCTCCTCGCGGGACAGGCCGAAATTCATGGTGCGCTCGATATAAAGCGCGGTCATGTCGGCATTGTCGGGGTTGTCGAACCACGCCTTGGAGCGCAGTTCGGCGGGCTTGATGCGGCGAACCGGCTTCCTGCCGGGTGCCTTGCCGGGTGCCTTGGCCATCCTTAAGCGTCCTCTCGCACGGCGCGGCGCCAGGGCCGCGCGCCGGTCTCACATGCGAACAATGCGAGACAAGCCATCATGCCCATCGCCTGCGGCTCGGCAAGGCCCAATCGGACGGATAGTCATACTATTTACGCCGGCGGCGCGGGCGCGCCTCAGCGGCGCGCGGCGGTCGCGGTCACGCCGGGATCGACCCTGAAGCGCGACGCCTCGATCACGGCCGTGCCGATCATCGTCTTCACCGAGATGCGCACCGGCACCATCATGTCGGTGCCGGCGACGGGCGCGAGCCAGGCGGTGATGTCGCGGTTCTCGGCCATGAACTTGGTGCTGGGCCGCAGCGCCCGGTGGCCGGCGATCGGCACGAAACGCGCCTGGCAGACGAAGACCGGGCCGCTATAGCCGTCGAGCTCGATCTTGCGGGTGCCGGCGCTCGACAGCTTGATGTCGTAGCGCGCGGCGCCGTCGAAGATCGGCAGCGTGCGGTTGCAGGCGCCGTCGTGGCCCTTGCCGTTGACCGGCATCAGGAAGGCGCTGAGCGGATCGACGATATTGCGCTTGTGACTGTCGTTGAGCGGGACGCGATCGGGCTTCGCGTCGATCGGCGGCTCGATGTCGATGCCGGCGACAGTGCCCTCGGCCAGCGCCATCCTGACGGTCCGGCTCTCGCTGGAATTGGCGGAGCTGACGGCGAAGGTCTTCGGCGCGAGCTTGCCGCCGACGAGCACGCCGGTCGCCGCGCCCGAGCCGCGCCCGCCCGTGACCCCGCCGACGATGCCCGTCAGCCTGGCGACCATGTCGAGCTTGTAGCCCGTCCCATCGATGCCGCCGCTCAAACTCGCCGTGCCCAGCGTGATTCCGAGCAGCGAGACCTCGTAGCGCGCATCGAGCGAGGCGGCGCCGGCCCCCGCAGCCGGGCAGGCAGCGAGAGCAAGGCCAGCGAGGAGCGATGCGACGGCCAACTTCATCCCTTGCCTCCGGAACGGCGCGAACTCATCTGCAATGCCCCCTGAATCGGTCCGAAGCATGACCGCCCGGTCGCAGCATCGGGCCGCCCTCTTTACACCCCGTTAACGCTGAAGGCCATGTGAACGGCGGGCCGGAGTTTTCCTTGACGCGGGCGACCGCCTTGGCTATGGAACCGCGACCTCAATTTGACTTCCGGTGCTCGCCGGCACGTCGCGTGTCGGTTTTTTTGTTTGAGCGCCGGAGATGCAAGGAACGATATCATGGCCCGCCGTTGCGAACTGACCGGGAAAGCCACCCTGACCGGCCATCTCGTCAGCCACTCGAACCGCAAGACGAAGACCGTCTTCCGCCCGAACCTCGTCAACGTCACGCTGCAGTCGGACGCGCTCGGCCGTTCGGTGCGCCTGCGCGTCTCGGCCAACGCCCTGCGTTCGGTCGAGCATCGCGGCGGCCTCGACGCCTTCCTGCTCAAGGCTTCGGCCGGCGACCTCTCGGTCGGCGCGCTCGCCCTCAAGCGCGACCTCGAGAAGAAGCTCGCCGCCAACTGAGCGGGTTTCCCTTTCGGGTCTGAAGGAAGCGGCCGCAAGGCCGCTTTTTTCGTTCGAGCCCGGCTGGCGCTCTATAGAATCAACTCGAACTCGAGCAGCAATGTGCGCTGCAGGAACGAGAAATTGTCGTCCGAGATCAGGGTCAGCACGGTGCGCCCGTTCTCCTGATGGACCGACAGCCCCTCCATGTTATCGATCTCGCTGCCGAGATCGGCCTCGATCAGGGTGGGCCCGTCGAGCAAGGCGCCCGGCCCGATCCCGCGGCCGGCGATTCGCCTGATCCGCATGCCGACACCGCGCAGCGGCTTGTACCAGCGCTCCAGCAGCAGCATGTCGCCGGAGGGCAGGAAGGCGAGATCGGTGATGTCGTAGCCGCCGGGCCTCGCGACCGTGAACAGGCCGGGCCGCGGCCCACCGAGAATCGCGCCGATGGTCGGCTCGTCCTCCTTGCCCGAGCGCTCCGCGATCATGACGAGCGCGCCCTTCAGCGCGCCGGCCGGCACGACGCCGAGCGCCTCGAGCCCGCGATTGCGTGGCAGGCGCTTCAGCGCCGGCGGCAACGGCACGGGCCGGGCCCGGGCCTCGACGCCGTCGCGCGCCCAATCGAAGCGGGCGATCTCGTGCTTGCGCTCGATCCCGACGAAGGCTGTGCCGTCGGCGATGCAGAGGCTTTCGGTGTCGAACAGGCCCGAGCGCGTCAGCGGCCGGCCGGAGGCGCCGAGGATCGCCGCCATCTCGCCCTCCGCGAGGCCGGCGAGCCTGCCGCCTTCGGACATGACCTTCGCGGTGAGCCAGTAGCCGCGATCGCTGACCGCGACGAGATCGCGCCCGTCCCCCAGCCGCGCGAGGCCGGAAAAGCCGCCGAATCGCGGATGGCCGGATGACAGCACCAGCCCGCCGCGGAAATGCAGCGCGCCGAAGCGGCGCCTGTCGGTGTTGCGCGGTTCGAAGGCGGCGATGCGGCGCGCGGAAACCGCGACGGGAAAGCGGGTCTGCTCGATGGCCCGTGCCGCGCCCGGCAGCGCGAGCGTGCAGAGGCCCGCCAGCGCGGCGCGGCGGCTGAAAGGCCTCAATGCAGGCGACGCGACGCGCCGGAGGCGGAGCTCGTCGCCGGCCCGTCCTCCTCGAACAGCTCGGCGAGCTTCTCGGTCATGACGCCGCCCAGCTCCTCGGCATCGACGATCGTCACGGCGCGGCGGTAATAGCGGGTAACGTCATGGCCGATGCCGATGGCGATGAGCTCGATCGGCGAGCGCGTCTCGATCTCGGCGATGACATGGCGCAGATGCCGCTCGAGATAGTTGCCGGCATTGACCGAGAGCGTCGAATCGTCGACCGGGGCGCCGTCCGAGATCACCATCAGGATCTTGCGCTGCTCGGGCCGGCCGAGCAGGCGCTTATGCGCCCAATCCAGCGCCTCGCCGTCGATGTTCTCCTTGAGCAGCCCCTCGCGCATCATCAGCCCGAGATTCTTGCGCGCCCGCCGCCAGGGCGCGTCCGCCGCCTTGTAGACGATGTGGCGCAGATCGTTGAGCCGGCCGGGATTGGGCGGCTTGCCCGATTGCAGCCAGGCCTCGCGCGAGAGCCCACCCTTCCATGCGCGCGTGGTGAAGCCGAGCAGCTCGACCTTGACGCCGCAGCGCTCCAGCGTGCGGGCCAGGATGTCGGCGCAGGTCGCCGCGACCGTGATCGGCCGCCCGCGCATCGAGCCGGAATTGTCGATCAGCAGGGTGACGACCGTGTCGCGGAAATTGACGTCCGATTCCTGCCGGAAGGAGAGCGGCTGGAACGGATCGATGATGATGCGCGGCAGCCGGGCCGGATCGAGCGCGCCCTCCTCCAGGTCGAATTCCCAGGAGCGGTTCTGCTGCGCCATCAGCCGCCGCTGCAGGCGGTTGGCGAGGCGGGCGACGACGCCCTGGAGATGGGCGAGCTGCTTGTCGAGATAGGCGCGAAGCCGCGTCAACTCCTCGGCATCGGAGAGCTCCTCGGCGGTGACGACCTCGTCGAACTTGGTCGTATAGGCCTTGTAGTCGGTGGCCTGGCGGCCGTCATTACGTCCCTCGCGCGGGCGCGGCGCCTCGCCGGCATCCTCGGATTCAGACGATTCGTCCTCCTCCTCCCGGTCGCCCGCGGGAGCGTCGGCCGCCTCGGAGGCGCCCTCCTCCAGCTCCTCGGTCGCGTCATCGCTGGTCTCGGTCTCGGAGCGGTCGGCGCCGCTCTCCTGCTCGGATTCGCCGTCCTGCTGCTGCTGGTCCTCGGAGGACTGGTCCTGGTTGTCCTCGTCCTCGTCCTGATCGTCGCCCTGCGCGCTCTGCTCGGCCATGTCGAGCGCGGCCAGCATGTCGCGCACGGTACGGGCGAAGCCGCGCTGGTCCTCGATCGTCTTCGTCAGCCGGTCGAGATCGGCGCCGGCCTTGGCCTCGATCTGCTCGCGCCAGAGCTCGACCAGCTTCTGCGCCGCCTTCGGCGGCTTCAGGCCCGTCAGCCGCTCGCGCACCATCAGGGCGAGCGCATCCTCGAGCGGCGCGTCGGCCCGGTCGGTGATCTCCTCATAGCGCCCGCCGCGGTGATAGCGGTCCTCCAGCATCGCGGTGATGTTGCCGGCCATGCCGGCCATCCGCCGCGAGCCGATCGATTCGACGCGCGCCTGCTCGACGGCGTCGAAGACGGCGCGCGCCGCATCGCCCTCAGGCGCGGCGCGGCGGTGGATCGTCGCATCGTGGCAGGCGAGGCGCAGCGCCATCGAATCGGCATGGCCGCGCAGGATCGCGACATCGCCGGGGCTGAGCTTGCGCGGCGGCTCAGGCAGGCGCGCCCGCTCGCCGACCAGCGACGGCTTGTCGGCGGCGAAGACGATCTCCATCTCCGGCTTGCGCGCGATCGCCTTCATCGCGCCCGAGATCGCCCGCTTCAGCGGCTCGGCGGGAGCTTCCTTCGGCGTTCCGGGCTTGCGGTTCGAGATGGACAAGGCGCGGCCGTTCTCTGGAGTTCTAGCTCAGCACCACGTTGGCGGCGCTCTCCGGCAGCTCCTTGCCGAAAGAGCGCTGGTAGAACTCGGCCACCAGCGTGCGCTCCATCTCGTCGCATTTGTTGAGGAAGGTGACGCGGAAGGCGAAGCCGATATCGCCGAAGATCGCCGCGTTCTCCGCCCAGGTGATGACGGTGCGCGGGCTCATCACGGTCGAGAGATCGCCGTTCATGAAGGCGTTGCGGGTGAGATCGGCGACGCGGACCATCTTGTTGACGATGTCCTTGCCGTCCGGCGCCTTCTGGTAGTGCTTCGACTTCGCCAGCACGATCGCGACCTCGTTGTCGTGCGGCAGGTAATTCAGCGTGGTCACGATCGACCAGCGGTCCATCTGGCCCTGGTTGATCTGCTGGGTGCCGTGATAGAGGCCCGACGTGTCGCCGAGGCCGACCGTGTTGGCGGTTGCGAAGAGGCGGAAGGCGGGGTGCGGGCGGATGACGCGCTTCTGGTCGAGCAGGGTGAGCTTGCCGGACTGCTCCAGCACGCGCTGGATCACGAACATCACGTCCGGGCGGCCGGCATCGTATTCGTCGAAGACCAGCGCGATGTTGTTCTGCAGCGCCCAGGGCAGGATGCCGTCCTGGAACTCGGTGATCTGCTTGCCTTCCTTCAGCACGATCGCGTCCTTGCCGACGAGGTCGAGGCGCGAGACGTGGCTGTCGAGGTTGACGCGCACGCAGGGCCAGTTGAGGCGGGCGGCGACCTGCTCGATATGGGTCGATTTGCCGGTGCCGTGATAGCCCGAGATCATGACGCGGCGGTTATGGGCGAAGCCGGCGAGGATCGCGATCGTGGTGTCGCGGTCGAAGCGGTAATCCGGGTCGAGATCGGGCACATGCGCATCGGCGGTGGAATAGGCCGGCACCTCGAGATCCGTTTCGATCCCGAAGGTCTGCCGGACCGACAGCTTCATGTCGGGCAGGCCGGGCGCGGTCGTCGTCGTCATCATCTTGTCTCCGGGCAAAGGGCCGTGACCGGAATTCGCCGGGCAACCCAAAAGCCGACCGAGGAGGGAGGCGGATACTCCCTCATTAGAGCGAAAGGCCGGGGGCGGCAATTCGCAAAGCTGCACCCCGGCACACGCAAAGGGCATGCCGGGCTTCGGCACGGGCATTTCCGAAAAGCCGATTCCCCTTGCCCGTGCGATGCTCTAAGCCTGCGCGCATGACGTTTTCCAACACGCTCGTCTCCATCGCGGTCGCGGCCGTTGCCCTCGTGCTTCTGCTCGGCCTCGTCAACATGCTGCGCGGCGGCAGCGCCAACACCTCGCAGCGGCTGATGCGGCTCAGGGTCATCCTGCAATTCATCGCCATCATCCTGATCGTCATCGTGCTGTGGTGGCGCAACGGCTGAAAGCCCTGCGACACCACGCGCAAGCAACTGAAATCAAAAACGAATCTGACGCGTTTTGCTGTGGGCGAGGGCTCGCTTCGGCGGGTTTCGCCACATTCCGGACACGAGTGTGTGCGCTTCACTAACGCCTCGTCACAGCTTTTTTGCCCAGGGTCCATGCTCCGCGTCGCGTCGCTGTTTCTTGCCGTTTGCCTCACCGTCTCTGGCGCTTGCGCGCAGACCCGGTCGCTCTCCGGCACTGTCTCCAGCTACGCCCCAGCCAGCGAGCCGCCGGCCCCGGCCTGGGAGGCGCGCGTCGGCGCCGGCCTCGCCAATCCCGGCGGGCGCGAGAGCGGGCTGGCGAATCTGAGCGCGGACATCCTGTCGCCGCGCCTCGCCCAGCCGGGCGACCGGATCGCGGCGGCCTTCATCCCGCGCTTCAACATGGGTGCGAGCCTCAACCTCAACGGCACGCGCTATGCCTATGCCGGGGCGACATGGGCCTTCGACGTGACGCGCGACGTCTTCGTCGAGGCGAGCCTCGGCGCGGCGCTGAACGACGCCAAGACCGGGCCGGTCTTCCCTGAGAACCGCCTGGCGCTCGGCTGCAACACCGGGACGCGCGAGGCGGCGGCCCTCGGCTTCCGGCTGTCGGACCGCTGGAGCCTCGTCACCACGCTCGAGCATTTCAGAACGCTCGGCTGCTCCGACAAGCCCGGCGCCTCCAATCGCGGCCCGGCCAATATCGGTGCGAGGCTCGGCTACAGCTTCTGAAGCCGGCGGCGGTGGAAACCCGCTTCCGTCCCGCACCGGCCGCGCTATAAGCAAGCTATGGTCAAGCTCAACCGCATCTATACCCGCACCGGCGACAAGGGCACCACCGGGCTGACGAGCGGCCCGCGCCGGCCGAAATTCGACCTCAGGGTCTCAGCCTACGGCACCGTCGACGAAACCAATGCCTGCATTGGGCTCGCCCGCCTGCATGCGGCGGCGGAGGATGCCGGGGTCGAGGCCATGCTGGGACGCATCAGCAACGACCTCTTCGACCTCGGCGCCGATCTCTCGACGCCCGAGACGGACAAGCCCCTCGCCTTCGAGCCCCTGCGCATCGTCCAGGCCCAGGTCGACCGGATCGAGGCCGAGATCGACGCGCTGAACGCGGATCTTTCCCCCTTGCGCTCCTTCGTCCTGCCGGGCGGGACGCTCGCCGCGACCCATCTCCACCTCGCCCGCACGGTCGCCCGCCGGGCCGAGCGCCTGATGACCGAGCTCGCCGCGACCGAGGGCGAGAGCGTCGCCGCGCCCGCGCTCAGATACATCAACCGCCTTTCGGACTTCCTGTTCGTCGCCTCCCGCTTCCTCAACGCCAAGGCGGCCGGCGACGTGCTCTGGGTGCCCGGCGCCAATCGCTGAGTCCGCGCGTGTTCGTTCCCCTGCATGATGGCGTGCCGCTGCGCTTCATGCGCACGCCCGGCGTCACCTACGGGCTGATCGGCGCCTGCCTCGTGCTGCGGCTTACCCTGCGGCTCTGGCCCGGGCAGGAGGCGGAGCTTGCGATCATGGCCGGGTTCGGGATGATCCCCTCGGTGCTGTTCGGCACGGCCGTGCTGCCGGAAGGGCTTGCCCATCTGCCACCCTGGCTGACCCTGTTCAGCAACGTGCTGCTGCACGCCGGTTTCGCGCATCTGATCGGCAACGTGCTGTTCCTCTGGGTCTTCGGCGACAATGTCGAGGATGCGATGGGTCATGCCCGCTTCCTCGTCTTCTTCTTCCTGTGCGGGCTCGGCGGCTCGCTCTTCCATGCCGGCATGCATCCGGATTCGGAGCAGCCGCTGATCGGCGCCTCGGGCGCCATCTCCGGCGTCATCGCCTCCTATCTGATGATCTATCCGCAGGTGCGCATCTGGGGGCTCGCCTTCAACTGGATCCCGATCCACATCCCGGCGCTCTATGCACTCGGCGGCTGGATCCTGCTGCAGGCGGCCGCCGCCCTCCTCGGCGCCGACGGCGCGATCGGCTGGTGGGCGCATCTCGGCGGGCTGGCGACGGGGGCCGCGCTGACCCCGCTTTTCGTGCACCGCAACATCGCCCTGTTCGGGCGCGGGCCCGTCCGTAGCTGAAGCCGCGCCATCTCGCCTCCGGGCCGCAGCTCCGACGGGCGTTGACAAGCGCAAACGGGCGTCGTTACGGTCCCCCCGCATTCCAGCCGAGGGCCGCGATGCCGCTGTCCTGTCGCCAGGGACGGCGCGGCGTGAGGCGCATCTCTTCTGATACGGTGATCGGACGATGAAGATCTTGGTGCCCGTGAAACGGGTTGTCGATTACAACGTGAAGATCCGCGTCAAGGCGGACGGGTCCGGCGTCGAGCTGGCGAACGTCAAGATGTCGATGAACCCGTTCGACGAGATCGCGGTGGAAGAAGCGCTGCGCCTGAAGGAAGCCGGCAAGGCGAGCGAGGTCATCGTTGTCTCGATCGGCCCGCAGCAGGCGGCCGAGACGATCCGTACCGGGCTGGCCATGGGCGCCGATCGCGGCATCCTGGTCAAGGTAGACGGCGTGGTCGAGCCGCTGGCGGTCGCCAAGCTCCTGAAAAGGATCGTCGAGCAGGAAAACCCCGGCTTCGTCATCCTCGGCAAGCAGGCGATCGACGACGACTGCAACCAGACCGGCCAGATGCTGGCCGCCCTGCTCGGCTGGCCGCAGGGCACCTTCGCCTCGAAGGTCGCGATCGGCGACGGCTCGGTCGACGTCACCCGCGAGGTCGATGGCGGCCTCCAGACCGTGTCGCTCAAGCTGCCGGCTATCGTCACCACCGATCTGCGCCTGAACGAGCCGCGCTATGCCTCGCTGCCCAACATCATGAAGGCGAAGAAGAAGCCGCTCGACGAGACCTCCGCCGAGGCGCTCGGCGTCGATGTCTCGCCACGGCTCAAGGTGCTGAAGACGGTGGAGCCAGCCGGCCGCTCCGCCGGCGTCAAGGTGGCCTCGGCCGCCGAACTCGTCTCCAAGCTCAAGACCGCCGGGGTGATCTGATGACCACGCTGCTGATCGCCGAACACGACAACGCCTCCGTCAAGGACGCCACCGCCAAGGCGCTGACCGCCGCCGCCAAGCTCGGCGGCCCCGTCCACATCCTCGTCGCCGGCCAGGGTGCCAAGGGCGCGGCCGATGCGGCCGCCAAGCTTGCGGGCGTCGAGAAGGTGCTGCTCGCCGACGACGCCGCTTACGGCCATGCGCTGGCGGAGCCGCTGGCGGCGCTGATCGTCAAGCTCGCGGATGCTTACGACGCCATCGTCGCGCCCTCGACCACGACGGGCAAGAACGTGCTGCCGCGCGTCGCCGCCCTGCTCGACGTGATGCAGGTCTCGGACGTGACCAAGGTCGTCTCGCCCGACACCTTCGAGCGCCCGGTCTATGCCGGCAACGCCATCCAGACGGTGCAGTCGGGCGACGCCAAGAAGCTCATCACCATCCGCACCGCCTCCTTCGCGGCGGCGGGCCAAGGGGCTGATGGAGCCGGCTCGGCTCCGGTCGAGGCCGTCGCGGCGGCCGAGAACCCCGGCAGCTCGTCCTTCAAGGGCGAGGAGGTCGCCAAGTCCGACCGTCCGGAGCTGGCTTCCGCCAAGATCATCATCTCGGGCGGTCGCGCGCTCGGCTCGGCCGAGAATTTCGGCAAGGTGATCGAGCCGGTCGCCGACAGGCTCGGCGCGGCGATGGGCGCCTCGCGCGCCGCGGTCGATGCCGGCTACGCCCCCAATGACTGGCAGGTCGGCCAGACCGGCAAGGTCGTCGCGCCGGAGCTTTACATCGCGGTCGGCATCTCCGGCGCGATCCAGCATCTGGCCGGCATGAAGGACTCAAAGGTCATCGTCGCGATCAACAAGGACGAGGAGGCGCCGATCTTCCAGATCGCCGATTACGGCCTCGTCGGCGACCTCTTCACCGTCCTGCCCGAGCTCGACGCCGAACTCGCCAAGGCCGGCGGATAGCACGGAACCACCACTTCCGGGCCGCCCCAGGGCGGCCCGTTCCGCTCCCGCGGGAGCCTGAACGTTCATCCGGGATCAAACCATGTCGGACCACGCGATCAAGACGATCGGTATCATCGGGGCAGGCCAGATGGGCAACGGCATCGCCCATGTCGCGGCCGCCGCCGGCTTCGGCATCCGGCTGCACGACATCGCCGAGGATCGCATCAACGCCGCGCTCGCCACGATCGACGGCAACATGGCCCGGCAGGTCGCGAAGGGCGCGCTGGCGGAGGAGGAACGCCGGGCGGCGATCGCGCGCATCCAGCCCGCCATCGGCCTTGCCGATCTCGGCGATTGCGATCTCGTGATCGAGGCCGCGACCGAAAACGAGGAGGTCAAGCGCAAGATCTTCACGGCGGTCTGCCCGCATCTGCGGCCCGACGCGATCCTGGCCTCCAACACCTCCTCGATCTCGATCACGCGGCTTGCCGCCGCGACCGATCGCCCCGAGCACTTCATCGGCATCCATTTCATGAATCCCGTGCCGCTGATGCAGCTCGTCGAGCTGATCCGCGGCATCGCCACCGACGACGGCACCTTCGAGCGCGCCAAGAGCCTCGTCGCCGCGCTGCAAAAGACCGTCTCGGTCTCCGAGGATTTCCCGGCCTTCATCGTCAACCGCATCCTGCTGCCGATGATCAACGAGGCCGTCTACACGCTCTATGAGGGCGTCGGCTCGGTGGACGCGATCGACACCGCGATGCGGCTCGGCGCCAACCACCCGATGGGGCCGCTCCAGCTCGCCGACTTCATCGGCCTCGATACCTGCCTCTCGGTGATGCAGGTTCTCCATGACGGGCTGGCCGATTCGAAATACCGGCCCTGCCCGCTCCTGGTGAAATATGTCGAGGCCGGCTGGCTCGGCCGCAAGACCAAGCGCGGCTTCTACGATTATCGCGGCGAGAAGCCGGTCCCGACACGCTGAGGAAACGGGCCGGCGACACGGGAACCGCGAAAATTCGGCCTGAAAACAGCACAATCGACCGTTTCACTGCCGCGGATGAGGACGCCCCCTTTCCGCGCGCAGACGTTTGTTGCACCTGCAACAAGTTTCTTCACATTCCCGTCGTCTCGCGCTTACATTGATGGTCGGGCGGGATTCGCCCCGCTCGACGAAGCGGAGGTGCGACGGGTTTGACGGCGCATATGATGCATCCGATGGCATCGCCGGACGGCTGTCCGGCGCTGGTGCTGAACGCCGATTTCCGGCCGCTCAGCTACTATCCGCTGTCGTTGTGGAGCTGGCAGGACGCGATCAAGGCGGTCTTCATGAACCGCGTCAACATCGTCTCCGAATACGACACCGTCGTCCGCAGCCCGAGCTTCGACATGCGGCTGCCCTCGGTGGTTTCGCTCAAGAGCTACATCAAGCCGTCACGGACACCGGCCTTCACCCGCTTCAACGTCTTCCTGCGCGACCGCTTCGCCTGCCAGTATTGCGGCGCGCATGAGGAACTGACCTTCGACCACGTCGTCCCCCGCTCCAAGGGCGGCCTGACCACCTGGGAGAACGTCGTGGCCGCCTGCTCGCCCTGCAACCTGCGCAAGGGCGACAAGATGCCGGCCAGGGTCGAGATGTTCCCGGCCCAGAAGCCCTATGCGCCGACTGTCAACGACCTGCACCGCAACGGCAAGCTCTTCCCGCCGAACTACCTGCACGAAAGCTGGCTCGACTATCTCTACTGGGATACGGAGCTCGAGCCGTGAGGCTCAGGCCGCGGCTGTCGCGCATCTCGTAAGAGCGGAACGCTCCCCGCAACCCGTTTCATCCCACCGAAAAGCAGATGCGCTTTCCTCGCGTCGCGGGCCATCCGCGCTGATCGGGCGTCGGGCGGCGTCGTACGCGCCGTCGCGGCCGCGATCAGCGTGCTGATCTCAACGCGGCGCGCTACGGTCGTCGGCGTCCTCGACGCGGTATGGGGCTTTGCCAGCCGCCATGATCGGTCCGGATTCACTCACATCATGCTGCGAACCGCCGTCTCTCCTTGACGGCACTACTTGCCGCCCGTTCGCGATAGCGGCTGGGCGTTTCGCCCAGAATCCGCTTAAAGTGGCGGCTGAAGTGGCTTTGATCGACAAAACCCAAATCGACGGCAATACCGGCAGCCGGCTCGCCGAGCTCCAGAAGCTCCAAGCTCTTGTAAATGCGCTGCTGGATGATGAACGCATGAGGCGTGAGCCCAAGCTCCTTGCGGAACGCCCGGATCACGCGGAAGACGCTGCAATTTACGATTTCCTCAATGTCTTTCAAAGAAATCTTAGAGTTCAAACGATCATTTACAAAATTCATGACCGTACTAACTATCTCTTCTGAGGTTTGATTCTGTGAATCTGTAAAAAATACTTTATTTTTCGTGGGAAGATTAACCGTTGATACGATCCTCATTGAGTCCATCCCTTATATTCATTGTTATTTTGTTGAATTCGACCCTCATTGAGCCAGTCGTTCAACGCAGTTTTTCGCTATTCCAGCATGAGATAATCTCATGCGAGTTCAGGATGGCGTGCGCCTGGATCAGGGCGCTTGTCTGCTCGCCGGAGATCGATTGAGATCGCATCGGCTTTCATCGTCGCGGCAAACGGACAAATGAAAGCGCGAGATCACCGTGCGTCTACGGGACGCAAAGCGGCGATCTAAGCTTTTGTTTTACAACTGGTTTTCTGAAAGGTGGGTTCCATTTTTCGGTCCGGTGCTCCAGGCGGAACGATCGACATACCCCGAGCCAGCTGCCGCAGAAGCCGGGGGCGCACCGAAGACGGCCCCGCTTTCATGAGCGGTCGTCAGGCCATAGCCTTGAGGCCGGTCGTCGTGCAGACAAGAGGCAGCCGGTCAACGGCTTCGGCGACGGCCAGCGACGACAGCGGCGAGTCCGGGCTTCGATCGTGACGCAGACGCTTTCCACGTCGACCCCGACGGCTGTGGCGCAAAGCCGGGACGCCCCGGCACGCGAAGCCTCACCCCCTGTTGTGGAGCTTTCCATCGATGAACAAAAGCACGGAGTTAAGGACGATAGCCCACACTGTAATAATCAGCGTCAACGACATGATCAGATCACCATTATTGATGCCTATAGCTTGCATCAACATATAGCCGAGGCCGCGGTGGGACCCGAACATCTCGCTGAGAATCGTTCCGATGAACGTCAAGGAGACACCAATTCGAATCCCGGTGAATACCTGCGGAAGGACCGACGGGACAACCACGAGCATCCATTTCTGGAAGGCCGTCAGGCGCAACACGTTCGCCGTCTTGAATAAGACGGGTTTCACGTTTTTCACGGCATTGATCGTAAAAATGGCGGTCGGAACGATGCCATGGATAACGCCGAACGCGACTTGAGCGGCGAGTCCGATACCGAACAGCAGGAGGATGATCGGAAAGAATGAAACTTTCGGAACGGTGTAGAACGATACCAGGATCGGCTCATAGGCCTCACGGAGAATCTGCTTGGAGCCGAGCACGATCCCGATCAGGACGCCTCCCGCCACCGCAATCGCCATGGCGAGCAGGAACGCCTTGAACGTACTGGCCGTGTGGAACCAGAACTCCCCCGAGGCCAACAGACTTCCCGCACCACGAATTGTGGTCAGCGGCGACGAAAGGGCAACGTTTCCCACGAGGTCATACAGCAGTTGCCAGATGACGATCAGGGCAACGACAAGGATCAAGCTATCCAGCGCCCGCTGGGCGACCCCGCCAACACGAAGGCGGGCGAAGGAAGGCGTACGAACTGAGGGCGGCACGACGCTGGTCATAGTTCGACCTTCCACTTTGTAAGCGCGCGCTCCCAGGCGAAAAGCGCCATGTTGATGCCGACGGAAAGGATCAAGATCAGCAAGACCATGGCGTATAGCGGCTTGTTCTCAAAACTTATGTAGGCCCACGAGATTTCATATCCAATGCCGCTCGTCGACAAAATGAATTCTGCCCCGACGATACCGATAAAAGCATAAGATATCGCTAGCTTTACACCGGTAAATACGTATGGAATAGCATATGGAATAACGATCAACCGCAATGTTGTCGATCTTGTCATTCCAAAAACACGAGATGTCTTCTCAAAAACCTTCGGAACGACATCAAGCCCGTTGATCGTGCTGACGATCATGGCCACAAGCGCATAGAGGTAGCCGATCACGATTTTGGGCACGTCCGTCAAACCGAACATAAAGACGAACATCGGATAGAACGCCCAAATCGGGACCGCATAGTAACTCGAGAATAGCGGCTCAAATGTCCTGCGTACCCTGGGAAGGGCGTGGATGATCGATCCAAAGACAAATCCGCTGATGATCGCCGCAACGGCCGCGATGAAGACACCGACCAACGTCGACCGAAGGCTGGGAAATATCGATCCATTTGCGAAGGATTTGTAAAGTTGCACCGCCATTACGCTTGGCGGAATGAAGGTGAAACTCGAAATCATCCCGCTTCGAGAGCCGACTTCGAGCAGGATGACGGCCGCGACCACCGAGCCGAGCTGGAGCCTGGTGGCACGCTTCATCGCCCCGGGCCTCCACTTTGCATCGCCTTCATCGATTCGCCCCGCAACAGCGACCACAAACGGGTCGTGATGCGACCAAATTCCTCATTCTCCGCGATACGGCTGTCACGGTTCTTCGGCCAGCCCGTCGTGATGATCTCCATGAAGCGGCCGGGACGCGAGGACATCACGCCGACACGATCGGACAGCATTGCGGCTTCGTCGAGTGCGTGGGTGATGAGAACGACGGTCGCACCGGTTTCTCGCCAGAGTTTCAACAGCTCGTCACCCATCAGAAGGCGCGTCTGCTGATCCAGCGCGCCGAATGGCTCGTCCAGCAAAATCAGCCGGGGCTGAAGCACGAGCGTTCGGGCGATACACACACGCTGGCGCATCCCGCCGGAGAGCTGGCGGGGGTAGGCTTCGCGGAACTGCTCAAGCCCGATGAGGCGCAATGCATCGTCAACGCGGCGCCTTATCTCAGCCTCGTCGACGCCCTTCCGACGGAGCCCGAACGCCACGTTGTTCCAGACGGAAAGCCACGGAAAACTGGCATCTTCCTGAAAAACCACGCCCACGCCATCGGGAACGGATCCCCGGAGATCCTTGTCCTCGAAGCTGGCCTCGCCCCCGCTTGGAGCCGCCAGGCCGGCGACGATATCGAGCAGTGTGGATTTGCCGCAACCGGAGGGACCGACGACAGAAAAGAATTCGCCCTTCATCAAATCGAGGTCGAGCGGCCCCAATGCGTGGATAGCGTCCGTCAATGTGGTGTAATTTCGGGTGTGGGACCGGGCCGTCATGATCAGGCGGCCTTTGGTGTAATCTGAAGGGGCCTTTCGTCCTCGATCGCCGGTGTGTTGAGGTCCGCCATGGCCTCGACCTGCATGTATCGATGCTGAAGCTGCCACTCGTCGTTGGCTTCGAGCAGGACGGCTCCGATCAGGCGGACGATGCTGTCCTCGTTCGGGAAGATGCCGACGACATCGGCCCGGCGCTTCACCTCCTTGTTGAGCCGCTCCAGCGGATTCGTGCTGTGCAGCTTCGAGCGGTGCTGGGCGGGGAAGGCCATGTAGGCGAGCACATCGGCTTCCGCATCATCCATGAAGCTTCCCAGCTTCGGCCATCTGGCGCGGAGTTGGTCGGCGACATGCCGCCAGGTCTGCACGGCACTGTCGTGGTCGGGCTGGATGAACGCCTGCCGGATCGCGGCGGCGACCATGGTGTGCTGGCCCTTGGGAACGTAGGCCAGCGCATTGCGCATCGCATGAACCCGGCACCGTTGCCATGTCGCGCCGAGCACGCGGACAAGGGCCGCCTTCAGCCCTTCATGGGCATCCGAGATGACCAGCTTGACCCCGGTCAGTCCCCTGCGCACCAGATCGCGCAGGAACGAGGTCCAGAACGGCTCGGCTTCGGACGGGCCGATGTGAAGGCCGACGATCTCCCTCTTTCCGTCGGTATCGACGGCGACCGCGATTATCGCCGCCACGGAGACAATACGCCCACCCTCGCGCATCTTCAGATAGGTGGCGTCGAGCCACAGATAGGGCCAGTCGCCGGACAACGGGCGCTTGAGGAAGGCGTTCACCCGCTCGTCGATGTCCTTGCACAGCTTCGACACCGACGATTTCGAGATGCCCGTCATCCCCATGGCCTGCACCAGTTCATCGACCTTGCGGGTCGAGACGCCGTTGATCCAGGCTTCCTGGATGACGGCGACCAGCGCCTTCTCCACCGTCTTCCTCGGCTCCAGGAAGCCGGGGAAGTAGGCTCCGCTGCGCATCTTCGGGATTTTCAGGTTCAGCGTGCCCAGCCGGGTGTCGAGCGTCCGGTCACGGTAGCCATTGCGCCAGGTCTGCCGGGCTTCGCCGCGCTCGTATCGCCCAGCCCCGATCAGGCCATCGACATCGGCCTCCATGATCAGTTGCAGCACGCTCTCGGCGATCGCGCGCAGAAAATCAGGGTCGCCGCTCTTCGCGGAAAGCTCGGCAAGCGCTAATCTGTCCTCGGTCATCGGGTTCTCCGTTTCGGTCAGGTCGAAGTCTTGCAACTCCACCTTCTCAAACGGACCCGGTGCCCACACCGGTTTTGGCCAAAAACGCAGCGGATTCTCCACCGCTGTTTCCACCGAAAGCGCTCCCCGAAATTACACCACGTCCTCGGACGCTACCAATGCGTGCACGGTGCCGGCCCCTCCTTCCCCGCTGAAGACGCGCGTCACACCCCGCAAGCGGGCATGCACTGTGACAGTCTGATCATCGGTTTCCACGGTGCTGACGGGTCGCAGCGGGGGTCGTTGTGCGGCCAAAGTGAAGCTCCCATTTTTTGCGACACTATGGAGGGTACCGTCCGCTTGATTGTATTTTATTGCGTCGCGTCTTTCGTTGCGTCACGGTCGGTGGCCTCGGAGGTCAAGGCCTTCTGGTTCTCGAGGCGCCATTGGTTGGCCTCGGAGAGCGCCCAGCGGCGGAATTTCTGAACGACGGGCCACGATCTTTTTGCCCGCGGATAGAGCAGATAGTAGCTGCGCCGCGTGAGCGGCTGGGAATCGAAGATTCGGACCAGCCGCCCCTCTTTCAGATCATCGCCAATGAATGGCGTTTGCGCCAGCGCGAGACCAAGGCCCGATCTGGCAGCCTGGTAAACCAGGTCCGAACTGCCGAAGCGGAGGCCGCCCTGATCGGAGACTTCGAACAAGCCGACGCTATCCAACCACCTGCGCCACTCTCCCGGCCGGTTGATCGAATGCAGCAGGGCAAAATCGCGCACGTCGTCCACGTGATGCGGAGGGGCTCGCCCATCAGCCAGGCGGGGGCTCGAAACGACGACAAGCCGCTCACCGAACAATTCATCGGCTATCAACTCGCTCCAATCGCCCAGACCATATCCGATCGCGACATCGAAATCGGAGCGGCTCGCATCGAAGGGGTCGTTGGCTGTGGTGATTTCTACGGCGATATCCCGATGGAGCGCGTTGAAAGACCCCAGCCGCGGCATCAGCCAACGCGCCGTGAATGTCGGAAGCGCCATCACCGTCAACCGGGATGCGGCCCGACCGCCGCGAAGCCGGTCGGTTGCGATCGCGATCTGATACAGCGCCTCGTTGAGCGCGAAAAAGTATGAGCGCCCGGCTTCTGTGAGGACAACCCTGCGATGAAGGCGCTCGAACAATTTGACGTCGAGCAACTTCTCGAGCGCTATGATGTGGCGGCTGATAGCGCCCTGGCTTACACAGAGCTCGGCTGCGGCTAGACTGAAGCTCTTGTGCCGGGCAGCTGCTTCGAAGGCGCGCGCTGAATTGAGCGGGGGAAGCCGAAAGTCGATCCTTCGCGTCTCGATATCCGGTCGCATGCGCCAGCACTCCGAAAAGGCTCAGCCATCTTCGGCCAATTTGCGGTAGCCATCCACCCAAACCTTCGCTTGCTGTTGAAGCGCCGCGATATCGGTGTTCAATGTAATGAACCGAAAACCGAGGCGCCGTAGCTCGTTGGCCCTCTCCGCAGTCGGCGCGAAGGTACCGGCGATGATGTTGTTTGCGCGGCAGGCCGCCAGAATTCTCTCGACAGCCTTTTCGACGATTGGATCGAAACCATCGTAACGGCTGGGACGCCCGAGTGCCAGGGAGAGGTCGCCAGGACCGATATACAGCCCCGTCAGCCCGGGCACCGCTGCGATGGCCTCGACGTTTTCCAGACCAGCGGCGGTCTCGATCATGGCCAGGCGCGCGATGGCGGCGTTCGCCTGGCCGGCATAGTCGCGGCCGTAGATCAGCCCAGCCCGAATCGGGCCGAGGCTGCGCTCGCCCAATGGCGGGTATGAGGTGCTCCGGACGAACTGCTCCGCCGCCGCAGCGCTGCTGATCATCGGGCAGGTAATGCCCAGGGCCCCCGCATCGAGAAGCTTCATCATGAGCCCGGGATCCAGCCCCGGCACCCGGACGAGCGGCACGACATCGCAGCTGGTCATGGCCTGGAGCATGCGCAATGCCGACGCATAGTCCGCGAGCCCGTGCTGAAGGTCGATGGTGACGGCGTCGAAGCCCTGGCGCGCGAACGCCTCTGCTACAAACGGATCCGCAATCATGCAGTAGCCGTTGAGGACGGTTTTGCCGGCATCGAGCCAATATGGAAGCTGCATCATGGACATTGTCCCCGTCTCCTTGCTGGCTCCAGCCCAACGCTGGCGGTTGGAGCGACGCGCCGCGCGATCATCGGCGGATCGGATGAGCGCCCGGTCGACATCGCCGAGCTCGACGCACCAGAGCCATCGCCGCCGCGCACTCACGCTCAGCGTTCTCGAGCCACGCGTAGAGACAGAGGAGGTCTGGTCAGGTTCCTGTCGCAGAGAGCTGCATGTCCGCCCTGCCCGGCCAGATCCATGGCTGCTGCGCCCGCAGCTTCGCCTGAAAATCGCGGATGTCCTGTTCAAAGCAGAGCGTTTGCCCGATTTCATCGAGACCCTCGATCAGCGCTCGCCTTCGGGCCTCCGGGATAGCAAAGGGCAACGTCACTCCATTCGGCAACGAAATGAGGTTCTTGAGGAGATCCACGGACATGCTGGGATTGTTCGTGTGCTCAAGGTGATCTTGCAGGCGAGCGATTTCATCCGAGGACATCGTGACCAGGAGCAAGCCGTTCTTGAAGGAATTTTCGTAGAAGATATCGCCGAAGCTCTCGGCAATAATGCACTCGATGCCGAATCCCTTCATCGCCCAGACGGCGAATTCCCTCGAGCTTCCGCAACCAAAATTGACGCCGCCAACGATGATCTTGCTGTTGCGATACGGTTCCCTGTTCAGGATAAAATCCGCAACCTCCTCTCCGTTCAGATCGTAGCGCCAACCACCAAAGAGCCCGATTCCAGGATTTTGCTTGAGGCTTCTCTGGTACGATACGGGGATGATGGCGTCGGTATCGATATTCGGCTGCCGGAAATGGGCCGCCACGCCGTCGACAACGCTGACTTTCTGCATCTTTCTGGCCCTATCATTCACGCAACTTTGCGAAGGTCGGCGATGGCGCCACGAATGGCGCTCGCGGCGACCGTGGCGGGGCTGGCAAGGTGCGTCCTGCTCTTCGGCCCCTGCCTTCCTTCGAAATTGCGGTTCGAGGTGGAAATGCACCGCTTGCCGGGGCCAACGAAGTCGTCGTTGATCGCGACGCACATCGAGCAGCCGGCTTCCCGCCATTCAAACCCGGCGTCTTTGAAGACCTGGTCGAGCCCTTGGGCTTCCGCGGCGTGCTTCACCTGAGCCGAACCGGGCACGACGAGGGCACGCACATTCGGGGATACCTTGCGCCCCTTCACGACCTTCGCGGCCGCCTCGATGTCGGTCAGACGGCTGTTGGTGCAGGAGCCGATGAAGGCCACGTCGATCGGCAGGCCCTCCAGCGGGCGGCCCGGCTCAAGACCGAGATAGGCCAGCGAGCGCTCGGCCGCCGCGCTGCGGACCGGGTCCGCAAAGGATTTGGGATCGGGAATCGGGGCATCGATCGCACAGACGTCCTGCGGCGTCGTGCCCCAGGTGACCTGGGGTTTGATCTTGGAACAATCGACGACAACCTCCGTGTCGAAGATCGCGTCGTCATCGCTCTTGAGCGTGCGCCAGTGCGCGACTGCGGCGTCCCACATGGCTCCCTTCGGGGCAAAAGGGCGGCCGTGCAGGTAGTTCAGGGTCGTATCGTCGGGCGCGACCAGGCCCGCGCGCGCGCCGAACTCGATCGACATGTTGCAGATGGTCTGACGCTCATCGATGGACAGCCCGCGGATGCCCGCACCCGCGTACTCGACCATATGCCCGCGACCGGCGGCGACGCCGATCTGGCCGATCAGGTACAAGATCAAATCTTTGGCGAAGACATTCGTCCGAACTGCACCCTCGAAGGTGACGCGCATCCGCTTTGGCCGCCGCTGCAGAATGGTCTGCGTCGCCAGAACGTGCTCGACTTCGCTTGTTCCGATGCCCCACGCCCAAGCGCCGAGCCCGCCACAGGTGGATGTGTGGCTGTCGCCGCAGACCAGGGTCGTCCCCGGCAGGACCACACCCAGCTCCGGGGCGATGATATGGACAATCCCCTGCCGTGGATCGTCGACATCCACGAGCTCGATGCCATGTTTGGGGCAGTTCCCCCTGATGAGCTCGACAAACTCACGACCGCCTTCGAAAGTCTCCCCGTTTCGCCCCGGGGCTGTCGACAAGATGTGATCCACCACCCCGAGAGTGAGTTCGGGGCTGCGCGTAAGCCGACCCTCTCGCTCGAGGCCCGCAAACGCTGCACCGGACGTGCATTCGTGAACCATGTGGCGGTCTACGTGGATAAGAAAAACGCCGTCGTCGACCTCGCGGATCACATGTGAATTCCAAATCTTGTCGAACAGCGTCATCGCACCGGACATCGGTCGCTCTCCAATCTTCCTACGGAGCTGCGATCAACGGGCAGCACGTGGAACAAGGACCGTATGTGCGCCAGGCCCTCCACGATTGGACAAAATTGCAACGACCCCGACGCAAGAATTAAATATTAAATAAATATAATCCTATTGATACTAATGCCCGCGGTAGTTAACCTGTAATTTTCGTGATAACAATTTACACATAATCTTAGCGTAGCCAGAAATAACTATGCTTGTTCAAAATTATGATATTCTTGCCGGCTAAAAGCCGGCAACGCTCGTGGACGCGCCAATTCACATCCTCGAAACAGGCCGGAACCGCCGTCTGCTACGCTGCCGAGAAAGGCGAAAGGGGACTACCTGTCGGAGGATGTTCTGGAGCCAAGATTCCCCAGACCAGCGCGGAATGCCGAAAAGAGACGCTCGTTCCACGCGATGAGCAGACCCGCAGCGATAATCAAAGGCGCCCCGACCCAAGTGCTTCCGGGAGGTAGCTGGCTGAACACGACCCAGCCACCGCAAGTCGACCAGATCAGCTGCGAATAATCCATGACGATAACGCTGGCTACGCCGCCATACCGCAAAGCAGAGGTCATGAATAGCTGCGCCAGGAGTCCGCTCAGCCCGACACCGATGATCAGTGCCCAAGTCACCGCATCATGGCCGCCGGCGCCGCGGAACAACCATGGAGCCAGCAGCAGGCAACCGAGCAGCGAGAAGTAGAAAACGACGCGGACCGGCTCTTCAGTGCGCCCGAGATCGCGCAATTGGATGGAGACGATCGCCCCTCCGAACGCTGCTCCCAACCCCACACAGACCCCGACAAGCGGCAGGTGCCCACCGGTCGGCGAAGCGATCAGCGCCACACCGAGAACACCCAGGCACACCGCCCCCCAATGCCAAGCCGTTGCCCGTTCATCCAGGAAGACGGTTGCCAGCAACACCGCAAATACCGGCATTGTGAAGGTGAGCACCGTCGACTCGGCCAACGGCAGCAACTGGACGGCCCACATCATCAGGAACAGATTGAGCGTCCCTGTGGCGGCGCGACGCGCATGCACCCAAGGGCGTGCGGTCTTGAGTCGACCAATCTCTCCTCGCCTCAGAAGCCAGATGAAGAGCACCAGGCCGGGAATCAGCTGGCGCCAGAACATCAGCTCAGGCAGATTAACGCCTCTGTGGCCGCAAAGTTTAACGAGAACCAGCATTATTGACAGCGTGAACGCAGAAACGAGGCGAAAAGCGAGAGCGATTGCTGTCCTGTTCTGCATAATCCCACGCGGTTGGCTGGTTCAGGCCGGGCAATATGTTTCAAAGCTTAAAGGCTCGGGCACGGCGCCCGAGCCTTCCAATTTCTTCGTATTTAAATCCAATTCTACTTCTTTGCTTTCAAATCGTCCGGAAGAAATGACCTATCGATCATCGATTCCGTATCGAAGGTTTCCGTCAGCTCACCTGTCAGAAGCGCGCCATTGACCGCATTCTTGAGTGGCGTCAGGTCGATTTGCCCCTCGCTCCAGTAACTGAAGCCATCGGTGCTGCCATTGTCCCGAAGGTTGATGATGACATTCTCCAAGACCTTGGCATCGACCTTGAAGATCGGCGCAAGGAGCTCACCGGCTTCCTTTGGATTTTTCAGCATGAAATCCAGGCCTTTCCGGCGTCCGGCGATGATGGCCTTCAGAACGTCAGGGTTTGCACCGGCAGCCTTAACCGTCGTCAAGCCAAGCACGTTGTTGGTGGGCGGCATGAAATCGCTGCTGCGCGCCACCACCCGGTATTTGTTCCCGCTAATCGAGAACGTCGGCTCGACCATGGGCACGACATCGACTCCGCCTGCCTCCAGAGCGGTCAGAGCTTGCGGAAAACTACCCGTGGCGATGAGTTTCACGTCGTCAGCTTCGATGCCCGCCTTCTTGAGCATCAGAAGAGCCGCCATGTTGGTCGCGGATTTCGGGCTGGTGAACCCCACCCGCTTCCCCTTGAGATCGGCGAGCGACTTGACCGAGGAGTTCGGCATCGTAATCCAGGTCACCTCGGCAAAGGTATTCACATCCATGCTGATGATCTTCAGCTGCGCTCCATTCTTGATCGCCGCGATGGCGCCGGTGATGCCGGCCTCGGCAAAGGGCAGATCACCCGCGATGAGCTCGCGGATCGCCGGTGCCGAGCCCGGGGAGCTCCTGATGGCGGTTATGTCTGCCCCCGCCTCCTTGAAGAAACCCTTCTTCAAGGCGATGGCCATCGGCATGCTGCCCGGCGAGACCCCATAGTTCGAAACCGAAATTTCCAGCGCTTCGGCACGAACCACGAGACCGGCGAGAGCCAGGACAGTGGCGATCGTGCACAACGGCAGATACTTCCTCATTGACGTTCCTCCCCTCATTTTCCGGCTTGACGATCGCTGCATGCCATCGAGGCGCAGCAAGCGCGGCACGACGAGAGTTTGCGGCGAGATTGGCATTCATTCTTGGACGGAATTGCGCCGGTCCCTGTGCTCGAGCGGCGCGCAATCGATCGGGCAACTCCCGCTAGGACGCTTCTGGAATTGCAAATGCGTTCCATTTCGTAATCTGGACAGCCTCATTGAATCGGGCCCGAACGGCCGCGAGATCATCGAGAACGGGTGGGGCCATCCGGGCTGACGCTGCGCCCGACAGCGCTTGGCATGCCGACTCGAGCGCCGACAGCATACGGTTCATGATGTATGACGGATAAGCAATCTGGTTGTAGCCAAGCGAGAAGAGCTCCCCCGGGGAAAGCCACGGCGTCTCGCTGCCCTCCACCTGGACCATGAGCTTGAACACGCCGGGGAATGCACCTGCGATAGCCGCCAGATCCTCGTGCCGGGTCACCCCTGGAACAAAGATGCCATCGGCCCCGGCTTTCAGATAGGCCTCGCATCGGCGGATCGCGCCATCCGCGCCCTCCAGGGCGTAGCTGTCGGTGCGGGCGACCACCATCGTGTCGCCGACCTTCCTGAACCGAACGGCCGCTTCCAGCTTCGCCCTCATTTCGGGAATATCAACGACACTCGAGGCCGCGCTGTCTCCGGGGCGTTTGGCGGCGCGGCGCTGATCTTCCAGAATGAGTGCGGCGACACCGATCTCCTCATAGGCATGGACGGTTCGGACGACGCTTTTCACGTCCCCGTAACCGTCATCTGCGTCGACGACCGCCGGAACGTCCACCGAAGTGACGATGTCACGCGCCGTCTCCAGCATCTCGGCGAAGCCCGCCAGGCCGATGTCCGGAAGCCCGTACCGTGCGGCGAGCATCGACGAGCCACCCAAGGCGATGGCATCGAAGCCGAGCAGCTGGAGCATGCGAGCGCTCAAGGCATCGTGGGCAGTGGGCGTGACGATCGGCTGCTGCCTTGCGATCAGCTCGCGAAAAAACCTGGCTTTGCTCATGGCTGGCTCGCGCGCACCGTTGCAATCTGTAGCAGATGCTCGGTCTCTGCACGCGACTGAACATAGCGACCGATGACGGACCGGATCCGCTGCACGGCCTCAGTCGAGCGGAAGGCGATGTGATCCTCTATACTCGACCAGTTCACCATCAGCCGAAAGCGGCGCGGATGTTCGACAGACCGATAGGCCGCCACGCCGTGACAGCCCTCTGCCGCAGCAATCAATGGCAGAAGCTCGGATAATTCACGGCAAAACGCTTCTTCCATGCTGGGCAGGACGTCGATCTGCGCAAGTTCGAGAGGGAGGGCTGTCTGCATCGATGTCACACGGTCACCGCGGTCTGGAGGGCACGCCGTTCCTCAATGTCGGAGGCGGGTGCGCTCCCGCCGCAGGCGGGTTCAACCTGCGCTCGAGGCTGACCTACCGGATGGGATCGCGGCCGCCAACGGCAAAAGGCTTGCGCTTCATTCCATGACACTCCCCGGCACAATAGGATGAAATTGCGAGATCTCATCGCTCTTTCAGAACCCGGTCCGCAATTTGCTACTAGATCGCCCCCTCCCAAGCGTGAAGATCGCCGCCGAAAACACAGCGGGAGTGGATGTCTGGTGTTGGCCCACGTTGAACTGGACGACAAATATACGCTGGAAAGCGGGCGGGTATTCCTAACCGGCACCCAGGCTCTCGTCAGACTTCCCTTGATGCAGCGCGCCCGGGACGATGCGGCCGGCCTCAACACGGCGGGCTTCATCACCGGGTATCGAGGCTCGCCTCTGGGAGGGTATGACAGGGCGCTCGAGGAAGCCAAGAAGCACCTCAGCCGCAGCAATGTCGTCTTTCAACCGGGGTTGAACGAAGACCTGGCCGCCACCTCCGTATGGGGCAGCCAGCAACTCAACCTGTTCGATGGCGCGACCGTCGATGGCGTTTTCGGGATCTGGTACGGGAAAGGCCCCGGCGTCGACAGGTCCGGCGACGTGTTCAAGCACGCCAATCTCGCAGGCACCTCCAGATATGGCGGCGTCATCGCGATCCTGGGCGATGACCATTCCTGCTCGTCCTCATCGATCCCGACGCAGAGCGAGCAGAGCCTGATCGCGTCCATGATGCCGATCCTGAGCCCGGCAGCACTGCAGGATTACCTCGATCTCGGGTTGCTCGGCATCGCCATGTCGCGTTTCACGGGCTGTTGGGTCGGTCTGAAAGCCGTTGCCCAGACGATCGAGACGGCCGGTATCGTGCAGGTTGATCCCGCACGCCTCGAAATCAACCCGCCGTCCGATTTCGTCATGCCGCCCGGCGGATTGAACATTCGACGGGCGGATCCGCCTCTCGTCCAGGAGAGTCGCCTCCATGGTCCCCGGATGGCCGCCGTCGCGGCATTCGCCCGGGCCAATCGTCTGGACAGGATCGTTGCCGATTCCGCGAATGCGCGCCTCGGCATCGTCGCATCCGGAAAAGCCTATCTCGACCTGCGCGAGGCGCTGTCGGGGCTTGGCATCGACGAAAGCAAAGCAGCCGAACTCGGCATTCGCATTCTCAAGGTGGCGATGGTCTGGCCGCTCGAAAGCTCCGCCATCATGGAGTTCGCGAAAGGCCTCGACGAAATTCTGGTCGTGGAGGAGAAACGAAGCCTCATCGAGGATCAGATCGCGCGGATCCTGTTCAGCGTGGAGAAACACCCACGACTCGTCGGCAAGACCGACCTCGACCGAAACACGCTCATTCCCAGCGATGGTGACATCAGCCCCCACCTGGTTTCGCGCGCCATTCGGCAAAGGCTGGCGGCGCTGGGCATGCTAGCCGGCGATGTCGCGGAGCGCGGGCGGGCGCAGGACGAAAAGGCGGGCGCCTTGATCGCCCTGCCCCCCGTCCTTTCGAGGCCGGCGTTCTTCTGTTCAGGGTGCCCTCACAACACCTCGACCAAGCTGCCCGAGGGTAGCCGCGGCATGGCCGGCATCGGCTGCCACGGCATGGTCGCGTTCATGCCCGAGCGCAACACCCCGTTCTACAGCCACATGGGAGGCGAAGGCCTCGCCTGGGTCGGGCAAGCTCCGTTCACGATCGAAAAGCACGTCTTCCAGAATCTCGGGGACGGCACCTATTCGCACAGCGGCCTTCTCGCGATCCGTGCCGCCGCCGCCGCGGGCGTGAACATCACCTACAAAATTCTCTACAATGACGCCGTCGCCATGACCGGCGGACAAACGGTCGAGGGCGGCCTCTCCGTCGGGCAGATCACGCGTCAGGTCGCCGCGGAAGGGGCGAAGCGCATTGTCATCGTCAGTGAAGAACCGGACCGCTACTCCGCGTCGGACAGGCTGGCCGATGGGGTCGAAATCCACGACCGTTCCGAGTTCGATCGCATCCAGCGCGAGCTGCGCGACGTCTCAGGACTGACGATACTCATCTACGACCAGACCTGCGCCGCAGAGAAACGGCGGCGGCGCAAGCGCGGCTTGATGGCCGATCCCGACCGGCGCGTCTTCATCAATCCGGCCGTCTGTGAAAACTGCGGCGACTGCTCCACGAAGTCGAACTGCATCTCGATCCAGCCTCTGGAAACCGAGCTCGGACGTAAGCGGCAAATCGACCAGTCGTCGTGCAACAAGGACTTTTCCTGCATCAACGGCTTTTGCCCGAGCTTCGTGACGGTGAAGGGAGCCAGGCTTCGCAAGGCCGCCAGAGCCCGTAGCGAGGACCCGTCCGTCGGGTTGCCGGAGCCGGCGGTCCGTGACTCGGTGGAACCCTACGGCATCGTCGTCGCGGGCGTGGGCGGAACCGGTGTCATCACGATCGGCGCGCTGCTGGGCATGGCCGCCCACCTCGAGGGCAAACAGGTCACCGTTCTCGATTCAACGGGCATGTCTCAGAAGAACGGCGCCGTGACGAGCCATATCCGGGTCGGTACGGGCAGCCCGATCTATGCGTCGCGCATCCCGCATGGAGCCGCAGACCTCCTACTCGGCTTCGACATGGTCGTCGCCTCGACAGCCACGACCGTCGCCACCTACAAGGCCGGCCGGACGCAGGCGATCGTCAACACCGCGGTGATCCCCCCTGCTGCCTTCGTTCGCGACAGGGATATCGATCTTGGCGAACACCGCATGATGTCGCGCCTGGAAGACGCCATCGGCAGCGAAAGGACGCGCTTCGTGCCAGCCGCGGAACTCGCCCGTGCCCTCATGGGCGATGCCATTGCGGCGAATTCATTCGTGCTGGGGATGGCTGCGCAATTGGGATTGCTCCCGGTCGGTCTCGAAGCCCTCACCAAAGCCATTCGCTTGAATGGGGCTGCCGTCGATCAGAACCTGCTCGCGCTGGCGTGGGGTCGGCGGGCGGCTGTCGACTATGACAGCGTCGTCAACGCGGCCCGGATCAGCAAGGCGCCTTCGGCACCGCAGACGCTGGATCAGATCGTCGAACACAGGTCAGCTCTCCTGACCGCCTATCAAAACGAGGCCTATGCGCTACGCTACAGGCAATGGGTCGAAAAGGCCCGGCGCGCGGCAAACGCGGTGGCCGCCGGCGATGAACGGCTGCCGACGGCGGTCGCCAGGAATCTCGCGAAGCTGATGGCTTACAAGGACGAATACGAGGTGGCCCGGCTCTACGCCGACCCTGCCTTCGCAGCGGCGATGAACGCACAATTCGACGGTGACTTTTCGCTCGAGTTCCATCTCGCGCCGCCGCTATTGGCGAAACTGGACCCGGCGACCGGCGAGCCGCGCAAGATGAAATTCGGCGGTTGGATGCTGCCTCTCATGAAAATATTGGCGCGCCTTCGCTTCCTGCGGGGGTCGATATGGGATCCTTTCGCCCGATCGAGCGACCGCAAGGAGGAGCGCGAGCTCATCGGGAACTACGAAGCCCTGCTGGAAAAGCTGATCGCCATGCTCAGCCCGGCAAACCATGACGCGATTGTCGACATTCTGAACCTGCCGGACAATGTCCGAGGCTTTGGCCCGGTCAAAAGCCGGAGCCTGACGACGTATTATGAGAGCGTCGATCGCGCTGTCGCAGCTCTTGAACGAAATATTCCCATTCCGATTGCGGCTGAATAGCGCGGCTGCTTGAACGCCTTACCGTCGCATGGCGCGTGCTCTATCCGAGCGGCGTTCTTGCGCGATGCTCCCTGCCGAGCCGGGGTCTTCGGGGAGGCTTAAAGATGCTATGCTGATGGAAACAGCGGCCCGATCAAAGCCAGTCCGGGTCGACTGATACGGTCATGTCATCGATTCTGTTCAAGATATCGCATTGAGTGCGCGCTTTCGGCAGCTCGTAATTCATAAAATATCGAAACGCGGCCAGTTTTCCCTGCAAGAACGGCCCGTCGCCATCGCCCGACCTTAGCTGCCGAGCGGCGCACACGGCCTGCCTCAGCCACATCCAAGCAATCACGCTATGCCCCATCATATCGAGATAGATGGTCGCATTGGCGAGCGCCAGACGCGGCCTTTCGGCAAGCGCGGCGAGAAGAATTCCGGTCGTTTCGGTTACACGCAACAGGTGCCGATCGAGAGCTTCGGCCTCTTCGCGGAGGGAATCGAAAGCTTGCGCCTGGCGTATCTCCTCCTGCATCCGGGAGATGAGAATACTGAACCCGGCCCTGTTTTCGTAAGGAATTTTTCGCCCGAGCAGATCGATCGCTTGAATACCATGCGTTCCTTCATGAATGGCGTTCAGGCGATTATCGCGATACAGGCGCTCAACGGGATAGTCGCGGGCATATCCATAGCCGCCGAGGATCTGTATCGCATGCTTATTGGCCTCCAGGCAGAACTCGGAAGGCCAGGACTTGGCAATGGGGGTCAGCAGGTCAAGGACGAGTTCGTCGTCGTTGCGGCCGGCGTCTTCCGGGCGCGTGCGGATTCGATCGACGAGCATCGCCGTATAGAGCAGAAGCGCTAAAGCTCCTTCGACAGCAACCTTTTGAGCAAGCAGCAATCGCTTGATATCCGCATGCTCAATGATGGGGACCTGTGGCAGGTCCGGTCGCTTCTTGTCGGGATGCCGGCCTTGAGTCCTCTCGCGAGCGTAGTTTTTCGACACGGAATAGCCCGCCGCGGCGAGCGCCGTTGCTCCGAGGCCGACAGCGATCCGCGCCTCGTTCATCATCTGAAACATATAAGCCAGGCCCTTGTTCTCCTCTCCCAACAGATAGGCCGTACAAGGCGCGTCCTCGCCAAAATTGAGCAGCGTGTTGGTCGTGCCGCGATAGCCCATCTTGTGGTTGAGCCCCGCAAGCGCGACGCCGTTGCGCCCCTCCAACCGGCCATCCTCGGAAACGAGGTATTTCGGCACGATGAAAAGCGAGATGCCCTTTGCCCCTGCCGGCGCGCCGGGAACCTTGGCGAGAACCATGTGGACGATGTTCTCCGAAATCTCCTGATCACCGCCGGAAATCCACATCTTGCGCCCGCGAATACGGAAACTGCCGTCCGGCTGGCGCTCGGCAACGGTCGCGATATCCGATAGCGAAGAGCCCGCCTGCGGTTCGGAGAGGCACATCGTCCCGAAATAGCGGCCCTCGACCATGGGCCTGAGGAAGCGTTCCCGCTGCGCGTCCGTGCCGAAGCTCGCGATCAGATTGGCGGCTCCCTTCGTCAGAAGCGGATAGGCCGCAAGACCGATATTAGCCGACGAAAAGATATATCCACACGCGCAGCCGAGGGTCTCGGGCATTTGGCTTCCCCCCCAGCGCTGCTCGAAGCCTGCGCCGAAGAAGCCGGCATCGCGGTAGGCTCCGAGCGCCTCGGCGGCGCCGGCGAGCATGTCGACCTTCCCGTCGATGAAACGCGGCTCCCGCTCGTCGAGCTGAGCGGCCAAGGGCTCGAAATACTCCAACCCCAGGCGTTCTGCGGTGTCGAGCGCCGCTTCGATCGCAGCGCGGTCATAATCCACATACCGCGGCGTGCTCTGCAAGTCGTCGAGTGCGAGAAGATCAAAGAGCTGGAATTCAAGATCGCGGCGGTCAATCGTGATCAAGGCTATCTCCCAGTTGTCGGCATAGCCATGACATCCCAAGCGGTGCGGCTGGCCGCATCGTCGTTCATCGGCCGGTGAACACGGGCTTCCTCTTTTCGAGGAAGGCTCTGGCGCCCTCCTCCTTGTCTTGCGTCGCATAACAGAGGGCGAACGCCTTCACCTCGGCGTGGCAGGCGGATTCGGTATCGGCATCGACCGCGATGTTCAGTGACGATTTCAGTTGCCCCAGCGCGAAAGGCGGCAATGCGGCCAGCTTCTCCGCAAGCGCCCGAGCCGCGCCCGGCAATTGCTCCGGTTCATGGACCGACGCGACCAGACCGAGCTCAAAAGCGCGAGCGGCCGATATGGGATCTCCCGTCATCGTCAGCATTCGCGCCACTGAAGATCCGGCCATTTTCGTCAGGCGCACGGTGCCACCGCCACCTGGAAGGATGCC
The DNA here is from genome assembly GCF_023953965.1 of Bosea sp. (in: a-proteobacteria). Lineage (NCBI taxonomy): Bacteria > Pseudomonadati > Pseudomonadota > Alphaproteobacteria > Hyphomicrobiales > Alloboseaceae > Allobosea > Allobosea sp. The sequence goes on from NZ_JAMLIX010000001.1 coordinate 303,664, forward strand.
GAGCTTTATTTCCGGCAGCCCGAACTGGGCCTTGGTCGAAGCGATGCGAATGTCGCAAGCCAAAGCGAGCTCAAAACCGCCTCCAAGGCAAAAGCCGTTGATGACGGCGACCACGGGCTTCGGGCAGCGGGCAAGAGCATCGAGAACCCGTTTGATCCGCGCGGCGATGACCAGCGCGTCAGCCGGCCTGGCTCCGACGAACTCGGAAATGTCCGCGCCCGCGATAAAGGCCCGTTCGCCTTCCCCGCTGACCTGCAACACGCGAACATCCGGATTGGTGACAAGCCTCTCAACACCGTCAAGCAGTTGCTCGAGAACGGCCGCATTCAGCGCATTCAGCGCGTTCGGCCTGCGCACGGTCAACCTGCCGAGCGCGCCGTCGACCTCGATCGCCACGCATTGCTCCGTCATGGGTCCGTCCTCCGTCACGCGCGGCAGATCTAGGCGATGCGCTCGATCAGAACCGACAGGCCCTGCCCGCCGCCCATGCAAAGCGTCAGGATCGCGCGGCGGCCGCCGGCGTCTTCCAGGTGCTGAAGCGCCGTGATCGCCATACGGACACCCGTCGCTCCGGGCGGATGCCCGATCGAAATCCCGCCACCGTACAGGTTGGTGAGATCACGCGGGGTTCCCAACTGTGCCTCGGCATGGAGATTGACGGCGGCGAACGCCTCGTTGACTTCGAAATAGTCGACGTCGGAAATCCTGAGCCCCTGACGCTCGAGCAGCTTGCGGGTCGCCGGCACTGGACCACACCCCATGATGCGAGGCGGCACGCCCGCGATCGCATAGTCGACGATCCTCGCGCGCGGCCTCACGCCCGCGGCCTCCGCGGCCCGCCGCTCGGCGACAACGATGAATGCCGCGCCGTCCGTGACGCCACTCGAATTTGCCGGCGTGACCTTGCCTCCGGAGCGGAAGACCGGCTTCATCGAGGCGATCTTGTCCGCGGTGATCGACGGCCGAGGGAACTCGTCGCGCTCGAATACCCGGCTGGCCTTGCCATCAGGCACCTCAATCGGGGCGATCTGCCTTGCCAGGAAGCCACTTTCAACCGCGGCGCCGGCGCGCCTCTGACTTGTCAGCGCATACGCGTCCATGGCTTCGCGCGTGTACTTGTAATCCTCCGCGAGGTTTTCCGCGGTTTCGCCCATGAGCTCTAGGCTCAACGGATCGCGATAAGTCCAATCCAGTGCGTCCACCATCGTCTGCGGACCGCGCTTGACCCCCCACCGAGCCCCGGTGACGATATGGGGGGCCCGTGAAAAATTCTCGCCGCCACCAGCGAGCGCTATCGAGGAATGACCGCTGGCGATGTGCTCGGCCGCCGTGAAGACGGCCTGAAGGCCGGAGCCACAGGCACGGTTGACATTCATTGCCGTCGAGGACTCGGACAGGCCGGCCTTGAGCGCGACCGCGCGGGCCGCGAGGTAGCCCTCCTGATCGACGGGCAGCACATTGCCCCAGACCAGATGATCGACGGCCTCGGCAGCCAGCCCGGCTTGAGCCAGCGAAGCCCGCGCCGCGTGGGCCCCCAGCTCGACCAGCGGCACCTCACGGAGCGACTTTCCAAAGTCGCCGAACGGCGTTCGCATGCCACCGGCCAGAACGATCTCGGTCATGTCTGTTCCTTCCCTCGGAATTCGGATCACGAGGCGTTGGCCTCGAGGGACCGGCGGAGTTTGACCATGCCGGCAAGCCAGCGGTCGTAGTCGGCTGTCTTGCGGCGCATGTAGTCCGCGACCTGGGGGTGCGGCAGGATCAGGAAACGCTCCATGGCGATTCCCGCCGCGGCGCATGCGGCAACATCCTCTGCCGTCATGACGCCATCGCGCGCCTGGGGTCCCTCGGGGAGCGAGCGCAGCATCGGCGTGTCCACCCCCTGCGGGCAAAGGACCGAAACCCGGATTCCAGCGTCGGCGTGAGCGATGGCGACCGCTTCGGCGAAGCCGATCGCCGCATGCTTTGTCGTCGCGTAAGGCGCCCCACCGATCTGCGAAAGCAATCCGGCTGCGGAAACGGTCAGAAGAAAGTAGCCTTCGGCCCGTCGCTCCATCACAGGCGCGAGTGCCCGCACCGCATAAACATGAGCCATGACGTTCACCGCCCAGCTCTTCGCCCAGGCTTCGTTCGGGGCACTGGCAGCATTGCGCGGAAGCGCATCGAACGACGCGATACCGGCATTTGAACAAAACAGCGCGATCGGCCCGTGTCGGCTTTCGACTGTGTCCACCAGGGCCCGTACCTGCGCCTCGTCCGAGACGTCGCATGGAAAGGACGCGCCTTCCACGCTGCCCGCGACGGCATCGGCCTGGCCGCCGTCACGATCAGCCACGATCACCTTGGCTGCACCGTCGGCGTGGAAGCGTTCGCAAAGCGCCCGGCCAATGCCGCTCGCACCGCCCGTCACGACGACGATCCTTCCCCGGATATCCATGGTTATGCGCCGCCCTTCAGAAGCTCGTGATCGTGGAACCGCCGTCGACGACGATCGTCTGGCCCGTGATGAAGGAGCCGGCCTTGCTCGCCAGAAAGACCGCACAGCCGGCGATGTCGTCCGGTTCGCCGATGCGGCCCAACGGCGTCAGGCGGTTGTGCTGCGCGAGCGTGTCGGGGTTCTCCCAAAGCGCACGCGCAAAATCGGTCCGGATCAGGCCTGGCGCGATGCAATTGACCCGAATGTTCTGGTCTCCCAGCTCAACGGCCAAATTGCGCGCGAGCTGCATATCGGCGGCCTTTGATATGTTGTACGCGCCGATCGATCGCACGCCCCGCAGTCCGCCGATCGAAGAAATAATGACGATCGCGCCTTCCCCCTGCCGCTGCATCTCGGGCGCAGCCATGCTGATCAGCCAGTTGTTCGATATGATGTTGTTGTCGAGGACCTTGCGGAACTGCTCGTCAGCAATCGCGCTCATCGGGCCAAAGTACGGATTTGAGGCGGCGTTGCAGACGACGACATCGATTCGGCCGAAATCATCGACGCTCTTGCGCACCAGGGCGCCGAGCTCGCTTTTGGACGAAATGCTGGCTGCGACGGCAAGCGCCCGCCCCGCGCCATGTCGGGCGTTGATCCCGGCCGCGACCGTTTCACACGCGTCGGCACGCCGCGAGGAGATCACCACCTTTGCCCCCGCCTCAGCCATGCGCTCCGCGATGGCGCGGCCGATGCCGCGGGACGAGCCGGTGACGATCGCAACCTTTCCCGTAAGGTCGAACATGGTCATCGCCTGACCTCGTTTCGCCAGCCCGGCTTGCCGCGGCCGCCACCATATCCCGCCTGAACCCGTTGCTTGAGCAAGGGGCGAGGACGAAAGCGCTCGCCATAGGCTTCAAACATGATCTGCTGGGCCTGCAGGCACAGGCTCGATGTCGTCGCATCCATCAGCTCGAAGGGGCCAAGCGGGTGGCCGAGCCCCAGCCGGCAGGCAGTGTCGATATCTTCGGGTGTAGCGACCCCTTCCTCGACCAGACGGACGGCCTCGATCATGAGGACATGCAAGAGCCGGTTCACGGCGAAGCCAGGCACGTCCTTGATGGCGATAGGGGTTTTACCCACCTCACGGCAGAGCCGCATCGCCGTCTCGACGGTTTCGGGACTTGTCTCGATGCCGGGCATGACCTCCACGAGTTTCATACGCGAAACGGGTGAAAAATAATGCGTCCCAACGAAGCGGCTTCGACGTTCCGCTCCCACATGGGAGGCCAGAACGGAAATTGGTATCGTCGAGGTGTTCGTCGCGATGACGCAGGATTGCTTGCATGCTGCGTCAAGCCTTTCGAAGACTTTCGCCTTGGTACTTTCCTGTTCGAAAACCGCCTCGGTCACGAAATCCCGATCGAAGAACTGTTCGAGGTCGGTCGTCGTCGCAATGCGATCGAGCGCCGCGGCGTCGCTTTCCTGATAGAGCCCCCTCGCCACAGCCTTCTGGATGATCTCCGCCAAGCGGGCGCGCGCGCCGTCGAGGAGATCCATGGATTGATCGGCCAACAGCACGTCATAGCCCGCCAGCGCGAAGACCAACGCGATCTCGCGCCCCATAAGGCCGGCTCCGACGACACCGATCCGCTCAGCACGCCCCATCATGTCCTCCGAAATCAGCCGCCGACGCTGCGGGCAAGCTCCCAGGCGTACCCGGCGATTGGCCGAGTCGCTTTGCCGATCTCTGCCGCGGCGATACTTGACGCGTTGCCATCGCGTGCCCGCTTCGCAATCCCCTGAAGGATCGCAGCGATGCGAAACATGCCGTAGACCATGTAGAAATCCCAATCGCGGATCTCGTCCCGGCCCGTTCGCGCACAATAGCTTGCCCGATACGTGTCCTCATCGGGAATGCCGAGCGACGCGAGATCGACGCCCTTCAACCCCCGAAACACGTCCGGCGGGATGCGCCATGCCATGACGTGATAGGTAAAATCGGCGAGCGGATCCCCAAGCGTCGATAACTCCCAATCAAGAACGGCGGCCACGCGCGGTTCGCTCGGGTGAATGATAAGGTTGTCCAGCCGATAGTCGCCGTGAACGATGGAAGAGCTTTCCTGCCCGGGCAGATGAGCCGGCAGCCATTCGATCAGGCGATCCATCGGCTCGATCGCCTCGGTTTCGGAGGCGCGATATTGGGTCGTCCAACGCGAGATCTGGCGAGCCATGAAATTGCCGGGACGGCCGTAATCTTCGAGGCCGACAGCCGCTGGATCGAGCGTGTGAAGCTTCGCGATGGTCTCGTTCATGGAATCGTAGATCGCGGCCCGCTCTTCGCGAGAAAGCTCGGGCAATCCTTGATCCCAGAAGACCCTGCCTTCGACAAGGTCCATGACATAGAAGGGCGTGCCGATGACCGCCGGGTCCGCGCAGTAACCGTGAACATGGGCTACCGGGACACCGCTATCCGCCAAGGCCAACAACACCCGAGCCTCTCGATCAATCGCGTGAGCGCTCGGCAGGAGCACGCCAGACGGCTTGCGCCGCAGCACATAAGCCCCGGATCGCGCGTCGAGCCGATAGGTTGGATTGGACTGACCGCCCTCGAAACGAGAGATCGTCGCCGGGCCGCCATAACCTTTCACGTTCGAAGCGAGCCAATGGTCGAGCGTGCCCCAGCCGGCAGTGGTTGCAACGTCAGCTCCCGATCCATCGGGCGAACCGCTCATCCTTTTCCTCCCAATTCGGGCGACGATTCTTCATCGCTCCGGGTCTTCTTCTTTACGCTCCGCAGAGCTCGCCGAAGAATGCCCGCCGGCCTTTCGTCAGTGTCGATGAAGCTACGCCTGATCGGCGCCCTGCCCTCCGGCGCTTCCGGACCGACAGCCACTCACGCAACTTTGCTGGCCTTCAGAACCATCCCGGTACCGCCACGATATAAAATCGTCTGACGAAGTCAACCCGTCTTCACGCTTACAAATGCTACCGCTGCCCTTGTCGCTGTCGGAGGACTTAAGCTACCCGCAGCTTTATCGGCCTATCGATCCGAGGTTAAATGTCCGCATACGTCATTTCAAGGCCAAGAGCACTCCCGAAGCCGCGAAAATGGATTGGGTCGGAAAAATACTTGACTGTCAGACGATCCATACGGGAGCATAGGGCCGTGACCGCGGGCAGCGAGCACGACAGCAACGAAGCCGTTGCGCCGGGCGCTGGGTGCCGCTCACGTCTATTGCCTGATGAGGCGCATCTGGTATCGCTCGCTACGGCAAGCTCCGGCCTGTTGCGAGGCATCGAGAAAGTTCGGGAACGGCAACGTTGTCTTCAGTCACGGAACCACAAGGCGAGAAGGGCATCGGGCAAGAGACCCCCAAGCCCAGGCATGGCCCCAGCTCACCCGATCTGATCTACAACAGGATCGTGCAGGGCCTCTATCAGGGTCGCTATGTTCCCGGCCAGCGGCTGAGCGAACCTGCCATCATGAGTGAGTATGGCACGAGCCGGAGCTCGGTCCGAGAAGCGCTACGCCGGCTGGCGGGCGAAGGCATCGTATCGTTAAATCTCTATCGGGGGGCCTACATCAGGGCTCTCAGCCGCGAAGAAGCCATCGATACCCTTCTTCTGCTCGAAATGCTGGTCGGGCTTTCCGCGCGGCTGGCCGCCGAGCGGATTGGCATCGGCGATAATCGCGAGCGCTTCAACGCCACGGTTCAACAGCTCGTAGGCTTCGAAAAGGGGGGCGAGTTCCTGCAATTCGTCAGAGCACGCAATCGATTTTACAAGACACTTACTGACATTGCCAACAATAGAGAAATAGACAGAGTTCTGCCGAGCATGCAGGTCCACCTCGTTCGAATACAATTTCGCGACAGCGACGACAACCTTGAGAAAGTCCGATTCGACGACTATCGCGATATTGCCGAAGCCGTGCTGGCTGGTGAACCGAACTGGGCTGAAAAAATGGCCCGCCAGCATGTCGCGCATGTCAGGCGCAGCATCGAGCATCTGCCCGACAGCGCGTTCATTGCAAGCGAGCCGAAATAACCTGTTTGGCTGGATCGCCGTGCGTCCCGTCGGACGCAGAATGGCGATTCAGCTCTTTGTTCCAGCATCTAAGCGTTGGATTTCTGGAAGCCCTTCAACTCCATACGCGCGATCTGATCCCGGTGGACCTCATCCGGGCCATCCGCCAATCGCAACAGCCTCGCAGTTGCATAAGCCATCGCCAGACCAAAATCATTGGACGTGCCGCCTCCTCCGTGGGCCTGGATGGCCCAATCGACGACGCGGCACGCCATATTGGGCACGGCGACCTTGATCATGGCAATCTCCTTTCGCGCCACCTTGTTGCCGACGGTATCCATGAGATGCGCCGTCTTGAGCGTGAGGAGGCGCGCCTGCTCGATCAGGATCCTCGCCTCCGCGATCCGCTCCCGCGTCACTGACTGATCAGCAATCGGCTTTCCGAATGCGACACGGCCAAGCGTTCGTTCGCACATGCGTTCCAGCGAACGTTCCGCGAGACCGATAAGCCGCATGCAGTGGTGGATCCGACCCGGTCCAAGCCGGCCCTGCGCAATTTCGAAACCCCTGCCTTCGCCCAGGAGGATGTTGGAAGCAGGGACCCTCACATCCTTGAAGACGACTTCGGATGCCCGATCGGGGACGCCGTAATATCCGAACACGGGAAGCGGCCTCACGACCTCGACACCGGGCGTATCCATCGGAACGAGGATCATCGACTGACGCTGATGGATGCTTGGATGATCCGGGTCCGTCTTGCCCATGAAGATCGCGATCTTGCACCGGGGGTCGGTGGCATTCGTCGTGTACCATTTGTGTCCGTTGATGACGTATTCGTCCGCCTCCCTGCGAATGAGGCTTTCGATATTCGTGGCATCGCTGGAGGCCACCGCGGGCTCGGTCATCGCGAAACACGACCGGATCTCGCCGGCCAGAAGGGGCTTCAGCCAGCGTTCCTTTTGCTCAGGCGTGCCGTAGCGAACCAGAACCTCCATGTTCCCGGTATCGGGGGCCGAGCAATTGAAGACCTCCGGCGCCAGATATGAGCGCCCCATGATCTCACAGAGCGGGGCGTATTCGAGATTGCCGAGACCGGCGCCATATTCGCTGTCAGGCAGGAAAAGATTCCAGAGCCCGGCAGCCCTGGCTTCCTTCTTCAGCTCTTCGACGACTGGATATACCGACCAGGGGCCTTCCTTTTCGACCTCGCGGAAAAAGCGCCCTTCATTGGGGTAGATCTTGCGATGCATGAACGCCTGAAGGCTCTCGGCCAGTTCCTTCGTGCGGGGGCTCACACCGGTGTCCCAGTTCATGCTCATGTCCATTTCGTCAGACGATTTGTCGAGAGCTTATGGGAACGCGGAAGGCATGTAAAGTTCGCGACAGCCCAAAATTAAAAGCGAATTCGCCATACTCCGGCAAACTTTGCTAAAAAGCGGGCATACCCTGATCGAGCCAAAGGATTGCAGAGCCATCATCGTCAGACGATAATAACTCCAACGCCGCGCGATCAGCCCGTCTGCGCGCTTTTCATGAGGCTGACCGACGTGGATCGCTCATATTCGGGGTGGACGGCTGCATCGATCACGCACACAGCCCCATTCCGAACGATCGCGATCGCCCGTTTCATGATCGTGCGCAGCTCGTCTTCGGATCGCACCGGCCCGAAGGCTTCGGCCCCCTGGCCGCGAGCGATCATCGCCAGGTCGATCGAAGGATCCGACATCCGCAAGCCAATCGATCTGTTCTCGACCGGCCTCGAACGCGCCCGCGCGACCCGCTCCTGATGGAGTTCATCGTTGAAGAACGAACTGTTGTTGGCGATGACGATCAACAGCGGCAATTTCTCGTGGACGGCGGTCCAGACCGCCGTGGCTCCCATCAGGAAATCACCGTCGCCGAGAACCGCGACAGGAATTCGTCCCGAATCCTGCAAAGCAAGGGCTGCGCCTACCGCCATTCCAGGGCCGGCGCCGATGCCGCCGCCCCCATCATGTCCGAGATAGTCGAGAGGATGTTCGAACGAGCAGAACTCCCTCGGCCAACCAATGGTCAGGCTCGTGTAGCAGCACTCGACATTCGCCAGTTCCTCGGAGACGGCCTCGGCAAAGGCCTGGATCGACATCGCCCCCTGAACCTGTTCGCCCGGGGCACAGTCCGCATATCCGCGAACCGCTCTCTCCCAGACCGACATGGGCACGCCATCCCCGAGTTTTTTCAGCAGCACCGGGACTGCCGCGTCAGGCGTCGCGAGCAGGGTGACGTCGACCGGCGGCAGCGCCAGATAGTCCATGCTCCAGCCATTGTGAGAGTACTGATCCACGGAGCAGCTGATCACCGAAGCGCTCGGCGCGCTCACGCCGAATGCGCGCTGCAAGGTCCCGCCCAAATCCAGGGCATCCAGGCTCAGAATGACGTCGGCCTCGGCGATGGTCGCAACGGCGTCCTCGCCGAGGAACAGGCCCGGCGCATGGGGATGAAGCTCATGCGTGGTCGGGAAAGCGGCTCCGACACGCAGATCGGTGATAACGCGGGCGCCCAGGCGCTCGGCCAGCGCGATCCTAAGCGCCCAAGCCTGCTCATCCCGGCTGACGCGCCCGATGATGATGACCGGCTTCCGCGCCGCCCTGAGGAGTTCGACGGCCTTGACGACCGCCTCATCGGAGGGCTGGGCCGCCAGCGGCGGCTTGAAGCGCGCCAGGTCGGGCAGAGCAAGCCCCGGCCTCACGGGCTCTTCCTGGTTCGTCAGGTCCAGGCAGACATAGACCGGGCCGGTCGGGGCGGTCGCGGTGATGATCCCGGCCCGCGCCAGCGCCTCCAGCGCCGCGCCAACGGATGCGGGCTGATCATCCCACTTCACATATCCACGGATCAGGCTCCCGAGATCGCGTGCGGTATGGATCCACTCGACCCACGGCCGGCGCAATTCCGCATCCATCGGCCCCTGCGCGCCAATGATCAGCATCGGCACGCGATCGCACCATGCATTGAAGATTGCCATGGTCGCATGCATGAGGCCGACGTTGCTGTGCAACGCGACGGCCATTGCCTTGTCGGTCACCTTGGCGAATCCGTGCGCCAGCGCGACGGCGTGCTCCTCGTGAATGCACAGCAGGAGCGCCGGCTTCTCGCCGCCGAGATAATTGACCAGACTGTCGTGCAGACCGCGGAAGCTCGCGCCGGGTGTGATGCTGATGTAAGTATAGCCGGCATCGCGAAGAAACTGGGCGACTGCATCGCTGCCCCATGCCATTTCCACATTGGCCCTGACAGGCGGACGGCTTGAGTTCATCGGTCGGTCCCGTGGCAGAGGATACCGTTCGACTAGGCCTCCGGGCCGGGGTGAAATAATTGTATGAATTTGCGCCCATGCGCACAGAACTCCCAAGGCCATGGACGGGCGCGCAGCTTCGTACAATCCTCAAGCTGCGTTGTCGCGCACGCCATTCCGAACGCATCGCCCGTTCGGAGGAGGACACGTCCATGCACAAGCGCGCGACCGATGTGAACGCTGACACTGCCGATCGTCTTCCTAGACATCGAGACCTGTTCATTGGCGGGCGCTGGCAGCCACCAGCCACCGGTGAGCGCCGACAGGTGACGAGCCCCTCCACGTCGGAGGATCTCGGGGATGTTGCGGAGGGTGCCGAAGACGATATCGATGCCGCGGTGAATGCCGCGAGAGCGGCTTTCAAACTCTGGAAGAAAGTGCCCGTTCTGGAGCGCGCCAATACCCTGCGGACCGCGGCGCTTCGGCTTCGCGAGCACGCGCATGAACTCGCCTATATCGACGCGCTCGATGGCGGAAATCCAATCACCGCGATGCTTTCGGACGTGGAGATGGCCGCGACGAACATCGAGTATTTCGCCTCTCTCGCAACCGAAATGAAAGGGGACACCATTCCCGTTTCGGACGATGTCTTTGCCTTCACCGTCCGCGAGCCGCTGGGTGTCATCGCCCGGATCGGCGCCTTCAACCACCCGTTCCTGTTCACCGCCTTGAAGGCCGCCTGCCCGCTGATCGCCGGCAATACCGTGGTGGTCAAGCCGCCCGAGCAGACGCCGCTGTCGTCTCTGCGTGTGGCGGAACTCTGGAGCGACCTCTTACCCCCCGGCACCTTCAACGTGGTGACCGGCGGCAGGGCAGCGGGCGCGGCGCTGGCGAGCCACCCCGGAGTCGCGAAGGTCGCGGTGATCGGAAGCATCGCGGCCGGGCGGGCGGTCATGCGCGCGGCGAGCGACACGGTCAAACATCTCTCGCTCGAACTGGGTGGAAAGAACGCGCTGATCGTCTTCCCCGATGCGGAGCTCGAGCGCGCCGCCGCAGGCGTGGTCAAGGGGATGAACTTCCGCTGGACCACAGGTCAATCGTGCAATTCGACCAGCCGGGTTTTCGTCCATGAAGATGTCTATGAGAAACTGCTTCCGATGATCGTCGACGAAGTCAAAACCCTGCGGATCGGCCTGCCGACGGATCCCGCGACCGAGATGGGCTGCCTTTCGAGCGCGGCACAATTCGAGCGCGTCCAGGGCTACATCGAAACGGGGCTCAAGGAGGGCGCGACGCTGCATCACGGGGGGAAGCGCATCACATCCAAGCCCCTGGACAAAGGCTTCTTCCTGGAGCCGACCATCTTTACCGATGTCGGCATGTCGATGCGCATCATGCGGGAAGAAATTTTCGGACCCGTCGTTTCCATCGTCCGATGGAAAGACGAAGATGCGCTGTTCGACGATGTAAACGCCCTTGAATACGGCTTGACCGCATCGATCTGGACGACGAACCTGTCCCTGGCGCTTCGCGCCACCCGCCGCATCGATGCAGGCTATATGTGGGTCAACGATGCGAGCGTGCACCACCTGGGAATCCCCTTCGGTGGGTTCAAGCAGTCGGGAACCTCGCGGGAAGAGTCGATCGAAGAGATGTTTGCCTGCACGCAGTTGAAAAGCGTGACGGTTATGCTCTAGCTCGGCGACGCGGGTTAACGGGAAAACCTATCGTGAGGAGTCGCGAGACGTGCGGTTGTCTGACGGCGAGCACAAGCCGCCTTTCCGGCCTTCTCCGGAGATTTCGCAAGACGAACCGGCCTTCGTAACGCAGCGCACGCCCCGGCTCCGCATCCTGATTCCCGTGATGGTCGCCATGGCGTTCCTGATGGAACAGCTCGATTCGACCATCATCACCACCGCCATTCCGGACATGGCCCGCAGCCTCGGGACCTCGCCTGTCCACCTCAACACAGCGGTGACCGCCTATGTGCTGACCGTCGCCGCTTTCATTCCGGTCAGCGGATGGATGGCTGACCGTTTCGGAGCGCGGCGCGTCTTCATTGCGGCCCTTGCGATCTTCACCATCGCCTCCGCGCTGTGCGGCGTCGCCAACAGCTACGGAATGCTCGTCGCGATGCGGATCCTCCAGGGCCTCGGAGGAGCGATGATGACCCCGGTCGGAAGGCTGATCCTGTTGCGCAGCTTCCCGCGCCGCGAGATGATGACGGCGATGCTATACATGACGTTGCCGGCGATCATCGGCCCTGTCATCGGGCCTTTGCTTGGAGGTTTTCTCACCACCTACCTGTCCTGGCGCTGGATCTTCTACGCGAACATCCCCTTCGGAATCGCCGGCATTGTGCTGGCGCTGCGCTGCCTGGACGACGCGCGCAGCGAAACACGAAGCAGGTTCGACCTCCGCGGCTTTCTCATGGTCGGTAGCGGTATCGTGCTGCTGCAGTTCGCGCTGGAGAACGTCAGTCACCCTGTCGTCTCGACCCCGATGATGCTTTCGCTGAGCTTTACCGGGGTATTGCTGCTGTTCTTGTTCGCCCACCATGCTCGCACCGCCGCCTCGCCGGTGGTCGATCTCACCCTGTTCCGCGACCGCGCATTCGCCGTGGGCACGCTCGCCGGTGGCTTGAGCCGGATCGCGATCAACGGCGTGCCGTTCCTGCTGCCGCTGATGCTGCAGCTCGGCTTCGGCATGAGCGCGATCGCCTCGGGATCGCTCACCTTCCTCATCAGCGCCGGCGCCGTGCTCTCCCGTTGGGCGATGTCCTCGCTTCTGCGGCGCTTTGGCTTCGCCAAGCTGCTGACGGGCAGCGCGATCACATCCGCCATCCTGTTGGCGGGCTTCGCGCTCATCGGCGAGACTACGCCGGCCTGGGCGATCATGCTCTACATCTTCATCTTCGGGCTGGTGCGTGCGGCCCATTTCATGGGCACGAACACCCTCGCATATGCGGACCTGTCGGACAGCAGGCTGAGCAGCGCCACCAGCCTGGGCGGCATATTGCAACAGCTCAGCGTCAGCCTCGGTGTCTCGGTGAGCGCCTCGCTGCTCGCCGTCCTCAATCTCGACAACGGCCCGCTAACGACGGGCGACTTCCACGTGGCCTTCCTGGTGCTGGCCATCCTGCCGCTCCTGGCCATCCCCGGCTTCCTCCTGCTGCGGGATGAGGATGGCCGACAGGTCAGCGGCTATCGCGCGGGAAGATGAGCGGCCGGAAATCGCGCGTCAGGCTTTCACCTGCGGCATGCGTCATTCGTCCATCGCCTCGATCTCGAATTCGACGAGGTCTGTGCCTTCCTGAACGAAGTCTCCGACCGCGCAGCGCAGCATGACCAGCCTGCCGTCGGCAGGGGCGCGCAACATGTGCTCCATCTTCATGGCCTCGATAACCAGAAGGGGATCGCCCCGCTTCATCCTGTCTCCGGGCGCGGCCAGCACATGGGTGACGGATCCTGGCATGGGCGCACGCACATGTCCTGCATCGACAGCCGCCGCATCCGTGCCGGCGAAAGGATCGGCAAGTGTGAAACGGCGACTACCGCGCGCGGTGGAGACCTCGACCTCGCGGCCCAGCCAGACCGCCGAGACGACCTCCTTGCCGTCACCGTGGAAAACGTCGAGCCGCCCGTCGGTCCGGACATTCACGCGAAACGCACGCGCCCCGCCAGGCGTCGCCAGGATCAGGCCGTCGCGGCGGTAGTCGATGGCGATCTCGATGTCGTCAAAGACCAAACGCAGGCGGCGCCGGCCGATGATCGTCCAGCCGTCCGTGCTGTCCCAGGGCGAGGCAGCGGGCTTGCGGAGCCGGGCGAGGAAGGCGGCCGCGGCGGCCGCCAGATCGCGCTCGTCGATCCCGCCCTCGCCTTGCGCCAAAAGCTGCGGGAGCTCGCGCTCGATGAAACCGGTGTCCATCGTCCCGGCGCGAACGGCGGGATGGGCCACGAGCGCCTTGAGGAACGCGACATTGGACCTCACGCCGGCGACCTGGAAGCCGGCGAGCGCGTCCTGCAGCCGGCTGAACGCCTCGAGCCGATCAGCACCGCCGACAATGAGCTTCGCCAACATCGGGTCGTAGTAGGGGGTGATGGTGTCACCCTCGCGAAAGCCGCTGTCGATGCGGATGCCCGGGCCTGCCGCCGGCTGCCGCCAACTCTCGATACGGCCGATAGACGGCAGGAAACCGCTCTGTGGATCCTCGGCATAGATGCGGACCTCGACCGCATGGCCGCGCCGCGTGATCTCGTCCTGCGCCAGCGGCAGCGCTTCGCCGAAGGCGACACGAAGTTGCCACTCCACCAGATCGAGCCCCGTGATCATCTCCGTCACCGGGTGCTCGACCTGGAGCCGCGTGTTCATCTCGATAAAGTAGAAGCCGTCCTCGTTGGCGACGAACTCGACCGTGCCGGCCCCGGTGTAGCCGACCGCAGCGCCGGCCGCACGCGCCGCCGAACAGATGCGCTCGCGTTCCGCCTCGGTCAGCGAGGAGGACGGAGCCTCCTCCACCACCTTCTGATGCCGCCGCTGCAGCGTGCATTCGCGCTCGAAGAGCGAGACGACATTGCCATGGGTGTCACCGAAGATCTGCACCTCGATGTGCCGCGGCCGCATAATGAACTTTTCGATCAGGACATGATCGTCGCCGAAGGCGGCCTGCGCCTCGCGCTTCGCGGCGCCGATGGCGGCGGCAATGCCGGTCGCATCCTCGGCGATCCGCATGCCTTTCCCGCCGCCTCCGGCCGAGGCCTTGACGAGGACCGGAAAGCCGATCCGCGCGGCTTCGGCGGCAAGCTTTTCGACGTCTTGCTCCGCCCCGTGATAGCCGGGCACGAGCGGAACGCCCGATGTCTCCATCAGCGTCTTCGCGGCGGCTTTCGACGCCATGGCGCGGATCGCCTCGACCGGCGGCCCGACGAAGACGAGGCCGGCTTCACGACAGGCGATGGCGAAGTCCTGATTCTCGGACAGGAAGCCGTAGCCGGGATGGATAGCCCCTGCCCCGGTGCGCCGCGCGGCCGCGATGACGCGGTCTATTCTCAGATAGCTTTCCGCGGCGGCGGCAGGCCCGATCCATACGGCCTCGTCCGCCAGCGAGACATGCTCGGCATCCTTGTCCGCTTCGGAATAGACCGCCACCGTTTGCAGGCCCATGCGGCTTGCCGTGCGGATGATCCGGCAGGCGATCTCGCCGCGATTGGCGATCAGCAGCTTGGTGAAGCGCCGCGCCAGCGGCGGCGATGCGGTCGTCATCGACGTCTCCTCCCTAGGCGCTCAGGCTGGAGTGTGGTGCAAGAGGAAAGCGCCGAATCCCGCCCCCGGCCTCGTCGGGCGCCCATAGTTGCGCTCCAACGCTGAAATGCGGCCACGCGGCGGCCAGGCCCCAGCCGCAGGAAGCCATTCCCGGTCCTGGTGCGGGCGTGGCTCATGGCTCACATCCTGAACAGGCCGAAACGGGTTGGCTCAACCGGCGCGTTGCGGCCGGCGCTCAGCGCAAGCGCGAGGACGCGGCGCGTATCGACCGGGTCGATCACGCCATCGTCCCAGAGCCGTGCGGTCGAGTAGTAGGGGTGCCCCTGGCGCTCGTACTGCTCGCGGATCGGCGCGCGGAACGCCTCCTCGTCCTCGGCGCTCCACACCCCGCCCTTGGCCTCGATCGCCTCACGCCGCAGCAGAGACAGCACCGTCGCCGCTTGTTCCCCGCCCATGACGGAAATCCGTGCGTTCGGCCACATCCACAAAAAGCGGGGCGAATAAGCGCGGCCGCACATGCCGTAATTGCCGGCACCATAGCTGCCGCCGATCACAACCGTGTACTTGGGCACATTCGTGGTGGAGACGGCGGTCACGAGCTTGGCGCCATCCTTGGCGATACCGCCGGCCTCGTATTTCCTGCCGACCATGAAGCCGGTGATGTTCTGCAGGAAAAGCAGCGGAATGTTCTTCTGGCTGCATAACTCGATGAAGTGCGCCCCCTTGAGCGCGCTCTCGCTGAACAGGATCCCGTTATTGGCGAGGATACCCACCGGCTGCCCCCAGATATGGGCGAGACCACAGACGAGAGTCGGTCCGTACAGGGCCTTGAATTCGTCGAATTCCGAGGCATCGACGATGCGGGCGATGATGTCGCGGATGTCGAAGGGTTTGCGCGGATCGGCCGGGACGATGCCGTAGAGGTCATCGGCCGGGTAGAGCGGCTCACGCGACGCGATCAGGCCGCGCGCCGATTTCTCCGGGCCGTTCAGGCCCGCGACGATCCGCCGTGCGATGCCAATGGCGTGCGCATCGTCGTGAGCGTAGTGATCGGAAACGCCGGATTGCCTGGTATGGACGTCGGCGCCGCCGAGTTCCTCTGCCGTGACGACCTCGCCGGTCGCCGCTTTCACCAGCGGCGGTCCACCCAGGAAGATCGTGCCCTGGTCGCGCACGATGATGCTCTCGTCGCACATGGCCGGGACATAGGCGCCGCCTGCTGTGCAGGAGCCCATCACGATGGCGATCTGCGGAATGCCGGCCGCCGACATGCGCGACTGGTTGTAAAAGATGCGGCCGAAATTTCGCTCGTCAGGAAAGATCTCGTCCTGCAACGGCAGAAACGCACCGCCTGAATCGACCATGTAGATGCAGGGAAGCCGGTTTTGTAGAGCGATATCCTGCGCTCGCAGGTGCTTCTTCACGGTCAGCGGGTAGTATGTGCCACCCTTCACCGTCGCATCATTGGCAATGACCATACATTCGCGGCCACTCACGCGCCCGATGCCGGCGACGAGGCTCGCGCTCGGCACCTCATCGCCGTAGAGCCCGTGCGCGGCCATGGGCCCGACTTCGAGAAACGGCGAACCGGAATCGAGCAACAGCTCGATCCGGTCGCGGGCCAGCAACTTTCCCCGGGACAGGTGCCTGGATCTGGCCTCGTCGCTGCCCCCGCGGGCGACCCGGTCGAGCTGCGAGCGCAGGTCGTCAACCAGCGCGCGCATGGCGGCCGCGTTTTCGGCGAAAGGCGGAAGGCGGCGATCCACGCCGCTCGGAAGTGCCGGCACGCTTCGATCCCCCCTCACACAGGCACCGCCTTCATTTCCATGTCGGCGCAATAATCGAACGGTTGACCGTTTCTTTATGGCCTTGTGTTGAATGTCAAGCGCCCCGGTCCTATGCACGACCCGAAGCGGGCGGGATCGGGGCTGCGATGGCACGAACAGCGGGTTCAGATGGAGCGCGGACTGAAGCTGCGATCCGCCGTGCCGCGATCGATCTCATCGCCGCCAAGGGCTTTGAAGCCGTCACGCTGCGGGGAATCGCAGAGCATGTCGGCCTCCAAGCGAGTTCGCTCTACCGCTACTACCCGAGCAAAAACGACCTGTTGACGACGATCATCGTCAGCCATCTGACCGAATTATTGTCCCAGTGGGATGGAATCAGGCCCGTGGCGGCGAGCGCCAAGGAGAGGCTCGAGGCCTTCATCGCGTTCCACGTGCGCTATCATGCGGCCAAGCCCAAGGAAGTCTTCATCGCCAATATGGAGATGCGTAGCCTTGCCCCCGACAGCCGATCAAAGGTCGTGGCGATGCGCCGTCGTTATGAGGACATCCTCAGCGAGATCCTCAAAGACGGTATCGACGAGGGCCTGTTTTCAGTTTCCGATGTGCGCGTGGCAACCTTCGCAATCATCGCCATGCTGACCGGCCTCACGGCCTGGTACCAGGAAGGCGGGCGACTCACGAAGGAAGAGCTCGTGGACTGCTATTCAAGGCTCGTGACAAAGGGCGTTTTTCGCGCGGATGGAGATTAGGACGCCCCAACATGTCGGCTGCAACGCATGATCGCCCGCGCAATGGGCAGGGCCGGTTCGCTCGATGGCCCGATGAACCAATCCGGCGTTATTATAACAATATAAAATCGTTCAATCTGAGGGCCTATACATAAAAAACTTATTTATAATTATAAATTATCTAATTTCAGCTTTTATCCGTCAATAAACTATCTTCCAACATTGATTTATCCAGTCTCTCTTCGATTTTCGTCAGCATCTCCATGAATGCCGCCTTGGAGTTGGCGCCGATCGCATCGACGATCTCGCGCTCGATGGCCGTGATGATCGGCACGACGGCGTCATGGATCTTCCGGCCCTCGCGCGTCAGCGTCAGCATGATCAGCCGGTTGTCGTCCGGGTTGATGTCGCGCAGCAGCCATCCGCGCGCCACGAGGTGCTTCACCGCCCGGCTGACCTTCGCCTTGTCCATGCGGGTACGCCCGGCGATTTCGTGGGTGGAGAGCGGGCCGAAGCTCGACACCGCCGTCAACACACGCCCCTCGGCCACCGAAACGTCGAGCTCGCGGGCATAGCGACGGGTCGTCAGCTGCATGATCAGCGAGGAAACGGTGTGCAGGTGGTAGGGCAGGAAGGTCTCCAGCGTGAAGGCACAATCATCGTGCATGGTCGTCGTCACCTCGGGCCTCCCTGCCGTCCGTGTTTCGGATGCCGGGATGCCGGCGAAGTCAAGCCCCGGCCCTCGGCGGCATGCCGCGCGATTTGGCCGTTGCGATAATCATTTCATATGATATGAATCGATCAGGCAAGAGGCGCAGCCATGCGCCCGCCGGGGAGGAGGCATCGGAATGGCGGACACGCATACGCTCTACTACGAGGATATCGAGGCAGGGCGCGTCTTCGTCAGCACCGGGCGGACGGTCACCGAGGCCGATTCGACCATGTTCTGCATGCTTTCGGGCGATTGGAACCCGCTGCATTGCGACGAGGAGTTCGCCCGCTCGACGCCGTTCGGCAAGCGCGTCGTCGGCGGCATCTTCGGCATAACCCTGCTCACCGGCATGTTCACGCGCTGGGGCGTGTTCGAGCTCTCGGCGCTCGCCATGCTCTCGCTCGACAACTGGAAATTCCATGCGCCGATCCTGATCGGCGACACGCTGCATGTGCGCATGACGATCACCGGCAAGCGGCTGACCAGCAAGCCCGGCCGCGGCGTGATCGAGCGCTTTTTCGAGATCGTGAATCAGAACGGCGTCGTCACCCAGAGCGGCGATTCGGCGATGTTGATTGCCTGCAGGCCCGACGAAGCGATGGCCGCTGCCGGCTGATGTCCACGCAAACGAGCGGATGGAATGGTCCGCCTTCCAGGGGAGGATGCCTAGATGACGATTAAACTGACGCGGCGCGAAGGCCTTGTCGCGGCTGCCGGCCTCATGGGAAGCGCCGTGCTGCCGGCCTACGGCCAGACGGCGTCCGGTATCACCGACAAGGAGATCAAGCTCGGCGGCGTCTTCGCCGTCAGCGGCCCGGTGCGCCTGGTGACCGAGCCCTACGAGCAGGCGATCCGCGCCTATTTCAACCGGGTGAACGAACAGGGCGGCATCAACGGCCGCAAGATCAACTGGCTGGTCGAGGACGACGCCTACCAGCCGGCCCGGACGCTCGCCGGCGCCAAGAAGCTGGTCGAGCGCGACGGCGTCTTCCTGCTGTTCGGCGCGATGGGCACGCCCACCACGCTCGCCGTCGCGCCCTATGCCGATCAGGTCAAGGTGCCGTTCTTCACCGTCAACGCCTCGCCGGAGCCGCCGCGCAAATACACCTTCGGCCTGATGGCGAACTATTCCGACGTGATGTACTACGTCGCCCGCCAGCTCTCCAAGGAGATGGGCTTCAAGAAGATCGGCTATCTCTACCAGAACGACGATCTCGGCGAGGTCGGCCGCATCGGCATCGAGCGCGCCTTCAAGGAACTCGGCGTCAGCTTCGCCGCCGATGTCGGCTACGAGCGCGGCACCACCGATTTCAGCACCCATGTGCTGAAGCTGCGCGACGCCGGCGTCGACGCGGTGATCTCCATGGGCGTCGCCCCCTCGACGGCGACCGCGGTAAAGCAGGCGGCCGGCGCCAACTACACCCCGACCTGGGCGACCTTCAGCGTCGGCTCCTCCGCGCCGATGCTGAAGCTGCTCGGCCCGGCCATCAACGGCATGGTCTTCGGCAGCGAGATCGAAACCCAGTTCTCGGATTCCGAGGCCGCCCAGGACCTCGCGGCGCTGATGAAGCAATACTTCCCGCAGACAGCGCTCGATTGGGGGGCGATGGTCGGCTACGTCCACGCCAAGGTCATCGTCGCCGCGCTGAAGGCGGCGGGCGCATCGCCCACCCGCGAAAGCGTGCTCGCCACGCTGGAGAACACCAAGAACTTCGAGGCCGGCCTGATGGCCCCCGTCAGCTACGGGCCGAACAAGCGCACCGGCGCCAACGGCATCCGCGTCTATCAGTGGAAGGGCGACAAGCCCGTCGCGCTGACCGACTGGCTGCCGATCGGCGCCGCCAAGTAGCCGCAAGCCCGGCCCCGGAACCGGATCATGCTG